>NZ_JBTSEG010000063.1:0-2626 GCF_054605375.1 Sulfuriferula sp. | reverse complement strand
GCCCTATGCCGGATACAACACGCTTCTCGGCACCAGTCCGTCGTTTCCCAGTCAGTACAATAGTGATGTGCTGTATAACAACTATTTGACGGGCTTTATTCAAGACACGATCACGCCGTTTTCCGGCTTCAAGATTACGCCGGGCATTGCTGCAGTCCAGTACCAGACCCAAATGTATAATAACGGGAACCAGGCATTCACCAACCTTCCTGCCGGTGCTCAGAATCAAACGCTGATCAATAGCTCGGCGGACACCATATCCGGTCTTGAACCTTCGGTTGGCATTCGCTTTGCCCCGGTAAAGTGGGGTTCAATATATGCCAGTTATGCTCAGTCTTATCAAAATCCAACGGATAATAACTTTGGGGCCTATAATAGCCACGGCGGTGGCATCGACTTCAATAGTCTGAAGCCGGTAAAAAGTACAGATTATGAAGTGGGTGCCAAGTTCATGGTGCACAATTGGATGATGCTTCATAATTTCACATTCAACATCAACTACTACTATGATCATCTGGCCAATGAGACCATAGCGACTTACCTGAGCAATATCGCCCAAACCAAATTTGCATCGGCGAATGCGGTGGTGAATGGCGTAAATATCGCGATTGCCGATAATCCCTCCTGGAACTGGCACCTGTTTGCTAATCTGGCATTCAATCACTCGTACTATACCTCATATACTCCGCAGGGTGGGGGTACGACCTTACCATGAGTGCAGGTATTGATTATCGGTACTACTATCATGGCTTTCTGTTCTCACCCCAGTTTGTGGATCAGTACACGAGCTCACAGTATCTCTTTAACAACGTGACCGGTGCGCCATCGCATCAGAAGCAGCCGGGATACAACGTCTCTAACCTTAGCCTTGGGATAAAAACAAGCCGTTTGAATCCATACATACCGACTCTAAAAGGCGTGAAGCTCTCTGTGGGGATATACAATCTTTTTGACGCACAGTATAACCCCATTGAGTACATTACCAGTGGCGGGTACTTCAGTGGTAACAGTACTGGTGCCATTCTGGCTGATCCGGGCGCTCCCCGGCAGTATTTTATGACAGTATCGGCCAAGTTCTAAGCTGTTTTAGGGCACTGCGTCCTGTGACGCGTTGCCCTTTGACAAGTTATAGCGTCATAACTTGTCAAAGGGTTTCAGTAATATCGATTATTATGAGAATACCCACCTATCATTCCGGGAAGGCGTGCTGCGGTTCGTGTTCGGTGGCGTGATGGTAAATTATAGGATGGGAACTGTAATGATATGAGGCTGTTGCATTATTGCCATTAATCGCCAGTTAGGAAAAAGCCAAACACAACTTGACAGTTAATCATTATATTTATGATTTTTAGTAATATGCAAAAACAGCATTGATGATTGCAGCATGCGGCGTCACCTGTTAAGATTCGATCTGTGAATAATCAGCTTTATTTTACAAATTATATATCATCTAATTACGGAGTTTTACATGTCTGGAAATGTTCAAGAATGGCCAAGAAGTACGCGATGGATACATGTGGGATTTGCACTGGTGGTGACTTTTCTGCTTTTCAGTGAGCTCGATATGAAAGCCATATGGAAAAAGTTTGGTGAGCTTCCATTTCGGCATTTATTGTTTCATGCCCACATGTGGGTTGGCATGTTTGCCACAGTCATTGTTATTGCATTCTGGACCCAAGTTTACTATAACAAAAGCATACGCGCGCACCTTTTCCCGTACAGTGGCGAGTATTTGGAAAATATATGCAGGGATATAAAGGGGCTGGCAGAGAGAAGGTTGCCACCCAGTGGGATGCGCGGCGGTTTACCGGGCATGATACATGGTCTTGGTTTGCTTGCCGTGACCGGCATGGCCTTCTTGGGATTTATCATGTTTTTCTTAATTCCAAATTACGGAGTGGCAGCCCCCATAAGCTTCTACCAGATTCCCAAGAAAATGCACGATTTTCTTTCGTCATTTGTCTGGTTGTACTGGTGGGGTCATATCGGCATGGCTACGCTCCATGCCGCAAAATCTCCAGCCATTCTGCGCATATTCAGACCTTAGTAGGTATTCCCCGGAATATGTTTATTCCCCTTCAGGAAGCCACTCCTGGAATGGTCCAGTAGCCGTCGGCCTTGGGGATCCGGTATATACTGAGTAGCGTTAACTTGCTGCATTTGTGGATATGGCGATGTATTCAGACACAGCTCGGCCCGGCTTTTTCACCGGGCCGAGCTCGTCGTGTCGTGCCAGGCCTCACACTGCCGGCCGTCACCGCGACATTAATCCCTCATCGTGCTTCGTATTATAAGGTGGCTGGCCAGTTTGGCTGTGGGCCAGCAAGCATGACCACCGGGTGCGCTACATGACGCCTCGCGCCATTTGCCAGAAGGTAAAATTTTGGGTATCCGGTTGCGCAAATAGAGATCCGTAGACTCCCGGGATCGGCTGCCTAATGGTCGCCGCGATGATAATCTCGGCGCCTATGCTGCCGATCTTCTCTGTGTCGCTCACCATCTCTGTATCTGTGCTCATCACGGGACCTATAGTCTGTACGTTGACCATAGTAAGCCTGCGGTGTCATGTAGTAACCAGGAGCGTAACCCTGGTCGTCAGCAAACGCACTGGGGGTAACGGAGAGCG
>NZ_JBTSEG010000062.1:0-3047 GCF_054605375.1 Sulfuriferula sp. | reverse complement strand
TGCTTTAAGTCTGAGCACTTGCAATTTCTTACTTCCCTCTTCCAGAAACCAGTTACCCAGCTCCCAAAATCAGGTACCCATCGCAAATACCCACACTTATCGGTTGTCTTGTTGTTAAAGAGCGGTGTTGCTTGGTTGCGGGGGCAGGATTTGAACCTACGACCTTCGGGTTATGAGCCCGACGAGCTGCCAGACTGCTCCACCCCGCGTCCGATTAACTGCTTCTCATCGCTGCGTTGTTTGTGCTGCGTCGAGAAGTGAGACTATAGCAAAGCACGGCGTTTGGCGTCAACATTTATTCGCGTTCACCCCCTTTGCCGGGGATACATTTTGCGGGCAAAATGAACCTAAATACCTGAACAGATTTCATTTTTACTGTAATAAAAAATACACTCGAATAATCAAAAAAATGCGAACACCTCTTCATTACAACCACACCTGCAATCAAATTTTATGATGAATGCATTCAATATTTCACGTTTGCCACGCATTTTATTCGGATCAGGTACTGTCCAGCAGCTTCCTGAGCTGGCTGCACGTTATGGCAAACATGTACTGCTGGTCACCGGGCGCTCCGCTATTCGTGATTCACGCATCTGGACAGAATTATTGTGCGGCCTGGAAGCGCACGGGATGACATGGCTGGATGTAAAGGTGGAAACCGAGCCTTCGCCGTATTTGGTAGACATGGCTGTGGCGCGTTTACAGGATTGTGCAATCGACGTTGTGGTTGGCATTGGCGGGGGTAGTGCCCTGGATGCCGCGAAAGCGATCGCAGGTTTGCTGCGCCCGGGCAACTCCGTCATGGATCACCTCGAAGGCGTTGGGCCAGAGCGGCCTTATTCGGGCCCTGCCACCCCCTTTATTGCGGTGCCGACTACGGCAGGCACAGGCTCGGAGGCCACCAAAAATGCCGTATTAAGCCTGCATGGTGAGCACGGCTTTAAAAAGTCATTCCGCGATGAAAGCCTGATAGCGGAATATGCCGTAGTTGATCCGGATCTGCTTGCCTCCTGCCCGGCCTCGGTGATCGCCGCAAATGGCATGGATGCGCTTACTCAGCTATTGGAGTCGTTTGTCTCCACCAAGGCCAATCCCTTTACCGATGCACTTGCGCTGGATGGCCTGCGCGTAACGCGTAACAGCCTGTTGGTATGGTATCGGCAGGGTGCCGCCGCTGCGGATGCGCGCTCTGGCATGGCCTATGCCGCACTCCTGTCGGGTATCACGCTGGCGCAAGTCGGGCTGGGTTCGGTACATGGGCTGGCTGCACCGCTGGGGGCATTTTTCCCGATCCCGCACGGCGTAGCCTGTGGCACCCTGGTCGCAGCGGCGACGCAAATCAACATACATGCATTATTGCAACGTGCCCCAAACAGTATTGCTTTACGTAAATACGCGCAGTTGGGCAGATTGCTAAGCAACGATGAAACACTGAATGATTTGGCGGCTCACGCAGCGTTGACTAACATGCTGGATGAGTGGACCCAGACGATGCAACTGCCATGCCTCAATCACTTTGGCGTCCATGCAAACGATCTACCTCGCATCGTGGCGAAAAGTCGCGGCAGCAGTATGAAAACCAACCCTATATTGCTGACCGATGACGAGATTGAAACCGTGCTTAGAATGCGGCTGTAGGCACCGCCGAAGCAACTTGTTTACGGTAACGGTTCAGATCCTTGATACTCTCAAAGGACTGGCCGAACAGATTGGATAACTTGATCAGGATGGTGTTGACCACTTTGGCTTCCCAGCTTGGATCAAACTGTATCTGATTATCCAGCCAGTGTTCGAGCCAGTCCGGATCGGGCAGGCGACTCTGAATGGTGTCCTGCGGGAAAAAATCGGCACTGACGTGCAAATTGGTGGGATGCAGAGGTTTGCTACTGCGCCCGGAACTGGTCATCAACACTCCAACCTTGGCGAAAGCGGCCCGCGCCTCATCGCCCTGACGTTCGATCGCCTGCTGCATGTAACGAAAATAAACCCCGCCGTGACGCGCCTCATCGCCGGAGAGCAGGCCGTAAATATGCTTGATGACAGGCTCGGTGTGCCACTGTGCGGCGCGGCGATACCACTGCGTCAGTCGCATTTCGCCACAGAAGTGCAGCATGAGGGTGTCCAGCGGCGGTGCTGGATCAAATTCAAAACGCACCTGATGCAATTCTTCCTCAGTAGGTGCCATGTCCGGACGAAAGCGGCGCAGATATTCCATTAACACCAGCGCATGCTTTTGCTCCTCGTAAAACCACACCGACATAAACGCCGAAAAATCGCTGTCATGGCGATTGTCGCGTAAAAACATTTCAGTTGCGGGCAGCGCAGACCATTCGGTAATGGCATTCATCTTGATTGTCACTGCCTGCTCATCGGTTAATAGTGCGGGATCAAAGCTATCCCAAGGCACGTCTTTGGCCATATTCCAGCGCAATTTCTCCAAGGTGCCAAAAACTTCCGGATAAAGCATATGGACTCCGACTGAAAAATAGTTAATTTACTGAAGCCGCATTGCGGCATTGCGACAAAACCGTGACAAATATTATCAACGTTCATGAATAAACATAACACATTCGTCAGCTAATGGTGCGCTGCCTGTCCTCAACCTCAAGCAATACCTTTACATAAGCTCGCCTGGCACTTAATTTTTTCTCTGCTTATCCGTTACACTCAAGCAATAAGAAGGGGAGAAACCATGGGAACTGCTCAAATTGTCACACTGATCATTCTGGTCATTGTCGCGCTTTACACGATATTGCTCTATAACGGACTGGTCACACTCAAGCACAACGTCGGCCGCGCCTGGTCGAACATCGATGTACTGCTCAAGCAACGTCACGACGAGCTGCCCAAGCTGGTGGAAACCTGCAAGCAGTATATGCAGTTCGAGCAACAAACCCTAGGGAAACTCTGCAAAACTCCCACTTTCGCGCCCCGCACCCGAACCCATTGTGTCAACATTGAGCCCATGAAACAAACCACCCTGAACCTAGACCTCAGTCTCAAGCGCACGCGCAAGCGTGAATTTCTCGAACAGATGGAACACG
>NZ_JBTSEG010000061.1:0-3661 GCF_054605375.1 Sulfuriferula sp. | reverse complement strand
AATTCACGCTTGCGCGTGCGCTTGAGACTGAGGTCTAGGTTCAGGGTGGTTTGTTTCATGGGCTCAATGTTGACACAATGGGTTCGGGTGCGGGGCGCGAAAGTGGGGGTTTTGCAGAGTTTCCCTAATGGAATCAGACTGTCACGGCGTTCGAGCAAGTAATCACGATATTCAACCTTGGGAGGTTTGTGATATATCGACCAAAAGCGGCGGTAGCCTTCTTTATTTCCCAACTCATATATATGCCCTGCCAAGCTAAATACAGGCGCGTTATTTTTGTGCAGCAATTCGGCGGGTAGGTTGAAGTGAGTGGATACCGTGCCATCGTGCATCACATCAGCAAAAAACAGTAGTGCGTAGTCTTCCTCGTTTACACCGATGATTTCGCAACCCACCAGGTCTACCCATTTATCAAAGACTTGTTTGAGGTTGTCGGGAGTAATCTGGGTACGGATAATGTCGCCAGATTTGATGGCGATTTTAACGGTGCTGATGAACTCGTCTGCATGTTTGGAAATGTTGAATGAGACAAAATGTGTCCCGATATGGGCGGAGATTTCTGCTAATGCTTCTAGGGTATATTGACTGGCCGATTTACCCCATTTTACTGTCTTTTTGGCTAGGAAAGGCAGTACGTCGGCTGTCTTCATCAGCGCAGCTTTTTCAGTGTCTACCACTGCCAAAAAAGGCGGAATTGTTTCACCAACGTTCAATGCTACTTGGACGTAATGCAGCAATTGCGTGAACATGGCATAGCTGGAGTGCTTGCCTGTGTCTTTGGCTTCAAACCAGATTTCCTTGGTTTGAATATCAATCAAACCTTTGGTGAAGCTTTTTAAGTTCAGTGCTTTGATATATGCGTCTTTAACGTCTTCTTCGCTGCGCGCATTTTGTAGCTGAGTGTAAAGGCTCATGGGTCACTCTATTTAGATAGTGGCGAGGCAGATGCACTGCGCGCTATTATTGCACCACCCACTGAAAATCATGCCAAGAATTGGTTTTTTTTTTTGAAGAAGCCGGGGCTGTTCCCCCTATCGTTCCCCCGAAGACCTATAATGCAAAAAGGCCAATCCGAAGATTGGCCTAACTGCATGTTGCGTATGGTGCGCCCGGAGAGATTCGAACCCCCGACCCCTTGGTTCGTAGCCAAGTACTCTATCCAGCTGAGCTACGGGCGCTTTGAAAGTGTGAAATTCTAACATAAATTCTGGCGGAGAGAGAGGGATTCGAACCCTCGGTAAGGCTATAAACCCTACGCTCCCTTAGCAGGGGAGTACCTTCGACCACTCGGCCATCTCTCCGTTTGAGACAGCGCGCAATGATAGCTTCTTGCGCGCTACCGGTCAAATTTATGCGGCTTTTTCCAACCCGAAAGCTTTGTGCAGAACGCGCACGGCCAGTTCCAGATATTTTTCGTCGATGACGACAGAAATCTTGATCTCGGATGTGGAGATCATCTGGATGTTGATGCTTTCTTCGGCCAGGCTTTTGAACATGCTGCTGGCAATGCCTACATGCGAGCGCATGCCAACACCGACGATGGAGACCTTGGCAATTTTGTCGTCACCGATCACTTCACGCGCGCCGATTTTCGCCTGCATGTCTCGCAGCATTTGCAAAGTGCGTGCATAGTCATTGCGATGTACGGTGAAAGTGAAATCCGTGGTGTTGTTAGCGCCTACGTTCTGGATGATCATGTCAACATCAATGTTTGCGTCTGCAACAGGCCCCAGGATTTGATACGCAACGCCAGGGGTGTCTGGCACGCCAAGCACGGTAATTTTGGCTTCGTCGCGGTTGAAGGCGATGCCGGAGATAATGGCTTGTTCCATGTTGTCATCTTCCTCGAATGTGATGAGTGTACCTTCGCCTTCATCCTGAAAGCTGGATAGTACGCGTAATTTGACTTTATATTTGCCGGCGAACTCGACTGAGCGAATTTGCAGTACTTTCGACCCCAGGCTGGCCATTTCCAGCATCTCTTCAAAAGTGATCGTCTTGAGGCGCCGCGCTTCTGGCACGATGCGCGGATCCGTCGTGTATACGCCATCGACATCGGTGTAGATATGGCATTCATCGGCCTTCAACGCGGCAGCCAGCGCCACGCCAGTAGTGTCTGAGCCACCTCGCCCCAGCGTCGTGATATTGCCGTGCTCATCAACGCCCTGGAAACCCGCCACGACGATGACATTGCCTGCCTGAAGATCAGTGCGCAGGTGCTGTTCGTCAATATTCAGGATACGTGCCTTGGTATGGGCGTTGTCGGTAAGGATGCGTACCTGGGCACCGGTATAGCTTTTGGCTTTCAGGCCCAGATCCTTGAGCGCCATGGCGAGCAGGGCAATTGTGACTTGCTCACCGGTAGAGACCAATACGTCCAGTTCGCGTGCATCGGGCTGCGATTGCACATCGTGTGCCAATTTGATCAGTCGATTGGTTTCCCCACTCATGGCGGACAACACCACCACGACCTGGTGTCCGAGCATTTTGAATTTGGCGACGCGTTCGGCTACTTGTTTGATGCGTTCGACGCTACCGACTGAGGTGCCACCGTATTTTTGTATGATGAGTGCCATTTATTCTTTTCTGATTCAAAAAATTAAATTCTATCCCAGCGCAGTCAAAATAACGAGGCAGCGCCGTCGAGTTTTACTTTAATGCCGTGGTCAGGTGAGGCGCCAGGGTTTGCAGTAACTGGGCAAAAATCTTTGGATTACCCGCGACTACATTGCCGGTGTCGATATAGCTATCGTCCCCATTGAAATCCCCCACCAGGCCACCAGCTTCCTGAATAAGCAGGCAGCCGGCGGCAATGTCCCATTTGTTCAGGCCAATTTCCCAAAATCCGTCCAGTCGTCCTGCAGCGACGTAGGCCAGATCCAGCGCCGCAGAGCCTGGCCGTCGTACGCCGGAGGTTTTTTGCAGCATGTCTCGGAACATGGCCATATAGGCGTCCAGATGGCTGAAATCACGATATGGAAAGCCGGTGCCAATCAGGGAGTCCGCAAGTTTCAATCGATTGGATACACGGATGCGACGGTCGTTCAGATAGGCTCCCTGGCCGCGCGAAGCAGTAAACAGGTCATTGCGGCTGGGATCGTAGATCACGGCCTGATTCAGTTGGCCTTTATGCAGCAGGGCTATAGATACTGAATATTGAGGAAATCCATGCAGGAAATTGGTTGTACCATCCAGTGGATCGATCACCCATTGAAATTCGGAATCGCCTTGCGCGCCGCTCTCTTCTGCTAAAATCGAGTGGCTTGGATAGGCAGCCAGCAATATGTCAATAATGGCTTGTTCGGCAGCGCGATCCACCTCTGAAACGTAATCATTGTGATTTTTGTGTTTGACCGTGAGTGCGTCAATATCCAGAGACGCGCGGTTGATAATAGCGGCGGCGCGCCGGGCGGCTTTCACCGCGGTGGTGAGCATGGGATGCATGTTGATATGTCAATGAGCGTGGAAACAGCCTCCATTTTAAAGGTAAGTGCGCGTTGAATAAAACTTTTTTGCTTAATAATGTACGAATTGTACTGAGTCATACCAGTCATCCCGGCAATATCGGCTCGGCGGCACGGGCGATGAAAACCATGGGGCTGAGCGACTTGCGCTTGGTGAACCCCAAGCTGTTCCCTGATCCGGTTGCCCATGCCATGTC
>NZ_JBTSEG010000060.1:0-4149 GCF_054605375.1 Sulfuriferula sp. | reverse complement strand
CATTCGGGCTGGCATTGATCTTTGCGCTCAACCAGGCACGGATTATTGCCTTGTTCTACACCTTCCGCGAGCAACGCAGCCTGTTCGACTTGTTGCACACCACCGTGCTGCCGGCCGTGCTGGTCGCTGCCGTCGCACTGTATTTCTATGCCGTCCTCCATCGCAGCCGTCTGGCCTAGTCCCGGCCGGTTCGCGCTGGCGCTTAGCCTTGGCTTTGCACTCACCCTGGCCGCGGCATGGTGGGGGGGCTCGACGCTGATCGAGGCCCTGTTGCCGTTGGCCCATGCCACGCTGGATTGGATGGACGACCGCTTCAATGTTCGTTTTCTTGGCGTCGAGCACAACTGGCAAGATACCGTGATCCGGCTTCGGCTGGGCTTCTCACGTGGATTCGTGCTGGGTGGGCAGGTCCTGTCGGCCGACCCCAGGGGTTCAGTGTGGGTTTCAACGCCGGTAGGGAGCCTGCTCCAGCCCCTGGTCATTGCACCGGCCATGGCGGCGGCGCTGCCCGGGCGGCTGCCCATCCGTTTGATACGGGCGGGCCTCGCCGTGCTGCTTGCCCTGGCGTTCCTGCTGATCGACTTGCCGCTTACGCTCCACGCCGCCGCCTGGGACGACCTCGCATACAGCCTGAAGGTGACCGACTTCTCGCCCTTGCTGGCCTGGTACCAGTTCAGCTTGTCCGGGGGCAGGCTGGGGATAGGCGTGCTGATGGGGGTGGTGACGTGGAAACTCAGATGACGCGCTAACCCGCATGAATCCGGTCGTTTCATAAATTCCAAGTACTGTCTATACGACTTTAGTCTAAGAGCCGCCCGGCCTATTAATCCACCTAATGAGACGGGTCTACCCGTCACATCGCCTGCGTAGTCTCCCGGCTGTCCAGCCCTTGGGAGAAGGCTCGTGAACCGACAACAACTACGCATCGCCTATTCATTTTCATTCTTGCTTGCATTGACCGTCGCTTTGCCGGCTCGGGCGACAGTCGATGACGCGCGCGCCAAAGGGATCAAATGGATGGTGCAAACCCAGAAGGGTGATGGGTCGTTCGCAGGCCTGGATGGTCTCGATGTGCAATCCACTTCTGCGGCGGTGGAAGCGATGCTCGCGGCCGGCATGACGCGATCCCCGCAATACGCGCGTGCCTTGGCATGGCTTACCAACGCCTCGGGGGGCAGTCTGGATTCACAGGCTTGGCAGGCGTCCGCATTGGCCGCTGCAGGCCGTGACGCCACAACGGTCGCAGGCGCGATCCGTGACGAACGGAATACCACGGTTGCGAAGTCAGGCAGCCTTCAATATATCAACGGCGCCACCTTCACTACCTGGGGCGCCTTTCCGGGTTATGGCGCAGGCTCACTGGATACCGCACTCGGTTACGGCGCACTGCGCAGCGCGGCTGTGTCTTATGCGAACGACACCTTGGATATGACGGCCACATTCTTGTGCATTATCTTGCCTGCGCAACTCACCGTCTCGCCATGGAGTGGTGCCTGGCCCTATGCGTTGCCGCAAAACGGGCAGCCGTCAAATGCCTCCACAGGCTCGCTGATGGCCACCGCGATCATGCTCTACGAACTTAAGAAGCAGCGCCAGGCCGGGCAGGCCGGGCGCTTTCAGTCCATCACTGCTTGCGGTAAGTCCTCCCCAAGCGCGATCGACAACGCCATGGGCCTCGCCAAGACCTGGCTCATCAACCAGATCAACACTGGCGACGGCGGCTTCGCCGAGCGCAACCCGCAGACCGGCAGCCTGGAAGCATCGGCGCCGGTGGCCACCGCCATGGCTATCCGCGCGCTGGCCTTGTTCGCCGCCGAGGGCGACAGCGCTTCTACCACCGCGATCACCAACGCCCGTACCTGGCTGGCTGCCCAGCAGAACACCGACGGCAGCTGGAAGGGTGATCCTTTCGTCACAGCCCGTGTCGTTGTCGCGCTTCCCGTCGCCACCGGCACTCAGCTCACCGACAGCGATCAGGACGGCCTGCCCGACGTGGTTGAACAGCAACTCGGCACCCAAATCCTGGTCGCCGATGCCCAGGGTCAGCTGGACCCGAATGCCAATGCCGTACCGGGGATCAACGCCACCTCGTTCAGCGCGTCGGCCACCCTTAGCATGCCTTTCAACTACACCGTGTCCGCCCCGGGCGGAAATGGTCCGTTCACCTTCGTGCCGGTCAACGGCACCTTGCCGCCCGGCCTTACGCTGGCAGCCAGCGGCCAGATCTCCGGCGTACCTTCAGCATTGGGCAGTTACGCCTTCGATTACGAAGTCACGGATGCCACCAATTCCAAAACCCTGGTCATCGGCCGCATCGACGTGACCGCGGCGTCGCCCTCCGATGGCGATGTGCCTGTGCCGCCCTGGGCTCTGGTGGCGCTGGGGGCAGGGCTGCTTGGCGCCATGCGCCGCCACGGCGCACGTATTTCGGAGCAGCGCCGGAATTCCGCTCGTGTATCCGCCTGACGCGCACGCGTCGAGCCAAACAAATAAAAGATCATCAAGGGAGCAACCCCATGTCTTGCCAGACCCTGCACCGCCTGATTCTGACGGCCGTCATGAGCGTCACAGCCTTGGCTGCAATCGCCGCGCCGCCCAAGGACATCGCGCCCGTTCCGGCAGAAGCGGTGAAAGCCGTGCGCGCCGCGCAGCACGGGCGGCCCGACCCGATGGCGGAGGCGCTGGATCGCCACCTGCGGGATGATCTGGACCTGGCAGCCCGCGGTGAGCGGGCTGCCACACGGCTCAAACAGAAAGGCGTCGAAGCGCTTGAGGTTCGGAACACCCTCGTCCGCCATCAGACCGAAGCGGCCGCCCGGCGGCAGGAAATGCTCAGCTTGCGCGACGATGTTATGGCCCGGCTCGATCGGGAAACACAGGCGCTGACGGCCCAGGGAAACACCACCTCAGCGGCGCAGGCCGCCGGGTTCAAGCAGAAGCTGCTCGCCCGCTTCAATACCGTCGCCCAGGACCTCGACGACCTCTCGAAGGCCGATAAGACCAACCTCGACGCCCGCGCCCGGCGGGCTGCCAGCCGCATCCAGGGCTGGCTGGCCGCGCGCCCGGCCGACCCCTTGCCGCAGCCCAACTGGCGCCGCGTCGAGCCGGTCGCCCCGATGGCGCTGCCGCCCGCCAGAACCGTCCCGCGTTTCGTCGCGGACGCGTACTGGCTCATGCAGCAAAAGATCGCCAGCCGCGACGGCTTCGTCCACGTCGCGCTCACGTCCACGCCGCCGGAAGCCACCGCCTGCGGATATGACCAGCAGACCGACCTGGCCGACTCCCCCGAAGCGCCGAAGACGCAGCCCGACATCGTCGCACTCGCCAAGCAACTCGACTACAACCCGGTGCGGATGTTCGAGTGGGTCAACCAGAACATCAAGTTCGAGCCGTACTACGGCTCCATGAAGGGTGGCCTCGGCGCGTTGTGGAGCCGGTCGGGCGGCGCCACCGACCAGGCCAGCCTGCTGGCGGCCTTATTCCGTGCGTCCAACATTCCCGTGCGCTATGTGCGCGGCAACATTGCCGTACTGGACGGCACGGCAATGGGCGCCAACGGGCGCGGACCGCGCTGGATCGGCGCCAAGAGCTACGCGGCTGCGGCGCAGATTCTGGCGAACAACGGCAATCCGGCCGCCGGCGCATACGCCAATGGCATCGGCATGGCCCACGTCTGGGTCGAAGCCTGCCTGCCCTATGCCGCCTATCGCGGCACGGGGTTAGACAACTCCGGCTATCGCTGGGTGCCCCTCGATCCTTCCTACAAGGACCAGCGCTATCAGGCGGGCATTTCAGTCGACAGCGGCTTCGACTTCAACTACACCAGTTGGCTCGCCAGCCGGCTGGATGGGCAGGGGAACTATAGCTTGCCGCAGGAAGCGCTGGCAGGAGAAGTGGTCGCGAACGTCCAGACCAAGGCGCCTAACTACGCCAACAACACCATCGAGGATGTGCCCTACAAATCGGAAATCAAGCGCCAGCGCTTCGATATCCTGCCCATCGTTCCGCCGTACGAGGTGCTTCAATACACCAGCTGGAGCGGGGTGGCGAACGACCCGGCCGAGACCGCCGCGCTGCCGGATCGCCACAAGTACCGGCTGCTGGTTGCCGTCAAGACTTCAACGGACAGCCTCCTCGCGCAAAAGACCC
>NZ_JBTSEG010000059.1:0-5383 GCF_054605375.1 Sulfuriferula sp. | reverse complement strand
ACGAATCGAACGCGGCGCCTTGCTGCTGGCCAAACAGGCACGTCAGCGGATGAGCACGACGGCCCCTCATCTGCACGTTCTGGTGACGGGAATGCAGCGTTCCGGCACCAACATGCTGATGGATGTGCTGGAACGCAGCTGGGATACCGATCTCTACCATGAGACAGACGCGCGCGCTTTCGATACCTACGAGATGCGCCCGCGGCCGGTGATCCATGCGTTGATTGAGCGCTCGCCAGCGCCGATGTTCGTCATCAAGGCGCTGTGCGAACTGGATCAACTCAAAAGTCTGCTGGACGAATTTGCGCCGGCCAAATCGGTGTGGATGGTGCGCGATTACAATGATGCGGTAAGCTCGGCGCTGGTGTCATTTCGTAATTTTGCCGCGCAGGTGGGGCGCATCGCCACGGACCGCAATTCCGACGGCTGGCGCGGGCGCGGCATGTCGGATGAAACCCATGCGCTGGTGCGCAACCTGTATACGCCCGAAATGAACGATGCCACGGCGGCGGCGCTGATCTGGTATTTCCGCAACGTGCTGTATTTTGAACAGCATCTGCACCAGGATGAGCGCGTGATGCTGGCGCATTACGAAAACCTGGTGACTGCTCCGCAAGTCGAGTTCCCGCGCATTTTTGACTTTCTCGGGCTGGATTATTCGCCGTTTGTCAGCCGCAAGGTGTTTGCCAGCTCGATTCGCCGCCGCGAACCCCCTGCGATAGCTGCGCCGGTACGCGAATTGTGCGTGGCGCTGACCCAACGGCTGCAAGCCGTCAGCACCCGGACCTGACCGGGATGACAATGTACACCGCCATTGCTGCCAATATCCTGTTCCCGTTGCACGAGCGGCTCAAACACCACACAACTGTTGCGGTGCACCGTGGCATGGAACAGACTCAGTGGTGGGACACAAAACGCCTGCAAGTTTTGCAACTGGAACGTCTGCGTGCCTTGCTCACGCATGCGCAGACGCATGTGCCGTACTACCGCGAACTGTTCGGGCACATCGGTTTTGAGCCAGCGGCCCTGGCTTCGCTGAGTGATTTGGCGCGCTTGCCGTTCCTGACCAAGGTCGAGATACGTAGCCACCTGGAAACCCTTAAGGCCGACAATGCCATCGGTCTGGCGCGTTTCAATACCGGCGGTTCCAGCGGCGAGCCGCTGATTTTTTTCATCGGCCGCGAGCGTGTCAGTCACGATGTGGCCGCTAAATGGCGAGCGACACGGTGGTGGGGGGTAGACATCGGCGATCCGGAAATTGTAATTTGGGGCTCACCGATTGAACTCGGCGCACAGGACAAGGTGAAGCTGATACGTGACAAGCTGTTGCGTACGAAACTGCTGCCGGCGTTTGAAATGTCCGCCAAAAAACTTGACGGCTTCATCCGGGAAATTCGCGCCATGCGCCCGAAAATGCTGTTCGGCTACCCGTCGGCGCTGGCGCATATCGCGCGCCACGCCGACGCACATGGCATAGCCATGAATGATCTGGGTATCAAGGTTGCCTTCGTTACCTCGGAAGCGCTGTACGATCACCAGCGAGCACAAATTGAAAAGACTTTCGGTTGCCCGGTAGCGAATGGCTACGGCGGCCGCGACGCCGGCTTCATCGCGCACCAGTGCCCGGCTGGTGGCATGCACCTCACCGCCGAGGACATCATCGTGGAAATTGTCGATCCGCAAGGCAATGTGTTGCCGCACGGCGAGTCCGGCGAAATTGTGGTGACGCATCTGGCCACCGGCGATTTTCCGTTTATCCGCTACCGTACCGGCGATGTCGGCGTGCTCGATGACCAGCCCTGCGCCTGCGGGCGTGGCTTGCCCTTGCTGAAAGCCATCGAAGGGCGCAGCACCGATTTCGTGGTGGCGCAGGATGGCACGGTGATGCACGGCCTGGCGCTGGTGTATGTGATCCGTGATCTGCCCGGAGTGCGGCAGTTCAAGATTGTGCAGGAAAGCCTGACGCTGACGCACGTCCTGCTGGCTACCGACAACCAGTTTGACGAAGCAAATACCGGCAGGATCATGCAGGGTATCCAGCAGCGCCTTGGCCCGGGTGTGCGCGTGGAGATAGAGCGGATGGATGAAGTGCCGAAGGAGAAATCCGGTAAATACCGTTATGTCATCAGCCATGTGACACCATCGTCCGAAGCCGGAAATTGCAGGAGAAATACAACATGAGTTTGAGGGATTTATTTGTATTTGCCGCAGTGTTTGGAAGCCTGCCTTTCATCCTGAAAAAACCATATCTCGGTATTTACATGTGGTCATGGCTGGGTTACATGAACCCGCATCGCCTGGCGTGGGGGTTGGCTTACGACTTTCCGTTCGCGTTTGTTGTGGCTATCGTCACCGTGATGGGAATCGCTTTTTCAAGTGAGTCCAAGCGTATTCCGTGGACGCGGGAAAATATTGTTTTGCTGATAATGATCGGCTGGATGTTGGTCACTACCATATTCTCTTTGTATCCAGATCTGGCGTGGCTGCAGCTGGAGAAGGTGGCGAAAATTCAATTGATGGTTTTCCTGACCATGATGCTCATCAATACGCGCGAGAAACTTGAAACGCTGGTATTGATCATTGCGCTGTCGCTGGGTTTCTATGGGATCAAAGGCGGTATTTTCACGATTGTACATGGAGGTGCCTATCGGGTGCAGGGGCCATTCGGCACCTTTATTGGCGGCAACAATGAAATGGCGCTGGCTTTGATCATGACTATACCGCTGATCTGGTATTTGCATCTGAATGCGCGTAAAGCCTGGTTGCGTCATGGTTACACGGCGGCGTTGTTTCTGTGCGCAATTGCGGTGGTGGGCAGCCAGTCGCGTGGTGCCCTGGTGGGTGGATTGGCCATGGGCACTTTCCTCTGGCTGAAAACACGCAACAAGCTGTTTACCGGTTTGATCATGGCGCTGGCTGTGGCGGCGATCGTCAGTATCATGCCGGCAGAGTGGTACCAGCGCATGAACACCATCGATACCTACCAGACTGATGATTCTGCGCAGGGGCGCATCAATGCCTGGTGGACCGCATTTAATCTGAGCAAGGACAGGCCTTTGGTCGGGGGTGGTTTCGATACTTTCCAGCCCGGTGTGTTCAAGGTATATGCGCCCAATCCTTACAATGTCCACGATGTACATAGCATCTATTTCGAGATGCTGGGCGAGCATGGTTATGTCGGCTTTGGCCTGTTCATGCTGCTGGCCTGGCTGACCTGGCGCAAGGGCGCGCGGATTATTCGCGAATGCGGCAAAGACCCAAATCGAAAATGGGCGGCCGATCTGGCGCGCATGCTGCAAGTCAGCATGATCGGCTTTGCTTCGGCGGGGGCGTTTCTGGGCTTGGCCAACTTCGATCTGTATTACCACCTGATCGCAATCATGGTGATGACCGGAGTGATTGCGCTCAAGATCACAGTACCAGCGGGTACAGCGCTGACAAACCAGCCGTTGCGTAAACCGCAAGCTTTTGTGAGGAGAGGTATGGACAGGAACAAAACCACATAGGATCGGTAGGGTGCAATAAGCGCAGCGCATTGCACCGCATGCATCCGGCGCAATGCCCGTTGGTTATTGCGCCCTACACAGATTGGGAGATGGACTGCGCAAGCCACAGCCTTTTGTGAGGAGAGGCGGGGACAGGATTGACAGGAACAAAACCACATAGGATCGGTAGGGTGCAATAAGCGCAGCGCATTGCACCGCATGCATCCGGCGCAATGCCCGTTGGTTATTGCGCCCTACACAGATTGGGAGATGGACTGCGCAAGCCACAGCCTTTTGTGAGGAGAGGCGGGGACAGGATTGACAGGAACAAAACCACATAGGATCGGTAGGGTGTAATAAGCGTAGCGCATTGCACCGCATGCATCCGGCGCAATGCCCGTTGGTTATTGCGCCCTGCACAGATTGGGAGATGGACAATCATGTAGGTTGGGTTAGCGGCTTTATCGCGTAACCCAACTTGTAGCGCCGATGGATAGGCAACATACATCGACACCGCGTTTAGGAGGAGCATCAGGTTCTGTTGGGTTACGGCGCAAAAACCGCGCCTAACCCAACCTACTTATCTGCGGAGTATGTTTCGTAATGAATGGATTTGGATACTAGAGATCGCGTTTGCTCAGCCACTGCTCCAGCATCACCACCACCCAGATCATTACCCCATAATAGGTGGCGTGGCCGCTCTGGTGCTGGCGGCGCAACTCGGCCAGGTAAGCAGGTTGCAGGATATGGCGGCGCTCGAATGCGGCGAGACTGTCCTGTACGATTTCACGCAGTGGCGCATGGGTGGTTGCCCACACGCCGAATGGCAGGCCGAAGCCGTGTTTGGATTTGTTGATGATTTCATCGGGGAGCAGGTCGCGGACCGCTTCCTTGAAGAAATGCCGCAGGCGTGTGCCTTTGACCTTGAGATGCACCGGAACCTGGCCGGAAAAGTCGAGCAGAGCGTCATCGAGCAGCGGATAGCGTATTTCCACGCCGGCTGCCTCGGTCATGCGTCCGACCTTGCGCAGATCGTTGTCGGCCAGCGTGAACTTGAGATCCAGATGCATCATGCGATTGATGAAATGCTGCGAGTCGCTGCGCTGGTAGACTTCACGCAATAGTTCGCCGGGTTGGTCGGGTTGGATCCGGGCGAGAAAATCGGCGTTGAATATGTCGGCAAGCGGCGTGCGGTGCAGAAAGTTATACGACTCCATGCGATCAGGCAACGGTACATTGGCCTGGTGAAGATAGCTTTGCAGCTTGCGTCCCGGCGCCAGTGCCGCCAGGCCGGGCAGATGTGCCAGCGGCTCGATGACACCGGAACGCAGCCAGGGCGGAATCAGGCCATAAGCTTCGAAGATTTTTTGCTTGGCGTAGCGCGCGTTGCCGCCGAAAATTTCGTCGCCGCCGTCGCCGCCCAGCATGATGCGGATGCCGTCGTCGTGCGCCAGTTTGGCGCAGAAATAAGTGGGCACGGCCGACTCGTTGGCAAACGGTTCGTCGTAAGCCGCGCTGATAATGGGTATGGCGGTGACGATATCGGCGGGCTTGAGGTAATACTCGTGCGCGTTGGCAGCAAAGGTTCTGGCGGCCAATCGCGCAAATTCCATTTCGTCGAAGCCGTCCGCCTCGAAGCCGATGGAATAGGTGTTGACGGGTGTGTTGCCGAGTTGGGAGAGCGTGCCGGTGACCGTGCTGCTATCCAGCCCGCCGGAAAGAAATGCGCCCAGGTGGTTGCCCTGTGCAGCACGTGCCACCGAGTCGCGCAGTATGGGACGAAAATGCGCAGCCAGCTCGTCCTGTGATACGGAGTTGTGGTCGTCATAATGCAGGTGCCAGTAAAATCCGGTATTGAGCTGGCCATTGCGCCACTCCACAAACTGGGCGGGGAGCAG
>NZ_JBTSEG010000058.1:0-5629 GCF_054605375.1 Sulfuriferula sp. | reverse complement strand
ACAGCCCCATGGCCAGACCAAGCAACTGTGTAAAGTACAAAATCTTCACATTGGTTTTGATACCAAATTCAGTTTCAGCACGCACCTGATGCATTTCCAGGCCGGAGTGGCATGTTGGACATTCGGTAGCAATCACTTCCGCACCTGCATCCTCCGCTGCCTGAATAATATTCAGCACCAGTTGGGTTGAAGTATCCGCATCGGACAGGGTATGAGCACCCCCGCAACATGCAGTCTTGAGCGGGAAATCCACATTGATTGCACCCGCTGCACCCAACAGGTCATCCATAAAGTGCGGTTTGTAGCTGGACTCGGAACCGGGTCCCTGATCTTTTTCAGGATAAATCTGGCGCGGACGCGTATACATGCAGCCATAGTAGTTGGCGATCTTGATACCGTTCAGACTCTTGGAGATTTTTTGTTTAATCCCTTCGGTACCCAGATCCTCCATCAGCCATTCGAGCAGGTGAACAGTACGTACATCGCCCTTATAGACCGGGTCGTCGGATTTCTTGGCCAGATCCTGAACGGTTTTCAGTGATTCTTCCGAAGTGGCTAATTCATATTCAGTCATTTTCAGATTCATATAGCAACCGTTGCAAGGAGCCATGACCGTATCGTAGCCCATTTGCTCGCTGGCGATCGCCATGTTGCGGGCGGACATGTAGGTTTGCAGCATCGGATGAATATTTTTCACCTCCATCGCGCCACAACAGTTCCAATCCTGCAGCGTTTCCATTTCCAGACCCAGGCTCTTGACCAGTGCACGGGTGGAACGATCGTAAGGGCCGCCGGAACCTTCAAGCGCGCAACCCGGATAGTAGGCAACTTTAGCCATGTGCCAACTCCTTCTGTTCTTTCACATATTGTTTCAATACGTCACCGGTACGTCCCCAGGACTTCGTTTTGGGTTTGATGAACATCGCCAGCCCCATATGTAGAGAATGCATGATCGGGGTACGTGCCAGGAACTTGATAATGTTACCCTGGCGCAATTCTGTCCACTTGTTCATGCGCGCCACAAAAATACCCAGCCAGCCGTGCAACGCCATTTGCATCACGTCCTGCTTACTGTTCTTGAAAAAATTCGTCATCACTTCAGAGTCTTCGATGCGGCCACGCTCCAGACACTGGCGAGTAAATTCTTCGTCGAAAATACTGGAATTGGATTTTGGTCCGTAGCCTTCTTCCTCGATCCAGTGCGCCAGCGCCTTCATCACACCCTCGGGGCGCACATCTTTCGGACAGATATTGGTGCATTTATTGCAAGAAACACACTGCCAGATAATATCTTTATCTTTCAGGATTTCATCCGTGAGGCCTAGACGAACCAGATAAATCCAGTAACGCGGATTGAAATCGGTATTCTGAGCGTACATCGTGCAGGAATTGGTACATGAGCCGCACTGCCAGCAACGGTGAACATTTTCTGCGCCGGAATATGTTTTGAGTTTAGTTTCAAAATCATCATCATAATCCTTCAGGGTGCGCGGCAGGATCATGGTGTTCCAGTGACCTGACACATCCACTCCGTCTACGACCAGTTTGTCACTGGTAATCAGACGATCTGCGTCGATCAGTGTTTTTTCGTGAATTGCCATTGAAGCTTCTCCTAAAATCTATAACCCTGGAGCACCCGCTGCCCCATTTAAATTTCGCACAATTGGACTTAATGAACCGTGTCGCGCTTGACCCTGGATTGCCCGGCCTTGCGCTCTGCATCTATTCCGAGAAACTTCTTCAACTGCTCTTGCGGTGTTATACCTCGACCAAAATCTGCGCTCAACATGCCTTCTGCCATTGAGCGAAAATACTCCGAGTAAGCTTGCGCCTGTACCAGATCAATCCAGAACGGTACATCCTTGTACAAACCCTGCTCGGCAATCTGCTCAGCCAGCCAGGCACGCGCTCCTTCAAACATTTCCGGGCTGTTACCCAGCGGCACATCGGGCAAGGAATCATTGCCCCGAATAAATTCACGCAACGCGCCACTTACCGTATTCTGATCCCACACCCAGCGCGTCATCAGCGGATACTTGGCCGGATTATTGAAGTGCAGCATTTCCGCTCCAAAATCGAATGCCGCGCGCCGATTTTTAGCAGCCTGCTTGCGCGTTTCCTTGTCGGCCGTTTCATCTATCTGCACGATCTCGGAAAATGCCTGCAACCTTTCAACCAGCGCTCCATCCCCATAGAGCAAATCCTGAATCGCCTTCCGGGTCACTGCAACACCTAAAGCTTGCAACGTCGGGAATACCCGGCGCCGGGCGGAAAACACCGTCTCCAGCAACGCTTCAATACCATCCATCGTCAGAGATGGTATATTCTGCACGTTAAGCAAGCTAGAAAACAACTGGCTTTTCATTTGCAGGCTGGTCAACAGCGCTTCCAGTCCCGCCGCATCTTCCGCCTGGCTATTCAACTTCGCAAAGTGTTGCTGAAACTGGCCCGAATCCAGAGCGACTGACAGCGAACCTGGCACAATCGTGTCAGCCTCACCGGCAGGAACCGCGCTATCAGGCTGCTTTTTGAACCAGAGCATTCATGTCACCAACAGCGCGCATGGCCATAGCCAAACCATGAGAGATGCTGGTATCAATGTCTTCCGGACCCAATGCGGCACCACCCACATAGATACCACGGCGCGTGCTGCTGAAGCTGCTGGTGTACTGTTCGCCTTTTTCAACGAAACCATGCTTCTCCAGACCGATACCGAACACTTTTGCAAGCTCAGGGTTTTCCTCGCTAGGATCCATGCCAATGGCATGAACCACGATGTCCATGGGGATGACGATAGGACGCTTTACCAGCGTGTCTTCACCCTTGACCAGCAAGCGGTTATCGGCAGATTTGGTAACCTCGGCGATACGTGCCTTGACGAATTTGGTCTTGTATTCTTCCTGGGATTTCCAGTAGAACTTGTCTTCGTACAGACCAAAAGTGCGGATATCCATGTAATAAATGAATACGTCTGTTTGTGGGGAAATTTCCTTGATTTCCATGGCCAGATTGGTGGATACAGTGCAGCAAATCTTCGAGCACCACTCGCGACCGATCTGCCGATCACGCGAACCCACGCACAGCAAAATCGCTACACGTTCAGGCACGCGCCCATCTGACGGGCAGGCAATTTTTCCGCTGGACACCATTTGCTCCATCTGGGTGGTGGTCAGCACATCCTCGTAGGTGCCAAAGCCCCACTCAGGCTTGTTAATGGAATCGAAATGCGTGAAACCAGTGCCGAGAATGATGCTACCGACATTGACACTTTGACCATTGGATAGTGTAACGGTGAAATTTCCTGCCTCGCCTTCCACTTTCACCACTTTGGTGGATTTGTGAATGGTCACGTTGGGACTATCTTCAACACGCTTGACCATGCGACCGATAGCATCCTTGGCCCACTCGCCGGACGGTACCAGCTTGGCATAACCGGACAGGATGGGCGCACCACCCAGCACAGCTTCCTTTTCCACCAGAACCACCTTCTTGCCGATAGAGGCAACGCCAGCAGCGGCAGACAGACCCGTGGGGCCTGCGCCCACAACCAAAACAGTATCAGACATTTAGCTCGCTCCTAGTGCCAATTCAGGGTTATACAAATATTCAATATTGCCAGCTTCGACTTCCTTGAGGTAAGACTCGAATGTTTTCTTGGCTTCGGTCCAGGACATGCCCATTTTTTCCACCAGCTCTTCGCAGGGAGAGGCATGCCATTGCAACTGTACAATCTTGAACGGGTCTGCACCACAGGCCAGCGCAGCAAATTGCACATCAGCCATAATAGGCACGGCGAAATCATTATCGTGAGCCTTGCCGATCCACTGGTTCTTGTCCATAGTGGTAATACAACCAGTGTCGATGCCCAGCATCACATCCGCATTGGCTTCTTCTCGTGCCACGCGAATCTTGCGGTCCATGGTGAAGGAACGCGTGAACTCGCGCTCGGAAATAATGTGCCGGAAGCCAAACCCGCAACAGTCGTACCATGTTGAGTAGTCGATGAGCTGGGCGCCGAGCGCCAATGCCACGGAGCTGCCGACAGCGGTACGATTGCCACCCAGCACGCTGGGGTCGTAAATCGCATCTTCGTGCACCATCTTGTAGTAATGGCAGGCCGCGTGCATGGTCACACGAATGTTGGACACATCGACGGTCTGCAGTTCGGAAGCGATGCGATTGCGCATCACGTGCACCCACTCGGAGTAGTGAATGATCTCTTCCGGGATGACCAGTTTGCCATCAACAAGACGCCCCAACTTGCCAAGAATCTTGGTGACACGCTCGCGCAATTCAGCCGACTCAACAAGGTACTTGCGGATTTCCTTGTAGTTGCCGAAGGATGTTCCGCAATGCACCAGCGGAAAGAAATGACCCGCTTCGAAACCATGCTGTTTGCCGGAAATATAAGCCTGGTGGAAATTACGCATGAACACAGCCGCCAGAGACTCGACGTTGCCGATACCAGAGCCGTGATAGTTCCATGCGGTACAGGAAGTCTGGTCGGTTTCATCCAGATAGTCTTTACCTGGTTCGAAACCAAACTTGTTCATGAACCACAGCAAGGAGGTTGGGTAACCAGGGATATTTCCACACTGGCCGCAGGATTTGTGGTGCCACAACTGCATAGTCGGCACTTTTTTGGTCCAACCGAACAGGGTTTGCACTTC
The DNA here is from genome assembly GCF_054605375.1 of Sulfuriferula sp. Taxonomy (NCBI): domain Bacteria; kingdom Pseudomonadati; phylum Pseudomonadota; class Betaproteobacteria; order Nitrosomonadales; family Sulfuricellaceae; genus Sulfuriferula; species Sulfuriferula sp. Next base: position 959 of record NZ_JBTSEG010000058.1, on the reverse strand, counting down.
AATTGGTTTATGCGCATCAGTAATGCGATGGACGATAATCTGGCCATCCTTCTCCAGTTCCCACATGTGATCGCGAATGTCATCCATGCGCTCACCCAGATCAACGGTACGCTTGTCTACGTGCTTGCGTACCCACTCGGTGGCTTTCGCGGCTTCGGCGCCAGAGAGGTTGGTTTGCTGGAAGAAAGAACCGTGTCCAGCTATGCCTTCGGTTTCGTTGCTATCCACAATATTGCTCATGGTCAAGCTCCTGAATTAAATGTGCTTAGTCTAAGGTTGAGACGAACGACTATTTGTCTTCCTGCTCTTCCAACCACTCTTCGTACTCTTCACGCTTTTCGTCGATGAAATCTTCGATCACGTCAAACAGATTCTCGTCCATCGCCTCAAGCGAAGACAATACGCCGGTCATTTCCCAAATGGTATACATCTCAACCGAGGTTTTCAGCGAGACTTCCCATGCAGTATCGGTGGTCTGCAATGTGCGCACAGGAATTGCCTTGCGCAGCGTCTTGAGATCGCCTTCGACTTTCTGGATATTCGGACCCCAATCCGGGAAATGATCCGGCTGAATCATGTCCGGTGAAAGCTGATTGCCCGTTGTAATCAACTTGAGCATCACGCGGCCAAAAGGACGCAACACGTCTTTGGCAGATTGCATCCCGTGCTTGATGGACACCTCACGCATGATCATGACCAGACCACCCGGGGAATTCTTGAACGGGCAACGCGCTGCACAAGTCATGCACTGGGCGCACGCCCATATTTTTTCCTGCATCGCGTCATAAATCTGCTCAACGTTTTCGGTCCAGAGCAGCTGAACGATCTCGCGCGGGCTGTAATCATAAAATTGAGCAGACGGACACGTAGCGGTGCAAATACCGCAATTCAGGCAGCCGTTCAACTCATGATCGTAGCGGAAATCGCTACGAATATCGTCATAAATTTCGCGCATTTCA
>NZ_JBTSEG010000057.1:0-6307 GCF_054605375.1 Sulfuriferula sp. | reverse complement strand
TTGACGTTCTTGGCTAATTCAGCTGCCAGTGCTTTTAGCTTGTCCAGATCCATTTCCCTACCTATCGTTTTTTAACCCGTGAGGGTAGTTACAAATAGGCAGTTACACAAACTGGTTTACAGCCTCCCCAGTTCGCCACGCACATCCAGCGATTGATTTTGCTCCATTGCCTTCGAGTGATCCATCGACTTCATATGGCCCATTGATTTCATGTGACTCATGTGCAGTTTGTCGAACGTGATTTTTTGTTCAGGCGTAAGCGCTGCATATAATGTTTTTACAGCTTCGGCCATCGTTGCCATCGTCTGCGCACGGTCCTTCATCATGCCGGCCATCATCGCCATGCGATCAGGCGCTGTCATCGGCATGTTCTGCATGTTACCCTTCATCCTGTCATGCATGGACGCCATATTTTTTGCTTGCGCATTGACCTGATCAGAGAATGTCTTCCAGGCTGGCTCCTGATCCTTGGTAATACCAAGTTTGGTTTTCAATTCACTCAGATGTTTATTGGCAGTGGCAACCGGGTCTTTCATCATATGACCCCGCATCATGTCCATGCCATCACAATCCATCTCATGTTTTTGTCCATGCTTCATCTCATGGTTCGCAGCCGTTGCGATCCCGACTGCACACACTGAAGAGATGAGACCAAGCGCAATTTTTGTACGCAGTTTCATTGAATATCCTTTTCGCAGTGAAAATTATTGGCCACGCTTAAATCGTGGCAACACATATGATTGATGCGGACAGCCTTTAGTTGCAGATTGACGATATCTGATTGTGTCAGTCAATTTAGCAGTATTCACAACCACGCCGCATTATGCGCGGCGTGCTCATTCGCACGCTACAGCCGGAAAATACTTGGTGTAGCGTGAAAATGCCTCTACTTGAGACGCATGTCATTCTTGACGCTGCGCACGCCATCAACTTTGCGCGTCACTTCAACGGCCTTGCTGATGTCGGCCTGTGAGTTAACGAAACCGCTTAACTGAACTACACCTTTGAATGTTTCGACATTGATTTCCGTTGATTTAAGAGTAGGTTCCTTGAAAATAGCTGCCTTGACCTTGGTCGTGATGACGCTGTCGTCAATATAGCCGCCGGTGCTCTCCTTCGTTTGAGTAGACGCGCAACCCATGAAAGACACCAGCACGACACTCAAAAAAAATGCGGAAAATATCTTGAATAATTTCATGATTGATACTCCTTAATTAAATACAAAAAAATTCGCTCGTGCCAAAACGCTATATGCGCCCCAGCAATAACAGGATGATCAGAATGACCAGTATCAATCCCAATCCTCCGCTCGGACCGTATCCCCATCCCCTGCTGTGGGGCCAGCTTGGAAACGCGCCAATCAGCATCAGAATCACCACAATCAACAGTACAGTTCCTAACATTTTCAGCTCCTCTTAATACTGATTAAACTTCAGATCCAGGCCGTTATTTTTCATAACAAGGCATAAATTTTAACTATTGAACGTTTAACGGGGCGTGATATTACCGTTGTCATCGGACAGGGCAATTTCCACACGACGATTCGGTTGGTGGCCTCCCGCGTTGTTGTTGCTGGCAATCGGATAGGTTTCGCCATAACCATGCGTAGCCACACGATCACTGCTGACAAGGTATTCTCATCATTGTTATGGACCCTGGTAGTTGAATTTCCAATGCTCATTCGGCGGCTATGCCGATCGGTTGACTTGAATTTAAACGTCCAAACAAATAAGTTCTGTGCGGTATCACACATAGAGAATTCAGTGCAGATGCCCGTGTTGGCCAACTGCATCGTCACCGCGTGTTTGACAACAACCCTATACCGAATTGAAAGCACTCGGTATGCTATGCAACCACGAGAAGCCAGCAGCCTGCCCAATCAGACCAACTCACGCCATCATGGAATTCATCGATCTGTGGAACCCCACTCACCCAGGCGTCGCTGCTGCACTGGTCACCGCATTGCTGCTGGGCCTTATCCACGGCATGGTGCCGGACGAGCATACCTGGCCCATCACTTTCAGCTATGCAGTCGGGAGCTACTCCACCCGCAAAGGCCTGCGTGCCGGACTGCTGTTCTCGCTGACGTTCACTATCCAGCGTGCGATCGCCAGTGAATTGGCCTGGCTGGGACTCTCTCAATGGATGCAAACGGGCTGGCTGAATCAGGCGTTATTTGTGCCCATTGGCCTGCTAATGGCGGGGGGTGGCTGGTTGATGCTGCGTCAACGGCGTGCCATGCACCTGCACCTGATTGGTGAATGCCATGAAGACCGTCTGGACGATTCCCCCGAATCTACTCACTGGACACGCATGACTGGCTGGATGCCCGCGCTGCACGGCTTTGTAGCCGGCTGGGGTTTCGGTGCCTTTGCACTCATTCTCTACACTACGCTGGCACCCGCCATGCCCAGCGCTGCATGGGGCTGGGTACCCGGCGCGCTATTCGGGCTGGGTACCTTGATAGTGCAAGCAGTCGCGGGCGCTTTGTTTGGAAAAATGGCTGCCAGCCGCAGGCTTTCCCCACAGGCAATACGTGCGGTAGCGCTGACCACGGCCGCGCGCACCTTGCTGTGGGGCGGCGCCGCCTATACTGCTGCGGGGGTGTTCGGCCTGCTGTTTCCCAAGATGGCTGACTGGAGCATCAACACTGGCCTGCACGTACATGGCCTATCCCACATCGATCTGCCACTGGTACTGGCGGTAGTGTGCGTGGCCGGTGTAGGACTGGGCACTTTTATTACCCAGACCCGGACCTTGCGCGCGTTGCAGGCCACGGTAGCCAGTAGCAAATAGCGCTCGCCCCTCAGCGAGGCATATCAATGTGCTGCAACTGTTTGGTAAAACAGTGCGAGCTGTTTGTGGACGGCCGGGCAACAGTTTTTCAAAATATCCGGTGCGGTAAAGAAGTACTCGCTCATCACCGCAAAAAACTCCGCCGGATTGGTAGCGGCATAAGGATTGATAAAACCGGATTCTCCTGCTGCCACTTGCAGAAACAGCGCATCGTAGGCCTCACTGAGTGCCTCGGCCCATCGTTTCCTGCTCATGCCGCGACGCAATGGCGGCATGCCGTTCGTCACCCCGGTAAGACCATCCAGCTTGTGTGCGAACTCGTGCAACACCACATTGTGACCAGCCTGATAATGATAGGTATCCCGCTCGACGTCATCCCAGGACAAAATCACCGGCCCGCGCAACCATGACTCGCCGGTTAAAACGCTTGCTTCGTTACGGACCAGGCCAATGGCATCCATCTGTGCATGCTTAACGCGAAACGCGCCCGGATAGAGGATGACCTCGACCCAACCGTCGAAATGCTCCACGCCCAGATTCAGGATCAACAGGCATGCCTGGGCGGCTACCGCCACTCTCATTGACTGCGTCACCTCCAGGCCTTGAGCGCCGGTGATTGATTTCCGATCCAGGAACCACGTCGTCATCTCGCGCAGATGCGCCATTTGCACCGCATCCAGCCCTCTCAACACCAACACGCGCCGGGTCACACTTTGCCAGACGTGGTGAGGTATCGGATGACGCTGAAGCATTCTGCGCAGGCGCCAGCGCCGTAACGCAGTGCCTAGCGGACGCATCTCGTTTTCTCGATGACGGTTAGTCCGTGCCGCCTCAACAACATGGCAATCTCTCTTGATTGCCTGGTCGGGAGTGTGGCCTGGAAATTGCGAACAAAATTATTCAATATGCTGCCGATGGAAGAGCGCGCTGTGGCACTTGGGGTAAGGGGGAATGCGGCCTGGTTTGTGAAAATGCAATTTTTCACCGCACTGATCGCATACCAGCGTCCCTAAACCAATCAGTTCGCCGCCATGATACTCGGCGATTTCCGCCTCCAGCTTTAATTGATATAGCGCCGTCGTGGTCTGATCTGCAGCTTGGGAAAACCGCTCCCAGAATTCGTGCTTCATCAACGCCACATCAAAACCCAGCCAATCCTTCAATTCCTTGCCGGTCTTATCCAGATACCACGCAGCATCGACCATATCCCGTTTCAGATATTCTTCCAGCTGGACGACTTCGTCATCACTGAACTTGTTCAAGGCCGCGATATCGCCCCGAATCGCACCCATCATGTCGTGGACGGCAGAGCCGCTTTGATGCGCTTTCTGTAACGCCTTTTCCAATAACGCTTCATAAGCCTCACCCATTGCCTCGATGGGGTCGCGTGGCGGAGGAAGATCTTTCATTTTAGCGCTCCTTTTAACTATATAAATTCAGCCGGAATTTCTGCAACAACCGCCAAATGACCCAGCCAGACGCGTTGGTCCATCAGGTGAAGAGCGCTATTGTTCTGGGCCGGCTCTGATGAGGCGAGATCGAAATTTGAAATCCGGGTTCGATAGAACATCCTCCGTCCAGTTAAAGTTCATCCAGCAAAGCTGGGAATTACCGCAATAAATCCATGCACCGCTTGGTAGTTGTACCACGCGCTACCGTTCGATCCGGGTACTATCATCAAACTGGTGCGTTCGAGCACTCATCCTGAAAGTGCCTATAACGAGGAAATCCTTACAGCTTTTCCAGGTTCATTGAAGCAATCATGACCACTCACCATTATCTGCATACCGGCCAACGCACCTGCCATGCCGACGACGGACGCGAGCTTGCGTGCGAAGGCTCCGGTCAGGACGCCTCGTTTGCCGTCGGCACGCCCTGGCCGGAACCGCGCTTCGACTTGCGCAACGACGAGGTCATGGATGGTCTGACCGGTCTGATCTGGTGTCGTAATGCCAATCTCGCGGAATTTCCACTCACCTGGCAGGAAGCACTGGATTTCGTCGCAAGCATGAACCGCGAACAGCGTTTCGGCCAGCACGATTGGCGCCTGCCCAATCGCCGCGAATTGCGCAGCTTGCTCAGCCTGCAAACCAGATTGCCTGCCCTGCCTGAGCGGCACCCGTTCATCAATGTGTTCAACGGCTGGTACTGGAGCGCGACGACGGCGGCCATCAGCCCGACGCACGCCTGGTATGTGGCGCTCGATGGCGCGCGCATGTTTTACGGCGGCAAAGATCAATCCTTCATACTCTGGCCGGTACGCGGCGAAGGCCTGGGCGTTGTCCCGCGCACCGGCCAAAGCCTGTGCTACGACGCCGCCGGCAAAGTCATTTCATGCGTCGGGACGGGACAAGACGGCGAATGGCGTTACGGCGCGCCGTGGCCTGAACCCCGCTTCGAAATACGCCCAGCCGGCGTCCTGGATCGTCTCACCCGCCTGCTCTGGCGCCGCAGCGCGAACCTCACACCGCAACCGGTGGTCTGGCGCGAGGCATTGGCAGCGGTGGCCGCGCTCAACCATCAAGGCGCGGGAAATGTCTGGCGGCTGCCCACGATCAACGAACTGGAGGCACTGGTGGATTGCGCCGCCCACAGCCCGGCCTTGCCGTCCGGACATCCTTTCGCCGACGTGCAGGACATTTACTGGTCGTCAACCACCAGCCTGTTCGAGCCCGATTGGGCCTGGGCCCTGTACCTGGAAAAAGGCGCGACGGGAGTCGGACAAAAGCGCTTCGCACAATTTTCGGTATGGGCCGTGACCAGTTTCGATTGAACCTAAAAACCGCGATTCAAGCCACAGAGCACATGGACATCAAATACCTGCCGCAGATGACGGATGAGACCAAACGGCGCTATCTGTTCGTCGCCATTGACCGTGCCACGCGCTGGGTGTTCATTGCCATCAAGAATAATAAGACCGCTGCCAGTGCAAAGCACTTCCTGGCTGCGCTACACCGGCAATGCCCGATCAAGATAACCCGGCTACTGACAGACAACGGCAAGGAATTCACTGACCGCTTGTTTGGATCGAAGGATCGTCAGCCGGCCGGTGAACATGAGTTTGACCAGCTGTGCCGGGCGCTGGGGATCGAGCACCGCCTGACCCAACCCAGGACGCCCAAGACCAATGGCATGGTGGAACGTTTCAACGGCCGGATCAGCGATGTGCTCAACACGCATCACTTCCATTCAGGCGAGGAGCTGGAGCAGACGCTGCTGCGTTACGTGGCGCTGTACAATCACCAGCTCCCGCAGTCGGTGCTCAAGAGCAAAACACCGATGCAGACGATGAAGGAGTGGTACACCACTCACCCGCACCTGTTCCATAAGCGTCCTTATGATCGTGCGGGATGTGACACCTAGGGATGCTCTGAACAACCCCGTCTGCCGCGCAGCAGCAGACGGCTCCGCTTCAAATTTTCAAACGACAATGTGAAATGCTCAGGAAATGCAATTTTCCTCACTGCTTTTGGCGTTCTTCGCCCTATTTAACCCATTTTCCCGATCTCCA
>NZ_JBTSEG010000056.1:0-7084 GCF_054605375.1 Sulfuriferula sp. | reverse complement strand
TTCCCATTTTCACTTGTGCGGCGTGACTAGCGCCAGAAGGAAACTGAGATGGCGTTCTCTTTGCTGTCGGCGATCGTGAATTCGGCTATTCTGAAGAGCATGAAGCTCTCGGCAGGCCAACTGCGCAGGATCACAAAAACGGAGGGGAGGTAATGAAAATAATGTCCCGCCGCTTAAAATTATCGCTTCTCGGCTGGGCCGCGGCCGTGCTCTTGATCACCGGCACGCTGGCTGCGGGCAACACCGCCGCCCAGCCAAACCAACCGTCGGCGGCGCCGGGCGTAGCCGGCTTGATCCAGCCGGTGACCCGGCGCGATCACATTCTCGGCAATCCCGATGCACCGGTCAAGATCGTCGAATTCGCTGACACTGAGTGCCCGTTGTGCAAGCGCTTTCACCCGACGCTGCAACGCATCGTGACGGAACACCCGGGCAAGGTCGCCTGGGTGTTCCGCCATTTTCCTCTCGACGACATTCATCCCAAGGCGCGCAAGGAGGCGGAAGCCACCGAGTGCGCCAACGCGCTCGGCGGCAACGAAAAATTCTGGGCGTACCTGGACCGGCTGTACGAAATTACGCCCTCCAACAACCAGCTCGACCCAGCGGAATTGCCGCGCATCGCGGAATACGTCGGCCTCAACCGCGCGGAGTTCATGCAGTGTCTGCAAAGCGGCAAGTACGCCCAGCACGTGGCGGAGGATGTGGCGGATGCGCTCGCCGCCGGCGCTCAGGGTACGCCGTATACCATCGTCATCGCGCCGAATGGCCGCCTGTTCGCCATTCTCGGCGCGCAGCCGTATGCCACGGTGAAACTGGTGGTCGACATCGCCTTGCAGCAGAAAAAGTGATCGCCATGGACAAGCCGCATCTCATCCGCACCGTCGTTGAAGCCGCCGAGGAAGTATTCGCGCAGCCGGCGTATCTCGGGCTGGCGCTGGCGATCGCGCTGGCCGCCTTCGTGGCTACGCTATGGTTTCCCAATTACAAATTGATCGGCGCGGTCTTCGCCATGCCCGACGTGGCGCTTAGCGCCAAACTGCAACTGCTGGCGAGCCTGCTCGGCGGCATCGCCACCAATTTCGGTGTGCTCGCCGCGTTTTCCGCTACGGCTATTCCTCTGCTGTTCGGCGTGGACATCGCCATGATCGTCTACTTTCTCCGGCAAAAGCGTGCGCGGTTGCCGCGCGGAGAAATTGCCGCCGGCGTCGGCGGCGCGGCGAGCGGAGCGGTCGCGGCGGGATGTGCCGCCTGCGGCTCGTTCCTGCTCGCCACCATTTTGTCGTTCTTCGGCGCATCCGGGGCGCTGGCGTTGTTGCCGCTACAGGGAGAGGAGATTGGGCTACTGAGCATTGCCCTGATGCTGCTGTCTATTTTCCTCATCGCGCGCAAAATCGTCGCGCCGGTGGTGTGCGAAATCCGGCCGCGGGGTGACACGCCCATTTTGAAGCAGCCGCCATGAACCGCTGCTGGCACGTACTGAAAATGGACCGCCCCTGCGCAATGAAATTTGAATGGTGTGACAGCCATGGGTTCTGCGCCAGCCCAGGCTGGAAAGGCTGATTTCCTTGATCAATCTCGAACGCGCATTACCTCGGAAATCTGGCCAGAATTGGTTATGGAGGTGTTGATGGTGATGAATGACGATAACCGGTTACCGCACCAGAATATTCAACTGGCCGAGATCCGGAGGTTGGTGCAACGCTTCAACTCGAAAGAACTTGAAGCCAGCATCAGCGATCAGATCGAGAAGGGTGCGAAACGTGGGCGAGCCGTCCGGCCCGACGGAGGAGATCATCGGCGTTCCGGCCAAGGCGGAATTCGTGAAAGCGCTCATGGAAAAGGGTTTCACGCAGTCCGATGCTATTCGCGAACTCGGACGGCGGATGCGGGCAGTGCAGCAGCAAGAGGAGTCGTGACAATCGACGGCATCGTGTCTTCGACCGCGGCTCGAACGTGGGTTTCTTAAACAGGAGGTGAACCATGGCGATCGATCCAGTATGCAAGATGAACGTGGAACCGGAGAAGGCAGCGGCCAAAGCGGAACATGCCGGGCAGGTATACTACTTCTGCTCCGATACCTGCCACAAGACGTTTACCGCCGATCCGGAGAAGTACACGAGCGGTACGGCACCGGCCGACCACTCTTGCTGCAGCGGGCATAAGTAGCGGATGGGCAGGGATGGCATCGGCAAATGAGCAGCGCAATGCAGAATGAGCTCATCCAGATTGGCGGCGCGGGACCTGCGGGACTTGCGGCCGCCATCACCTTGGCCAAGGCTGGCCGCCGCGTACTGGTTCACGAGACGCAGGGCGAAGTCGGACATCGGTTCGACGGCGATTTTCAGGGGCTGGAGAATTGGAGCACGCGGCAGGACGCACTCGACCTGCTACGGGGAATCGGCATAACCACGGAGTTCGCCATGTTGTCTTGCAGCCGCGGCTATGCCTTTGATGCTTGGGGTGAGCGCTACGAGGTGGCAGGTAGCAAAACACTTTTTTACATGGTGGAACGGGGGCCGGGTCCGAAGACGCTGGACACCGCCATGCTGGAGCAGGCACGTGGGCTGGGGGTCGAGGTGCGTTTCAACAGCCGTCTCGACTCCATGGATGGCCCCGGGATTCTTGCCGCCGGCCCCAAGGCGGCAGATGCCATTGCCGTTGGCTATCATTTCGAAACCGCCATGGAGGACGGTTTCTGGGTGATTCTCGACGATGAACTTGCACCGCAGGGCTATGCCTATTTGTTGGTCATGAACGGGCGCGGCACCGTCAAAAGCTGCATGTTCTCCGGCTTCAAGCGGGAGCACGAGTATGTCCAGCGCACCGTCGCCGCTTTCCAACGCTTGGTGGGGCTGGAAATGCTGAATCCCATTCCTCACGGCGGCGCGGGCAACTTCCATATCCCGGCGCGCGCCGTCACCGGCGTGCATCCGGTGGTGGGAGAGGAAGCCGGTTTCCAGGATTTTCTATGGGGCTTTGGCATGCGCTACGCCATCGTCTCCGGGGTGCTGGCGGCGCGCAGCCTGCTGGAAGGCAAGGACTACGATCTGCTTTGGCGGCGCGAGTTGTGGCCGCCAATGTGGAATTCCATGGTCAATCGGGTGATTTTCGCGATGTTGGGTAACCGTGGTTACCGCTGGATACTTCAGAAAAACCGGGGGCGGGGATGGGATGTGCATCGCATCCTCCACGGGGTCTATCAGCCTTGGTCGATCAAGCGCCTGCTCCTGCCCTGGGCACGACAGCGTTACAACTCGCAGCGCCGGGATGAGAGCTGCGACCACGTCGATTGCACCTGCGTGTGGTGTCGTCACGGCGACCATCGCATGGCAGGAACCGGGAAAGTCTGCGGTAGCCAACCCTGACGGTGAAATGGAAAAGACGATGGGTAAATTTGTAGAAGGCACGGTGGTCGGTAAGCGGCGCTGGACTGAGCGGTTGTGCTCGCTGCGGGTGGCCGCCGAAGTGGCGCCCTTCCATGCCGGACAGTTCACCAAGCTCGCGCTCGACATCAACGGCGAAATAGTCGGGCGACCCTATTCCTTCATCAACGCGCCAGGCGAAAAACCCTTGGAGTTTTATTTCATCCTGGTGCCGGCAGGGCCGCTCTCCTCACGCCTGGCTGCGCTCGAAGTGGGCGATGCGGTTTTGGTATCCCCCCACGCCGCCGGATTTCTTACACTCGCCGAAGTACCCGATGCAAAGCACTTGTGGCTGCTCTCGACCGGTACCGGTATCGGGCCGTTTCTCTCCATTCTCAAAAGCGAGGAGCCGTGGCAGCGATTCGATCGCGTCGTGCTGGTGCACGCGGTGCGCCAGGCCGAGGAAATGGCCTACGATGAAACCATCCGCGGCTTCGCGCAACAGCGTGGCGAACAGTTCCGTTTCGTGCCTTTCGTCAGCCGCGCCGAGTTGGATTTCGCGTTGCGGGGGCGCATCCCGGAAGCCATTGCCGATGGCCGGCTTGAAGCCCGTGCCGGTATTGCGCTTGCGCCGGAAAGCTCGCAAGTAATGCTGTGCGGCAACCCTGACATGGTGCGTGATACGACCGAAGCGTTGCTCGCGCGCGGCTTGAAGAAAAACCGGCGGCGCGATCCCGGTCACATTACGCTGGAAAATTATTGGTAAATCAGTGTGGGCAAAGGCTGATAAACCGTGCCTATGTTGATTGGCCGGTGCATCGGCCCGTGGTAGGACCGTAAGGAGAAACAATGACAGTTTCGGAACTCGCCAGGCGTGCAGGGGTTACTGCGGACACGGTGCGGCACTACACCCATAGTGGCCTGCTTGTCCCAAGACGTGACGAAAGAAACGGCTATAAATGTTATAGCAGCGATGACCTTACGCGCTTGGTGTTTATCCGCAGGGCACGTCTGCTGGGGTTCAGTCTGGGGGATGTCAGCGATATTTTGAAAGACAGCAGCCGTGGACACTCTCCTTGTCCGCGGGTGCGCAATCTCATGGCGCAGCGCCTCCAGGAAGCCCGCCTTAAACTGCGGGATTTGAAGAAATTACAGGCGCGCATGGAGCGTGCAACAGCGCTATGGGCAACTATGCCCGACGGCATGCCAGACGGGAAAGCCGTATGCCACTTGATTGAAGCGATAGCAATGGAAGATTGACCTGTGTGCTACACACAGGTTTTATCGTTGTTACTGTAATGACTATGCAAAGTAGAAGGATCGCGAACCGTTATTTTTTTACGAAGGAGATAAATCATGAGCAACAATACCAAGAGCAGCAAAGCCAAGGCCGAAACCAATCTGTCCGAAGAGCAACGGCGGCAATATGTTGAGGTCGCAGCTTATTACATCGCTGAAAGAGGTGGATTCAACGGCGGTTGCGAGTTAGAAAGTTGGCTGGCCGCAGAAGCGGAAATCGATCGGTTGCTGGCTGAGGGTAAGTTCTAGCCCGTAATTGAGTATGAGCAAGTCGGGTTGGTGGCTGGCCGCTAACCCGACCAAATTTGATCAGAACGTCCCCAATAAAAATAAGGAGTTCAGTGAAATGCCAAGCTCTTCGGAAATGGTTTTGCTGCCGACAATACCCGGCATCGAGCAGGCCAAACATATCCTATACCGCCTGTTCCGGGATTTCGATGGATGTTTCCACATCCGTCTGTGGGACGGTTCCGAGGTGCATCTGGGCCGCGACCAGCCGGCATTTTCACTCACCTTCAGATCTTCAAAAGCTTTTCAGGAACTCATCCTGGCGCGCGATCCGCTGCGTCTCGCGGACGCTTATTTTCGGGGGCTTATCGACATTGACGGTGACTTCTACAGTGCCCTCAAGCTGCGTCACCATCTGACTTCGTTGCAACTATCCCTGATGGAGAAGGCCAAACTTGCGGCCAGGGCATTTAGGATCAAGTCAGAAAAAACTGCATCAACTGGCAGCGACACACCCAAGTGGGCAAAAACCTTCGGGCAAAAACTGGGTATCCATCCCAGCAAAGAACTCAATCGTGATGCCATCTCTTTTCACTATGACGTTTCCAACGATTTCTATGCGCTGTGGCTGGACGAACAGATGGTCTATTCCTGCGCTTATTACGAGGATGCCAGTCAGAGCCTGGAGCACGCGCAACACGACAAGCTTGACTACATTTGCCGCAAATTGCGGCTCAAACCTGGTGAGCGATTGCTCGACATCGGCTGCGGCTGGGGCGCCCTGATCTGCTGGGCTGCGGAACATTACGGTGTGAGCGCACATGGCATTACGCTAAGCCAAAATCAGTATGACCATGCTCAACGAACGATCAGGCAGCGCGGACTCGAACAAAAGGTTTCAGTTGAGTTGCTGGATTACCGTGATCTCCAGGGCGAGGCCAAGTTTGACAAGTTGGTGAGCGTGGGCATGTTCGAGCATGTGGGCTTGAAAAATTTGCCCACTTACTTCGCAATTGCCAATCGCTTGCTGAAACCCGGCGGGCTGTTTCTGAACCACGGCATCACCAGTGATGAAGGCGGTTGGAAGAAAACCGTTTCGACCGAATTCATCAATCGCTATATCTTCCCTGACGGTCAACTCGAGACCGTCAGCACGGTTCAGAAAATCATGGAAGACGCCGGCTTCGAAGTCCATGACGTTGAGGGATTAAGGCAGCACTACGCGCTGACGCTACGCGAGTGGGTAAAACGCCTGGATGAGCGCCACGAAGAGGCGCTGAAGTATGTGACCGAACCCGTCTATCGTATCTGGCGGCTGTATATGGCCGCTTGCGCCATGCAGTTTGAAGAAGGCAATACCGGGATATACCAAATTCTGGCATCCAGGCGCGAACCCTTTTCCAGCCCGGTTCCGCTGACGCGGCGCGATCTTTATCGTCAGCCATGTTGATCAGCGTGCAAAAACATCCCCGGATATCGAGAAGGATCATCCTCGGATGCCGGGAAGTATCACGGCCGAATGCACGGGGCCGATCCGGTCCAGGATAACAGGAGCCAGGTCCTATGTGTTTTTCAGCAACAGCAAGTTTTACCGCCGGAGTTTCATTGTCAGTACTCGGCGTGGCAACGCTGAACAAGGCGAGACGAAAGGCAGAGATTCCGTTTGCGATGATCCCGCTTTTGTTCGGGATTCAGCAAATCATCGAGGGAATGCTATGGCTCTCATTCCGGTTTGATGCGCCGCTGCTCAATGTGACCATGACGTATGCGTTTACGCTGTTCTCGCACGTGCTGTGGCCCATTTTTGTGCCATTCTCCATCATGTTGGTGGAAAAAGTAGCTTGGCGAAAAAAGGTGCTATTGGCATTCCTGTTCATCGGAATGACGGCCGGCTTGTACCTGCTGTACCTGACCGTCAGGTTCCCCGTCACTTCGAAAGTTGATCAAAACATTGTGTATGTTTCGTCGCATTTTTATACGGTTCTGGTGATGGCGCTTTATCTTGCGGCCACATGCGCAAGCGCCTTCTTTTCGAGCCACAAAATAATCAATGTCTTTGGCGTTCTGGCGCTACTGCTTTTTATGGTGGCGTACTGGTTCTATACCGTCGCCTTTTTTTCCGTATGGTGTTTTTTTGCCGCGGTATTAAGTGCAGTCATTTATCTGCACTTCACGTTGGGAAAACGGCGCACTCC
>NZ_JBTSEG010000055.1:0-7127 GCF_054605375.1 Sulfuriferula sp. | reverse complement strand
AAAAAATGGACCATGCCCATCCAGAACTGGCGCAATGCAATGAGCCGATTTATTATCGCCTTCGAGGATCGACTTCAAGGACATATTTAAACGCGGGGCAGTTACACAGAATTATTTACAGGCTCGAACTGGGCAACGAGTTGTCTTGACCCGGCGCCACCCTGGACGATCAATCCAAATGCTACTTTATCTAGAGGCCAGCGCTGCCTCCCATGCGATCAGCGCCGCTTTTCGTTCTGCTCCCCATCGATAATCACTGATTTCTCCACTTTCGCGGATGACGCGATGGCAGGGAATGAGCAGGGCAATGTTGTTCTTGCCGATGGCGGTGCCAATGCTGCGATGCGCCTTGGGTATGCCCGCCATTTGTGCGAACCGGGTATACGAGACAATCTCACCTGGCGCAATTGATATCAAGGCTTCCCATACCTTGATCTGAAAATTGGTACCACGCAACATCAAATGCAAGGGTTGCGTTGCTGAACCGGGAATGAAAATTGCCGCCGCAAGCTGCAATGCGCGGGCCTGATCTTCCTGCAAAGATGCTGCTGGCCAGTCTTGCTGGAGGGCGATGACCGCGTTTGCTGTTGCATTCGCCTCAATAAAACCAATATGGCAGATACCGCGTGTTGTCCAGGCGATGAGAGCGGCTCCGAATGGGGTAGGTGCGGAGCCGTATCCGATTTGCAGGCCCGCGCCTCCGCTTTTAATTTCGCCTGGCGACATGGCCTCGCAGGTCACCATCAAATCATGCAATCTGCCCGGGCTTGATAATCCTGCTTCCAGTGTGATCGACAACAAGTCTTTCGATGCACGCAACGCCTGTTTGGCGTGCTCTTTCGTGACATATTGCAGAAATCGCTTGGGCGAGACACCGGCCCATTCCGAGAAGATTTTTTGCAGATGAAATTCGCTCAGACCAAGCTTGTCTGCAATTTCATTGAGGGTAGGTTGGCGTCGCGCATTGCCGCGTATAAAGGTAATGGCGCGCGCGACCATCTCGTACTGGCGCGCCTGATCGGCCAGCGTGTTACGCATTGCTGGGTACCCTGCGTTGCAATAGCGCGAGGGGGTTGAAGCCAGTGACCAATGCCGTACCGAGGATGACGATGCATGAACCGGCGGCCATGCCCAGGGTAATGACTTCATGCAGAAACAGTCTGCCCCATAGAATACCGAATACCGGGATCAGGAACGTTACCGTCAGTGCTGAGGTGGCTCCGATGTCGCGTATCAGGCGAAAATAGAGCAGGAATGCAATGCCGGTACACACGATGCCGAGAGCAATGACGGCCAGCATGACACCGCCGCCAGCCGCGGCATGAACGGGAGCAAATGGGACAGCGGGCGCAATCATCAGACCAGCTGCCCACATGCTGCCGTGCGCGTTGGAAAAACTGTCCACTGATTTCGCGGTCTTCGCATAGGTGGTGGCGATTCCGTACGAAAATGCGGCCAGTAATGCTGCAGTGATGGCGATTCCGGCGCCGCGTTGCGCGGTCAGGTGATCAAATCCGACCACCAGCCCGACACCGATAATGCCCAGCATCAATCCAAATATGGTACGCACATTCAATGGATGGCGCGCCCATGCTGCACCGATTACCGCTCCCCATATGGGTGAGGTGGCATTCAGAATCGACATGGCCGAGGCCGACAACGTCTGCGCTGAAAATGCGAACAGCAGGAATGGTATGGCGCCGTTGAATATCCCCAGCATGAGGTAGTGTTGCCAATGCTGCCTGGCATTAAGTGGCTTGCGCAGCACAATGGCCATCATGGCAAGAAATGCGGCAGCCAGGCAAACACGGTATTCAATCAGGATGACGGGTCCCAGCACCGGTGCACTGATGCGTGTAAACAGGAAGGAGCCGCCCCAGATGGCGGCGAGGGTGATCAGTCTGACAAGGCTGGCGAGGTTCACGAAGCATCCAGATAGTGGTTAATTCAGAGGCAGTATCGCTGAGTATGGGGCGTGTTTCCACCCGATTCTTGCTGTATTGATGATAGGGAAAAAAGAAGTGCGATGCACGCGTGACTGATGGGGCGAAACGGCAACGGCCGAACAGCTGTGGTGACGATTCCGTCCGCATTGGCGGCAAGTTCTGCCGAGTTTTATCTGGGCGCCTGCCAGCAGTTGTTGCTAACCTGGTAGGTGGTGGTGAGTTGTTCGCTATTGGGTTGCAGGATGTAACGCACGCCAATGATGTCGCTTATCTTGCGCCAGTAGATCGCCATGGTATTTTTCTCGCCGGCACCGACTACGTTATGGAGCGCGATGACTTTGAGCGGGTTGCCATACTGGGTATTGAAATTGCCGGTAATGGTCACAAAATTACTGAAGGAAGCCACCATTTCCTGATCGAAACCGACCAGCTTGTCATTGCAGAAAAGGAATACATAGCGACGGCCTGCCGGACTATCCGATGAGTCATACGCCATCAGGGTATCACCTGATTCAACCTTGTTTTCAAAATTCCAGGACTTGAGTGTGGTTTTGAGCTGATCGCGGGTCATGCCGCTTTTGAATTCGCCGACTTCAAAGGCTGAAGCGGGCTGATAACAGGCGATCAGGATCAAGGCAAGCAGGACATTTTTTGTAGGCATGGTTTTTAGTGTGCGGAATTTTCCATGAGATTAACTTGACTGGATAGCCAAGTCGAGTTGTACTCGTCACAAACAGCTAAATCGTAGTGCGAGGTAAAGATGATGCGTATACGTCATTTATTAATGAAGACAGCACTTATTTTCGCCACAACCGGCATTTGGCTGCTGCCTGCAGCCCACGCCATGGGCACGCGGCCGCAATCGGCCGGTGCATTGGGCACAGGACAAATTGTTTCCACGGCGGGAATTCGCGGTCTGGATGAGGAAAAACTCAAGGCCGCGCAATATGATGCTGCACAAATAAGAGAACTCGATTCGCAGACAGTGAGTGCCGGTGCGGCCCGCAATTTTGCTGCACAGGCTGGTCTGCGCAGCCGGCCGATCGCCTATTTACCTGATCCGACACGGGGCAATAGCATCTACCCGTAACGTAATTATTCGTCGCTTTCTGTATCCAGATCAGGAATGTGGCTGAATGCGATGCGCATGGGCGCGGATTGGAGCGCGTCATGCGCGGCACCGAAATACACTGCATTTTTGCCGAAACGGGCATTGAGTTTGTCTACCGTGGCATTGAGCTTGCTGCGTGCAATGCCGGTATCGAACAGTGACGGCGTGTGGTATGCCGCTTCAGCCAGACGTGTGAGCGTGACACCGACCGCCAGCGGATCGTCACGCAGTGCTGGTTTTTTCTGCCACAGCAAGTCGAGCACGTCGGTCAGGGTAAGCGTATCGGAGGTGTGGTCGAAGCTGATTTTCTCGTGCCAGGATGGGTAGCGCAGGTATTTCACCTTGACCTGCATGGCACCCGCCAGCAGTTCGTGACCGCGCAGACGCACGGCGGTTTTTTGCAATAGTTTGTGCAGCACCGAATGAGCCGCGTGGTCGTTACGCATTTCCGGTGCCAGTACATGTGAATGTCCGATACTGGCGCGCGGACTGGGTGTGGGCAGGCGCCATTCACCGCGCAATTTGGCATACATGCGCTCGCCTTCAATACTGCCCCACGCGCGTGCCAGCCGGGGCTTGTCGGCAGCCCATAAGTCGCGCAAGGTATGGATCCCGGCCTGATTCAGGCGTTTTTCCATTTGTCGCCCGACCCCGTTGATATCACGTAGTGTCAATGGGTACAGGCAATCGGGCAAGTCGTTGAGTTCAATGACCGTCAACCCGTCCGGTTTGCGTATATTGGAAGCAGTTTTAGCCAGAAACAGGTTGGGCGCAATGCCGATCGAGCAGCGTAATTCTGTACCCACCGTGTCATATATGGTGCGCTTGATTTTGTGCGCCAGCGTTTCGGCGTTGGCGCGTATGCGCTGGCTGCCGGTGAGTTCGCAGTGCATTTCATCAATCGAATAGACAGCCTCTACGTGGGTACAGGATTCCACCGCAGCCACCAGTTTATGATGATATTCCACATACATGGCGGGGCGTGCCGGCACAACGCGAATGCCTTTGCACAATTTGCGCGCTTCATGGATAGGGGTGCCGGTGCGGACGCCGAAAGCCTTGGCTTCGTAACTGGCCGCGATGCAGCAGGTCGTTTCAGCCACCACCGGCGCCACACACACGGCCTTGCCGCGCAGCGCGGGCTCGGCCTGCTGTTCCGCCGAGGCAAAATAGGAATTGAAATCAACGTAGAGCGAGCGAAGCATACGGTATAATTGCGGCTTTTGTAGTGTACGGAAAGCAAAGGTTTAACGCATGAGTCTGAATCTGGTCCCCGTTGGCAAGGATGTTCCCAACGATTTTAACGTCATCATCGAAATTCCCATGCATGGCGACCCCATCAAGTATGAAGTAGACAAGGAAAGCGGCGCGATGTTCGTGGATCGCTTCATGTCTACCGCCATGCATTATCCCTGCAATTATGGCTATATTCCCCATACCTTGTCCGAGGATGGCGACCCGGTGGACGTGCTGGTCATGACGCCGGTGCCGCTGATTACCGGCGTGGTGGTGCGTTGCCGTACCGTCGGCATGCTCAAGATGAGCGACGAGGCGGGCATTGATGCCAAACTCATCGCCGTGCCGGTAGACAAACTTTGCTCGCTCTACAAAAATGTGCATACACCCCAGGATCTGCCTGCATTGACCTTGGCACAGATTTCCCATTTCTTCGAGCATTACAAGGATCTGGAAACCGGCAAGTGGGTCAAGGTGGAAGGCTGGGTCGGTGCCGATGAAGCCAAGGCCGAAATCATGGCCGGGGTGGAACGCTACAACGCCGCTGCGGACAAGCCCGCATTTTAATCCGCCAGAGTCGCCAGCCAGCGGCCCTTTTTTGAGGCGTTCCAGCATGAAAATCTGCATCATTTCCGACAGCCATGATAATCGCCGCCTGATGGCGCTTGCTGTCGAGGACGCACTCGGCCGTGGTGCCGAGGCCGTGCTGCACTGCGGCGACGTGGTTGCGCCGACGACACTGCGCGCATTGCAAAAATTCGCCTTGCCGGTGCATGTCATCCACGGCAACAATACCGGCGACATGTTCAACCTGTCACGCCTGGGCGCGGAGGAGGGCAGCGTGATTCGCTATTACGGTCAGGATGCCGAAATCGAGCTGGGTGGACGCAAGATTTTCATCGTCCACTATCCGCATTACGCGCGTGCCATGGCCTGTACCGGCGATTACGATCTGGTGTGTTGCGGGCATGATCACCGTGCCGAAATCAGGCATGTGGATAACGTCAGCGGCAGCCAGAGCCTGATGCTCAACCCCGGTACGGTAGGCGGGGTCGGCGCGCCACCCACCTACATCATGGGTGATCTGGAAACCATGCAATTTGAAGTTTGCGACGTACCGGCCGCACCGAATGAACTGACCAACCTGACGCGGGTTGCCTCACATACTTCAGAGCGCGGCGGGTAACAATCTAACCAGGTTCATCTTTGCAAAAACCGACCAGGCGCCATGACGTCAAACCAGAACCCTGAACAAAAAGCCCGCGACACCATCGACGCGCTATTACGGCAGGCGGGATGGACTGTTCAGGACAATAAAAGGATCGACCTCAATGCCAGCCAGGGTCAGGCGGTGCGCGAATACCAGACCGATGTCGGCCCGGCAGACTATGTGCTGTTTGTGGATAAAAAAGCGGTGGGTGTGATCGAGGCTAAAAGAGAAGACCTTGGCCACAAGATTACCGATATTGAAAGGCAAACCGAAGGCTATGCGGCAGCCAGATTAAAATGGGTCAATAACAAAGCGCCTCTGCCTTTTCTTTACGAGAGCACCGGCATCATCACTCGCTTCACGGATGGCCGCGACCCCAAGCCACGCTCACGCGAAGTGTTCTGCTTCCATCGCCCGGCAACGCTCAAGGAATGGCTAGCGCAAGGCACCAGCCTGCGCGAGCGTTTGCAGCACATTCCATACTTAACACGAACCATCTTCCTGCCAATGAACTGCGCCTGCGCGATTGCCAGGAAGCCGCCATCACCAAGCTGGAAACCTCGTTCAAGGCCGGCCGCCCCCGCGCCTTGATTCAGATGGCAACCGGCGCTGGCAAAACTTACACTGCGATCACCGCCATTTATCGCCTGCTCAAACACGCGCACGGCAAGCGCATCCTGTTTCTGGTGGATACCAAAAATCTTGGTGAGCAGGCCGAACAGGAAATGATGTCCTACGTGCCGTTGGACGATAATCGCAAATTTACTGAGTTGTATAATGAATCGCCCCGGGTTTTGAGGAGGCTCCAAATCTTGAGAGAATGGAGCCATGAACAAATCGAACAAATATTCCCCCGAAGTCCGAGAGCGAGCAATCCGCATGGTGCTAGAACATCGCGGAGACTATCCATCCCTATGGGCTGCCATTGAATCAATCGCACCGAAGATTGGCTGTTCGGCCCATACCTTGCTTGAATGGGTTCGCAGACAAGAGGTCGATTCCGGGCAACGGGCTGGCGTTACCAGCGAAGAACGCGGGCGTATCAAGGCGCTGGAGCGCGAAGTGAAGGAACTGCGCCGCGCCAACGAGATCCTGAAGCTTGCCAGCGCTTTTTTCGCCCAGGCGGAGCTCGACCGCAAACTCAAATCCTGAGATCGTTCATCGACCAGCATCGCGACACCCACGGGGTCGAGCCGATCTGCAAGGCCTTGCAGATTGCTGTCTCCACCTGGCAAGGCTGGCTGTATGTGGCTTTTGTCATCGACGTGTTTGCCCGGCGTATTGTGGGCTGGCGGGTGAGCCGCGCGATGCACACGGACTTTGTGCTCGATGCCCTGGAGCAGGCGTTGTATGCGCGTCAGCCGGAGCTGGGAACCTTGGTGCACCATAGCGACCGAGGCTCACAGTACGTCTCCATCCGCTATACCGAGCGGCGAGCCTCGGCCGGAATAGAACCCTCGGTCGGCAGCACTGGCAGCAAAGGCCGCTTTAAGGTGAATGGTGGCCTGCAACCGAGCGGCGTTCACCGGGCGTCGTAACGACTGGTAATAGCCAGCACGGCTCACCGACAGGACTCGACACGCCTGTTGTACCGGGATGGCCTTCTGTTGCAGTTGCTGAATCA
>NZ_JBTSEG010000054.1:1242-8315 GCF_054605375.1 Sulfuriferula sp. | reverse complement strand
CTGGTGCTAAAGCTGTTGTGGAAAGCGTTCTCAAATTATGGGGGCAATTGAACCGAGCGGGCGCGCGCGCATAGTTCGTCCCGGCGAATCCATTGCAGCGGCGGTTTCGGCGGCTCGGCCGGGCGACCTCGTCAGTGTCGAACGCGGCCTGTATACGGAGCATGTGGTGATCGACAAGCCGATTACGCTGCGCGGCCTCGGAAGGCCCACTTTAAGCGGCGCAAACCTTGGCGACGTGATTCGTGTGAAGGCGCCGGACGTGGTCATAGAAGGATTTATCGTGCGCGATAGCGGGCCGGATTTAACCGCTCAAAACGCCGGAATTTATGTGGAACCCGGCTCTCACCGGGCCGTGATCCGCAACAATGTTCTCGCGTACACACTGTTCGGAATGTGGCTGCAAGGCATCAAGGATATTCAGGTGACGAACAACCTGATCACGGGCAAGCGGGACTTTTTGTCATCCCAGCGCGGCAACGGTATCCAGCTCTATGACACGCTGGGCGCGCAGATTATCGGCAATGACATCGGCTTCACCCGCGACGGTATTTATGTGGATGTTTCCCATCACGCGCTGTTCCAGGGAAACAAAATGCACCACTTGCGCTACGGCACCCACTACATGAACTCCTACCATAACGTCTGGGAAGGTAACGAATCCTATCTAAACCGGGGTGGGCTGGCACTGATGGAAGTGCGCAACCAAGTAGTGCGGAACAATAAGGCGTGGGGCAATTCCGATCACGGCATCATGCTGCGCACCCTGCAGGATTCGGTGATCGAGAACAACGTTGTGGCGGGAAACTTTAAGGGGTTCTTTATCTATGACGCGGAATACAACAGCATCAAAAACAACCTGGTCATCGACAACCAGATCGGCGTGCATCTGTGGGCCGGATCGACCCACAATCAGGTGGAAGGCAACGACTTTATAAGGAATCGAGACCAGATCAAGTATGTCGGCGCAAAGGACGAATATTGGGACGGCAATTATTGGAGCAATTACGTCGGATGGGACCGGAATGGCGATGATATCGGAGACATCCCCTACGAGGCCAATGACGTAGTCGACCGCCTGACCTGGAAATATCCTCTGATGAAGCTGCTGCTGAATAGCCCTTCCGTCCAGACGCTGCATTTGGTGGCAGCCCAATTCCCTGTTTTACGGGCGCCCAGCATCGTGGACCGGCATCCGCGCATGAGACCGTATCACGCCGACTGGAGGAAATGGATTGGAAGAAAACGCGATGATTGAGGTGCGGCAGGCGGCCAAGCGCTTCGGGGATATCCTCGCAGTGGACGGCGTCGATTTGTCGGTGCGAAAGGGCGAGATATTCGGGCTCATCGGCCATAATGGAGCCGGAAAGAGCACCTTGTTCAAAATGATGCTGGGGCTGGAGCCGCCGACTTCCGGCGAAATTCTCGTTGATGGACAACGGCCGCGAGGGGAGGCATTCCGGCAGGTGCGTCGCGCGCTTGGCTATCTACCCGAGAACGTGGTGTTTTACGACAATTTGACGGGGTTGGAGACCCTTTGGTTCTTCGCCGATTTGAAACGGGCCGACCGGGCGACGTGCCCGGATTTGCTGGCGAAGGTCGGGCTCGGCGCGGCCGCCCGCAGGCTGGTGCGCGGATACTCGAAGGGCATGCGTCAGCGTCTCGGGTTCGCGCAGGCCCTCCTGGGGCAACCCAAGATACTGTTTCTGGATGAGCCGACCAACGGCCTCGACCCCGAAGGAATCAGGGAGTTCTACCATATCTTGGGGGAGCTGCGTGCGCACGGGGTGACCGTGGTCCTGACGTCTCACATTCTGGCCGAAATCCAGGGACGGGTGGAGCGGCTGGCGATTATGAAAATGGGGAAAATTTGTGCAATGGGGACGCTGCAATCCCTGCGCGAGCAAATGGCTCTTCCCCTGCGCTTTCGCGTCAGCCGGCTCGACGGCGATGCGGATGCCTTGCGGCGCCTGCTTCAGCAGGTGGGAGAGACCAGCGTGTACGACGGCAGCCGGGGCACGCTGGTCGTCGAGTGCCCCAGGGCGCAAAAAATGTCGGTACTGCGTGTGCTCGCATCCGCCACGAGAGAAGTCGCCGATATCCAGATCGAAGAGCCCTCCCTGGAGGATGTGTTTCTGGGCTATGGGAATGAAAGAGCGGAAACGGGTAAACCGATTCCTGAATTATCGGAGGGGCGGCGGTGAGGATCGATTTTCGGCAGGTGGCGACGATCGCCGCCAAGGAATTCTGGGATCGTATCCGGAATCGCTGGGTGCTTGTCACCGCGGTCGTATTCGCCGCGTTTGCCCTGGCCATTACCTATTTTGGTGCGGCGCAGCAGGGTGGCGTGGGTTTCATGGGCATCGAGGTCACGATCGCGAGCCTGGTGAGCCTGGTCATTTATCTTGTTCCGTTGATCGCATTGATTCTGGGGTTCGATGCCATTGTCGGCGAGCGCGAGCGCGGGTCGCTGGACCTCCTGCTGTCAATGCCGATTACCCGGTTTGAGCTGCTGCTCGGCAAATTTTCCGGCCTTTCCGCAGCGCTGGCTTTTTCCACCCTGGCGGGGTTCGGTTTGGTCGGGCTCTTGCTGTCATACCAGCAGCTCGACCTGCCCGGCCTTTACCATTATTTCGGCTTTGTGCTGAGCGCCATCTTGATGGGCATGGCATTTCTCAGCATTGCCGTACTGACTTCCGTGGTGGCGACCGACAGGGCCCGGGCGAGTGGCGCCGCCATCGGCGTGTGGTTCTTTTTTGTACTGGTGTATGACCTGGTGTTGCTCGGCGTTCTGGTGGGAACGGGCGGTGCTGGCGGGAACGCGTTCCCCTTTCTGCTGTTGCTCAATCCGGCAGACGTGTTCCGCATTCTCAATGTGTTCAGTTCCGAACAAGCGAGAACGTTTTACGGACTGGCGACGGTGCTCCCTCAAACCTTGTCTGATCCCTGGTTTCTCGGCTCGATCATGGTGTTCTGGATTGCCGCTCCCTTGGGTTTGGCGGCTTGGAGGTTCAAATGAAGCTTAAAACCAACTCAGTCGGCTGGCTAGGTCGCGCGGCCAAAACCGGACTCTCGGCTCTCGTTGTGCTCTCGGTGGTGGCCTGTCACAAGGCCGACCAGCCAATTCAACCGATAATGCCGACATCCCAGACCACCTGTGCCCTGGACGGTATGCTGCTTCTGGATTTCCCCGGGCCGAAAGCGCAGATTCACTACGCGGACGGAGAAACGGATTTCTTCTGCGATACGATGGAAATGTTCTCTATTTATCTGAGGCCGGAACAGCAAAGGAGGATCAAGGCGATCTTCACTCAGGACATGGGCAAAGCGAATTGGCAAGCACCCCTGGGGCAATGGATAGACGCCAGAAAAGCATACTACGTTGTCGGCAGCAACATGTCCGGAAGCATGGGGCCCACATTGGCGTCATTTGCCCGCATGGAAGACGCTCAAGCGTTCTCGAAGAAACATGGCGGAAAAGTGCTGCGTTTCGATCAGGTTACCCCGGAAATGACCACCCTTGGCGGGGGTGTAATACACGACGAAAGGATGTGAAATTGAGCAATTTTTTTGAAAACATTCCCTATGAAGAAGCGGAGCATATCGACCGCATGACGAAGCTCACGTTTGAGCTGCGGGAAAATCGTTTAGAAGTGCTGAAGAGACATGGTGTGGCGGATGAGGCACAGCTCAAGCAGGCCATTATTGAAGGTGCGGTACCGGAGCATGCAGGCTACGAGGACTACTTGAGCGCCAGCATCATCGATGCGACGAGAGAAGCCATTCGCGATGACCTGAATGCCTATCTGAAGGGACTTTAACCATGCTGTTGCATGTTGAGCTGAAGGATGAAATTGCAGCGCAATACACGGACGAGCTCGCGGCGCACCCGGCATTCTCGCAGGATGCCCTGACGGTCACGTTTCTGAACGGCCTTGTGGTGGAACTGCGCTATCTGAACGCCGACGAATATTCCGTGCAATGGCTATGGCGTGAAGCGCTGCTACGTATCGATACCGCGCCGATCCATCCAGGACTTGCGACCTTCCCTAACCATTTTCACGATGCCGACGGCACGGTGAAGGCCGATCCTGTGACTGTTCCGGGCCGGGAACCGTGGGAGAACGTGCGCGCCTTGCTGGATGCGATTCTCGAGAGACCCTTGTCGTGTTGAATCGCTACGGTTCCGCGAACGTGGCTTTGCCATGATTTTACGATGACGCTTTAGTACCCGTGGAGGGAAAGCAATGCACAGCGTGGTTTGCATCAAGCAGGTACCCGACAGCGCCCAGATCCGCATCCATCCGGTCACCAACACCATCATGCGGCAGGGGGTGCCTGCCATCATCAATCCCTACGATCTGTTTGCGCTGGAAGAAGCCTTGCGCCTCAAGGATCGTTTCGGCGGCAAGGTCACGGTGATCACCATGGGCCCGCCCCAGGCCGAACCAGCGTTGCGCAAGGCGCTGGCTTACGGCGCGGACGACGCCATTCTGATCACCGACAAGTCTTTCGCCGGTGCCGATACGCTGGCCACCAGCTATGTTCTGGCCGCAGCGATCCGCCAGATCGCCAGGGAAGAGCCGGTGGATATGGTGTTTACCGGCAAACAGACCATCGATGGCGATACCGCCCAGGTAGGCCCAGGTATCGCCAAACGGCTCGAACTGCAGCTCCTGACTTACGTGTCGAGGATTGTTTCCGTAGACCCGGACAAACGCGAGATCGTGGTGGAACGCCGCGCCGAGGGCGGCGTTCAGGTGCTCAGGACGGCGTTGCCCTGCCTTATCACCATGCTGGAAGGCAGCAATGCCATGCGCTTCGGCTCCATGCCCGACCTGTTCCGCGCCGCCCTCCATCCGCTCAGGCAATGGGACAGAGCGGCAGCAGGTATTGAGGACGTGACCAAGGTTGGCCTCAAGGGTTCGCCGACGATCGTAAACAAGGTGTTCACCCCCACTCCACGCGCCACCAAGGCGGAAATCATTACGGTGGACGGCGGCAGCTCCCAGGAGCTTGCCGTGGCGCTAATCGCCCGCCTGGGTACGCTTTTCCCTCAAGTGGAAAAAGAGCTGGCCAAACGTGCCCGTTAAATCAACAGGACCTATGTCATGAGCGAAGCAGTGCAGACCAGGAAAAGCCGCCACAAGGGCGAACTCAACCCGCGCCTGGCAGCTTACAAAGGCGTGTGGGTGTTCATCGAGCACGAGCGCGGGCAGGCGCATCCGGTGTCGTGGGAGCTGTTGGGCGAAGGACGCAAGCTCGCTGACCTGCTGGGTGTGGAACTCGCCGGCGTGGTACTGGGCGCAGCCGGCGATGAAACACGACGCTTCTGCGCGGAGGCCTACCAGTATGGGGCTGACCTGTGCTACCTGATGGAGAACGAGGTATTGCGGGACTACCGCAACGACCCGTTCACCCAGGGACTGACTGAACTGGTAAACACTTACCAGCCGGAAATCCTGTTGCTGGGCGCCACCACCCAGGGGCGCGATTTGGCGGGAAGCGTGGCGACCACGCTGCAGACCGGCCTCACCGCCGACTGCACGGGGCTCACCATCGATCCGGAAAACCGCGGCCTGCTGGCCACCCGCCCCACTTTCGGCGGCAGCCTGCTATGCACCATTGTCACCCTCAACTACCGCCCGCAGATGGCTACCGTGCGCCCGCGGGTGATGGCCATGCCGGAGCGTGACGCAAGCCGCATCGGGCGCATCGTCGAACATTCCCTGGCGCTGGCGGAAGACGACATCGTCACCAAGGTGCTGGAATTCATCGCCGACGACAGCCGGGACAAACCCCAGCTGCCTTTCGCCGATGTGATCGTGGCCGGCGGCCGCGGTTTGGGCAAGCCGGAGAACTTTCAATTGATCTGGGATCTGGCGGAAGTATTGAGCGCCGAGGTGGGCGCTTCCCGTCCGGTGGTGCAGGCGGGCTGGGTGGAACCGGACCGGCAGGTCGGCCAGTCCGGCAAAACGGTGCGTCCCAAGCTGTATATCGCCGTCGGCATCTCCGGCGCCATTCAGCACCGGGTGGGGATGGAAGGAGCGGATTGCATCATCGCCATCAATAACGATCCCGATGCGCCGATTTTCGATTTCGCCCATCTCGGCATCGTCGGCGATGCGCTGACGCTACTGCCGGTTCTGACCGAGGCGTTTCGGCAGAAGCTGGCAACCATGAAACAAACAGGATAGGCGGGAAACATGAGTGAAATGGTTCAGGCAGGGATGCCGGCGCAAGCCGGCAACTCGCAAATGATTCAAGCCGGGATGACGGCGCCAGACGGCAACTCGCAAACGATTCAGACAGAAATGACGGCATCCGCCGATAACGTGCAAGCGATTCAGACCGCAAAATTGGCGACAGCCGCCAGCGCGCAAAAGTTCGATGTGATCGTGGTTGGTGCCGGGCCGGCGGGCAATGCCGCCGCCTATACCCTGGCCAAGGCCGGGCTGGCCGTGCTGCAACTGGAACGGGGCGAGGCGCCGGGTTCCAAAAACGTGCAGGGAGCGATCCTTTACTCCGACGCGTTGGAACGCATCATTCCCGATTTCCGCGATAGCGCGCCGCTGGAGCGGCACATCATCGAGCAGCGGATGTGGGTGCTGGACGACGAGTCCTATATCGGCACCACTTTTCGTTCCAACGACTTCAACAAGCCGCCCCACAACCGCTACACCATCATCCGCGCCAAGTTCGACAAGTGGTTTTCGAAGAAAGTGCGGGAGGCTGGTGCACTGGTGATTTGCGAAGTCACCGTCAAGGAACTGCTGCGCAGCAAGCAAGGCAAGGTGATCGGCGTGGAGGTGGACCGGGAGCACGGCAAGATCTACGCCGACGTGGTGATCCTTGCCGACGGCGTGAATTCCACACTGGCCCGCAAAGCCGGATTCCGCGGGGAATTGAAGCCGAAAGATGTCGCCCTGGCAGTGAAGGAAATCCATTTTCTGCCCAGAGACGTGGTGGAGAGCCGCTTTAACATCGGCAAAGATGAGGGAGTGGTGATTGAAATGCTGGGCAAAATCACCCAGGGCATGATGGGTACCGGCTTCCTTTATGCCAACAAGGATTCC
>NZ_JBTSEG010000054.1:0-1232 GCF_054605375.1 Sulfuriferula sp. | reverse complement strand
GTCCGATTTCATGGCGCAGAAAACCACCCCCTTCGAACTGCTGGAACGCACCAAGGCGCATCCCGCCATCAAGCCGCTATTGCAAGGCGGAGAGATGAAGGAATACTCCGCCCATCTCATCCCTGAAGGCGGCTACCATGCGATTCCCCAAGTGTACGGCGACGGTTGGCTGATCGTGGGCGACTCCGGCATGTTCGTCAACGCGGTGCATCGCGAAGGCTCCAATCTAGCGATGACCACCGGGCGCATAGCCGCGGAAACAGTGATCGAGCTATACGCCGCGAAAAAGGCCATGAGCGCTCACAATCTGGCCGCATACAAACAGCGGCTGGACGGCAGCTTCGTGATGGATGACATGAAAAAATACAAGAACCTGCCGGATATTTTTCACACCAACAAGCAGTTCTTCACCACCTATCCCGAGTTGCTGAACCGTTCCGCCTATACCCTGCTCACGGTGGACGGCGAGGGAAAACGGGCCAAGGAGAACGCGATTTTCAACAGTTTTCGCGAACGCCGCACGCTGTTCGGCATGCTGGGCGACGCCTTCAAACTATGGAGGGCAATACGATGACAACGACTGCGAAAGTCGAAGAAAGCCTGTTCCAGAACCGCTACCTGCTGGATGCGGACAACCCCCACATCCGCATCAGAGACCCCGAAATTTGCGTCACAAGCTGCGCAACCAAGCAATGCGCCGTGTGCTGCCCTGCCGGCTGCTACACCGTGGAAGGCGGGAAAGTGATGCTCACAACCGACGGCTGCCTGGAGTGCGGCACTTGCCGGGTGGTCTGCGACACCCATATCAATGTGGAATGGGAATATCCCCGCAGCGGCTATGGTATCCAGTACAAGTTCGGCTGAATCGGTGGTGCATTCCGCTGCGGAGCCAGCAGCCCAGCGGAAGGAACTGGCGTGATTCACACCACATACCCCTTCAGATTTTCGTACCTTAACTCCCCCATACCAGCTAATTTCGTCACCTCGACAAACCTTGATGCAGATCAAGGACAGCGGCGGTCTGGTTCTATATCCTGCATACAGCAGGCATTGGCCTTGTTGTTGCCAGAGAGACTGCCTCCTGGCGGCTTGTTAACCTTACCAACGTCATTTTCATTATGGAGATTGTTATGAATGCAAAATACCTGTTCGTCGCTGCGATTGCCTTACTACCGTTATCCGGCATTGCGCACGCGGCAGGAGATCCAAAGGTAAAAAGCATGATGGCACAT
>NZ_JBTSEG010000053.1:0-8847 GCF_054605375.1 Sulfuriferula sp. | reverse complement strand
CTTTTACAATCGGACGCGTCGGCATCAGCATCTGGCTGGCGTCAGCCCCGAGCAGTTCGAGGCAGCGGCACAGCTGTAGAGATTTAGGGATCATCTGATCAATTGCCGCCTTGCAACCATTGCACGCGATTGAGCGCATCACGCGCCCAAACGCACGCTTTGCTTGGTCAAACACGTTGCTTCTCGTGCCGCAGTCGCCCCTTGGGGCCGCTGCGGACGCACGATCCCTACATTGCTTGCAACAACGCCCTGCGTGCCATCGATAGATTCACCAGCGCGAACAGCGTCGTCACTTGTGCAGCATTCTTCGCCAGGCCCTTGTAGCGCACCTTCACGTAACCGAACTGCCGCTTGAGCACCCGGAACGGATGTTCCACCGCGGCGCGAATCGAGGCCTTGGCATGTTCCAACTGCGCGGTGATCTCGCGCAGCTTCGGATCCTCAATCGCCTTGACCACGCTGCGCTTGGAGGCGATCCAGAATGTCCGGCCGCACTTGGGCGCCCGCTTCTGCGCGCCGGCGTAGCCGGCATCGCAGAAAACGTGCCGCTCCTTGCCGTGCAGCAGGTTCGGCACCTCGGTCACGTCCGCGACGTTTGCCGCCGTGCTGGTCACGTGGTGCACCTGACCCGTGACCTCATCCACACCGATGTGCGCCTTCATGCCGAAGTACCACTGGTTGCCCTTCTTCGTCTGGTGCATCTCGGCATCACGCGCATGGTCCCGGCTCTTGGTCGAGGACGGCGCGTGGATGATCGTGGCATCCACGATCGTGCCGGACCGCAGCAACAAGCCCTGCTGCGTCAGATGGGCACTCACCGCCGCCAGCACCTTCGGCGCCAAGTCGTGCGTCTCCAGCAGGCGCCTGGTCGGCGACAATGACCTTGGCCGGTCGACGACAACTAACTTGGCCGGTTGAAGGCCTTCACCGGGAAGGTCCGGGAGGCGGGGTTACTGTGAGCATTTCGATGACAGATCGAAGGCGAGCGGCATGCCCGGCAAGAAGATTACGGACCATCAAGTGCGCAAATACAAAGACCATCGCAAGGCGCTGACGCAGGTCGCTGCGGCAGCCAAGACGGGCATCAGCGAGCGCAGCGCGCGACGCATCGAGGACACGGACGGCTTGCCGTCGCAACACGGGGCACGAGGCTGGCGCACCCGCGAGGATCCGCTGCGTGGGGTTTGGGCAAGCGAGGTCATGCCCTTGCTGCACAACGACGCGGCGCTGAACGCGGTGACGCTGCTCGAAGAACTTCAGCGCCGGCACCCAGGCGATTACGACGGCAGCGTGCTGCGCACGTTGCAGCGGCGGATACGCCAGTGGCGGGCCCAGCACGGAGCCGAGCGTGACGTGTACTTCGCGCAGGAACACCCGCCGGGCCGCTTGGGCTTGTCAGACTTCACGGTGTGCGACGAACTCGGGGTGGAGATCACGGGCGAAGCGTTTGTCCACCGCCTGTACCAATTCACGCTCGCGCACTCGGGCTGGCGACATGTCGAGGTGGTCGTCGGGGGGGAGAGCTTCATGGCGCTGTCCAGCGGCCTGCAGGGCGCGCTGTGGCGCCTGGGCGGGGTGCCTGAGGAGCACCGTACCGACAGCCTGTCGGCGGCGTTCAACAACCTGGCTGAGCAAGAGACGCTGACGCGCCGTTATGAGGATCTGTGCCGCCATTACGGCATGCGCGCCAGCCGCTGCAATCCAGGCCAGTCGCACGAGAACGGTTCGATCGAATCGCGCAATGACTCGCTCAAGACGGCACTCGACCAGGCTCTGCGCCTGCGTGGTAGCCGGACCTTCGACGAACGCGCCGGGTACGAGGCGTTCGTCGACCTGATCGTGCAGCGCTTCAACGCGCGCGTGGCCAAGCCCCTGGGGGTCGAGCGCCCGATGCTCAGGACGCTGCCTGCGCGCCGCACGGCCGAGTATGAGGAACTGCCCGCACGCGTGAGCAAGTACGCGATCTTCACCGTCAAGGGCGCGCAGTACAGCGCCCCCAGTCAGCTCATTGGTCATCGACTGATGGTGCGCCAATACGCGCAGCACATTGAATGCTGGCTGGGAGGGCAGTGCGTGCTGCGGCGAGATCGCGCAACGCAGCGTGATGGCCATGTTCACGCGCGCGATATCGACTACCGACATCTGGTGGCGGCGTTGCAGCGCAAGCCTGGTGCCTTCGCACGTTGGGTCTTGCGCGACGCTGTGTTCCCGCGGGCCGTGTATCGGCAGACCTGGGAGCGGCTGGCCGCGGCACGGCCCGAGCGCGAGGCGTGCAAGACGATGGTCGGGCTGCTTGCGCTGGCGGCCGACGGGCACGAGGCGCAATTGGCCGTCGAACTCGAACAGCTCATCGAGCTTGAGCAGTTGCCCGATCTGCTGGCGCTCAAGCAATTGCTGGCCCCGCCCAAGGGTGACATCCCCAACGTCCTCGTGGTGCTGCCGTCGCTGCAGGCTTATGACGCGCTCATCGAGGTGGCGCTGTGAGTGGCGCCGTGGTCAGCGCCGGCGGCCGGCTGGAGATGATGTTGGGCGACCTGAGGTTGCCCACGATCAAACGCCTTGCCGCCGATGTGTGCGCGCAGTCCGACCGCGAGGGCTGGCCTGGACACCGGCTGCTGGAGGCCCTGCTGGAACACGAACTGGCCGAGCGCGAGGCCAGGCGAATCGACCGCCATCGTCACGAGTCCGGCCTGAGTCCTGACAAGCGCTTGTCAAGCTTTGACTTCGCCGCCGTGCCCAGCGTCTCAAAGGCGCAGGTCACCGCGTTGGCCGAGGCCACCGAATGGATCGAGCGTGGCGCCAACGTCCTTCTGTTCGGACCGCCGGGCGTGGGCAAGAGCCACCTGGTGTGCGCCCTCGGTCATGCCCTGATCGACGCCGGCCGACGCGTGCTGTTCACGCGCTGCAGCGACCTCGTGCAGCGACTGCAAGCCGCACGCCGCGACCTGCGTTTGCCGCAAGAACTCGCCAAGCTCGATCGGTTTGATTTGCTGATTCTGGACGATCTCAGCTACGTCAGGCGTGACCAATCGGAAACCTCGGTGCTGTTCGAGCTCATCGCCGAGCGCTATGAGCACAAGAGCTTGGCCATCACCGCCAATACGCCCTTCTCGCAATGGGGTGACGTGTTCGTCGAGCCGGCCATGACCTTGGCCGCCGTCGACCGACTCGTGCACCACGCGACGATCCTTGAAATGAACGTGGAGAGCTACCGGCGTCGGGCCGCGCAGCAGGGGCTCGCCCCTGCTGCGCGAAAGACCCGCTGACCATCCATCACGACGCAATCATCCCCCGCCTCCGACCGGCCAGGATAGTTGTCGTCGACCGGCCAAGATAGTTGACGCCGCCCAGGCGCCGGAAGTTCAGGATCGTCGTCTCGTCCGGCACGCTGCCGCGGGTCAGCGACAGCCCCGCGAACCGGCGCAGCGGTGCCACTTCGTACAGCGCCTCTTCCATCGCCGGATCGCTGTAGCCAAACCAGTTCTGCATCAAGTGCACGCGCAGCATGGTCTGCAATGGATAGGGCTGGCGCCCGCGCCCCGCCTTGGGATACACCGGCTCGATCAGCGCCAGCAGCGCCGACCACGGCACCACGATCTCCATCTCCGCCAGAAACACGTCGCGCCGCGTTGCCTTGCGGTACTGCTCGAAACCCGCGTTGTGCTGCATCGCCAGGTTCATCTGCTTCGGCGTCATCGGCTACGATCCATCATCAGGTCATGCTTCGACCGCAGGGCAAAATCAGAGAGTAAAAAGAGACTTCCTCGTCCTATCGTAAGCGTGCGGCCACCGCACCTGTTGTTTGACGGTCTGGCTGTTGCACGCTCGCGCCTGGCTTTCGGATGCGGGCGTGGCGATGACGAGTGGGGCGCAGAAACGGGTGTTGTGGCAGCACCGGTTGGCGGATCTGGAAGCGAGCGGGATGACGCAGGCGGCGTACTGTGCGGCGCGAGAAGCGGCATGTTTGACCACATGCAAAGCGTGCGTTTGGGCGCGTGATGCGCTCAATTGCGTGCAATGGTTGCAAGGCGGCGATTGATCAGATGATCCTTAGGGGCAGGCAACCCCGACTGCCGTGGGCCTGTGGGTAGAGGCCAATTCACCGAATTCGATCACGCGACTGAAGAGAGAGTCGTACTTAATGTCACCATGCATAACAACAATCAATATACGATTGCCGCAGAAGTTGAAAATTGCATCCATAACCGCATCTCTACTTCCAATGTCTACACCTGCTAATGGTTCGTCGAAGATATAAACATCGGCAGATTTCGCGATCGTGGTTAAAATGTGCGCTTTTCTTCTTTCGCCGATCGAAAGGTCGCGAAACTCTTTGTCGAGGCAGTCATTCAGTAGTAGGCGTGCTGCAGCGCTATTCGTAACGGCCCAGTCATTTCCATTAATTACCTTCAATAAATCACGTAATCTTCCTGGAACAAACTCATCCGGGCCAATAGAAGCACTAATCCGCTCCAAACGTGGCAAAGAGGAGGAGCCATCGCTAGCCGTAATAAAACCACAAATCATATTAAGAAGCGTGGTCTTTCCAATTCCATTAGGACCACGGATTAGCAACGAAGTCCTCAGGGGGACCTGTATATTGAGTCTTTCGAAGACAAGCGATCCGCCGTATGAATAACTCACATTTGACAAACTTACCTCTTCGGCAGAAATTTCTCTCCCACGATTTTCATCTCGGGCAAGTTCGTTGGCGAATGAATTGCAACGATTATACGCCGTGATAGCTCGTGAATATTCCGGCGCGATTGAAAAGAAGGAGGTGACAGAGTTCACTACTTTCCAATACGCTGAAATAAACCCCATCATTGAGCCAATAGTCAATCTCCCAATTGCAACTTGGGTACCAATGGTAACCAGAACGATGAGCTCAGCGATTGTGAGAGACGAACTGCTCAATAGCTGAATTTTTGCGTATCGCTTTGTGAATTTAATGTTGCTATCTAGTACATTAACAAAAGCTTTAGAGCTTTGATCTAAAGCGTAGTTATGCAATCCAAAAATTTTGATGTCTTTGACCGCCGCAACAACGCGGGTCATAGTTCCCCTCAAGCCAGACTCTGTCTCCGTAAGGCGTGCAGCCAAGTCGGACATTTTATGTGAGTAGAATCTAGTCGCAACGTAGACAGCGGGTACCAGGACCGCCAATATTACCGCAACGTACGGAGATAGCAGCAAGCAAACGATTGATGCGCCAACGAAGCTAATTATCGCAGCGATGGCCGTGAGATAAACCTGTACAAGTCCAGCGGCTTGTTTTGACTCATCGTATACCCGGGATGTGTTGTATGCAGCATCACGGTTTGCAGCGTTCGAGGGCGCACTTGTTAGGAACGCGCTAAGTGACTGGTGCGTGAGATCTGCAAGAAGTTTGTTTTGGAGTTTTTGAACTATTACATCTATCCAGTAATTCAGTAGCCGAGTAACTAATGCTATCGCGAGCATAATTGCTATCAGAATGCCAAACAACCATAAATTCTTTTGCAAGAGGTAATTGAGCGAAAATTTCAAAAAGAGTGGATCCGCCACAGCCGTGCTCAGCGCTGATGCGGCGGTCATAGTGGTGATGAGCGCAACGCTTAGCGGCGATTTGCGAAATAGATCTACAATGTTTTTATTGACGATGGCCATGATGACTGCCTTCGTTGCCATGTCCTCGGGATTCAACGATACAGAGCCGCGCATTCGACAGTCAAGCTAGAACCCTGTCGGAAGCGCGTACCACGGAAACTCGGTTTAGCTCATCACTTGACCTGATTCGCCCTGATCCTCAGCCCGTTGTCGCGTGTTTGCGACAGCGCCGGGTGACGATGACTTCCTCTGTACCATAGAGTGCCTATATCAGTCAGCATATCGATCACGTCGCTGGTCAGGAGCAGCGGCCACGCGACCGCTCTCGCATGCGCCCACGGCATCATTACTCCCCTCGCAATGCATGTATCGGCTGCACCCGAGCCGCGCGCCATGCTGGCAGTAGGCAGGGCGCAAGGCCAGCGATGACAAGCATCACGCAGGCACTGATCAGTGCCACCGGGTCGAAGGTGTTGGTGCGGTCCACCAGCGCCGTAAGCTGCTGCACAAGCAATCCCGAAACGCCCAGAACGATGGTAACGCCGATGACAAGCCCAAACATGATCTGCCGCAGTTCACCAAGCAGCACCAACCAGAACAGGCGCGTCGGATTTGCCCCCAGAGCCATGCGCACGCCGAACTCGCGTTCGCGCGCAGTCACCGATACGGCCGTTACCGCATATATACCGGCCACCGCTAGCAACAGTGCCAGCGCTGCAAACACGCCGACAAGCAGTAGGGTTGTGCGTGTGCTGGCCGTGGTCGAACGCACGACATCCTGCATGGTTCGAAAATTGGAGATCGGCTGGTTGGGCGCTACTTCGGTCATCGCCGCGCGCACAGCTCTACGCCAATGGTTTGGGTCACCGTGTCCACGCAAAGCGAATCGCACGGGACTGAATCCGAGAAAGGCGCTTAGGATTTGGTCAGGCATCTGGGACAGAGGCAAATAGAGGATTTCAGGCGCCGGCCGCAGTGGCCCAAACTGCCGAGTGTTGCCGACGATCCCGACAATGCGCACGGACCGCATATGCCCGGGAATTCCATACTCGAGCATCTGACCCAGTGCGTGGCCTCCGTAGTTGTACTCGGCGAATTTGCGGTTGACTACCGCCACTGGCTCACTACCGCGCACATCGTCAGGCGTAAATCCGCGCCCGCGTAGCAAAGGGATATCGAACAGTTTGAAGAAGCCGCCACCAACCCCGCGAAATTGTGTGCTGAACAATTTTCCCCGGTATTTCCGCACGGGTAGATTGAACTGACCACCTGTTGGCAGATTGGTAGTAGTCACTGCCGCTGTTACGCCAGGAATCTCCCTGAATCGGCGTTTCAGTTGTTGCAGCAGCAGATTGATCGACTGTGCATCGGGATAGTCCGCACGCACTGGCGTGAGGTCGAAAGTAAGAATGTGCGAATCGGAAAATCCGAGCGGCGTGCGCTCGGCTCTGTACAATCCATGCAACAGTAATCCCGTGCCACATAAAAGCACGGTCGCCAGCAGCATCTGCGACACCACAAGCACGCGTACCAGCCGGCCGCCGCGGCGGCCCAGCCCACTGCGCCCACCCTCGCGCAGTTCATCGTTGGCGGCGCTCGCAATGCTGCGCCAGAAGCTCAGCGCTGCAGCGAGCACGCCGACGGCAATGGAAACGACTAGCGCCAGCAACCATATCCACGCCGGCATGTGCAGACCGCCACCAGGTAACAAGTCTGCGGACATAACACCTTGCAAGAAATTTAGAGCCAACCATGCCAGTCCCGTACCCACTAGCGCACCAATTGCACTGATCAACAGGCCCTCCGCCAGAGCCGGCAGTGCCAATCGGAGCGGCGGGGCCCCCAAGGCGCCTCGCACCGCGCTGTCGTGTGCACGCGACTGCGCCCGCAACAGCATCAAATTGACCAGATTCACAAGCGCTGTTAGCAGCACGAACAGCGCGCAAGCCATGAACAGCGACAAGGCAGCGCGCGCATCTGCGGTTTGCCATGCCGTAATCGTCTGCAGAACGAAGGTTGCGTGCAGCCAGTAATTGGTGGCGCTGGAACCAGCCATGGTGGCATACATGGTGTGCATCCGCGCGTTCACTTCTGCAGCTACCGCTTGCTGGCTTGCTCCGTTGGCTAGGCGCGCCACGGCAATGTAGTTGGTGTCGGCAGCGGTGCTGTTGGGTGAGAGTTCCAGAGGTAGCACCACGTCGCTACTGAAATTCAGGGCATTGAAACTTTTCGGGAGCACGCCGACGACGGTGTAGGTACTGCCCCCCACCAACAACGTTTGGCCGAGTACCTTTGGATCGCTATCGTACTGACGATGCCAGAAACCGTAGCCGAGCAGGACCACATGCGGGCCGTTCGGATGATCTTCCTGGGTCGTAAAATTGCGGCCCAAGGCCGGCTGCAGGCCCAAAGTCGGCAGCAGCTCGCGATTCATGTAAGCGGCCGATACCACCTCGGCATGACCGCCGTCAGCTATGTTCACGGACGGTCCTGCAAATACCAATCCTATCGACTTAACGCCTGCCAACTGCACCATGTGCTGGTATTGCAACGGCGATACGGCGTTTACCTGTCCGTTCTCAAGTGGCCCGACTACCATTACGCGTGATGCAGCTGGGATGGGCAATGGTTGCATCAGCACTTGGTCGATCAACGTGAACACGGCAACGCTGGCGCCTATACCCAGCGCCAATACGCCGGAGGCGAGCAGCAGAAAGCTTGGCTTGCGCAGGCTGGCGCGCCAGGATTGCCAGAGTTCGCGCAGCAGCACCCCCGCATTCATGGCTGCGTGCCCGGGTCGAGATCGACCATGGCCTCGAGGCGTGCTTCGTCCTCGCGGGTGAGGCGCTGGAAGCTGTCCTCATCGACGATGCGGCCATCGAACAGGCGCACGCTGCGCTGCGCCGACGCGGCGTAGCGCGCGTCGTGGGTGACCATGCAGATGGTCGAGCCCTTGCGGTGCAGCTCGGTGAGCAGTTGCATCACCGCGTCGCCGTTGCGCGAGTCGAGGTTGCCGGTGGGCTCATCGGCCAGCAGGATCGCAGGCTGGCCGACCAGCGCGCGCGCCACCGCCACGCGCTGCTGCTGGCCGCCGGAAAGCTGCGAAGGGTAGTGGCGCAGGCGGTGCGCCATGCCGACTTGCTCCAGCGCTTCCTGCACGCGGCGGCGGCGCTCGGCGCGGCCGATGCCGCTGCGGTAGGTCAGCGGCAGCTCGACGTTTTCCTCGACGGTGAGTTCGCCGATCAGGTTGAATGCCTG
>NZ_JBTSEG010000052.1:0-9032 GCF_054605375.1 Sulfuriferula sp. | reverse complement strand
CGATCGACGGGGCCGAGGCGCTGTTCAAGAATAACGGCATTACCAGCTTTGCAACCTACGATACCATGCCGCTTGAACTCGAAGTGGGCATCATCTCGTCGAGCGGAAGGCGCTATTTCGAGGTCTTGAACAAGCTGGATCAATTGATGCCGTTGCTCCAGACGCTTGAGATCCATGAAGTGATTACGCCGCGCGATGCAGACATTCAGCGCGCTGGCTTCAAACGGGCGATCCGCAGTGTAGCAGGAACCGCTCGCAATCTGGCCACCGGGTTGAGACGGCGCATGAATGAATTCTCGTCCAAGGAGGCCGAGCATGAGCGCTTGAAGGCAGCGGCGGGCGACGGGAAAATTGAATCGGCTGAAGAGGAAGCGAGCCCGGCCGGGGGCGAGGAACTGGATGATGGCAAGGAGCAGTTACCCGTCCTGCCGCACGAAGCAGCCGACGTAGAGGCGTCCACGGAAAAAGTTGCCGAAGAAAAGAAACCGCGTCGGAAAACGTCAGCACCGCTGGCTCAGCGTGAAGCTGTCGAAGGAACTGAGAGTTAGGTACCCCAAGCGACTTCGCCGCGAACGCTGGAGTAGGCAGCTTTTGGACGAAGACGTTTGCAGTATTTCAGGCCCGGCGCGCGATATGCCAACCGAAATTCTTCCAAACCAGAAGCGTTTTCGCTATCGCACCGAGCGCTGTTTGTTGCGGCTCTTGAATTTGTTTTGCATCTGATTTACGGTCTCATTAGGTCGCACAACGTTGCGGCCGCAGTGCTCGAAGAGCGCTGAACCCGTCGCATTATGTGCGGCGGCGTTGCAGTCGATACCTGCCCTTCCATTCGCGTCCGATCCAAGCTGTTCCTAAGCGGGTACAGGTCGGAGATCGCGGCCAAATTCCCTGAGTGTTTCTGTTATTGATCGTGTCCTTCGTGTGCCTTTTCATGCATGCGAGTGCGAACGCGATTTCCAATCCACACCGATCGGCCGGGACTGCCGTGGTGTGTTGTCGAGCTTTGAAATCCCTACCGACCCTGCGAAACTGGCCTAGCATGGTCGCGACAGAGCGGGTCACCTTCTTCCATCCGGCGCGTGCCGGTGAAAGGTCAGATCATGTCAGCAACGCTTTCAACCAATATAACTCTCCCTGAAACTGGTTTTCTGCGGCAACCGCAAGTATTGACCTTCGTTCCCATATCCAAGTCTACCTTGTGGCGACGCGTGGTGGCCGGGACATTCCCGGCACCGGTGAAGCTTTCACCGCGAGTGACCGTTTGGCGTGTTGAAGACGTGCGGCGCTGGATTGCCGAGCAAGGGGCGCAGACCTGACTGGAATAATCCTGCCATGGGAGCCGCTCAATGGGTGTAACGTCGGACGAGGCCGACCATGACGCCGAAGATTTCCAGTTCGCTCTTTGGACGGATGACCGGGTAGGCCGGGTTGTGGGGTTTCAGGATGAACTTACCGCGCTCGATGCCCAGTTCCTTGAGGCTAAATTCGTTGTCGACGATTGCCACGACGAAATCT
The DNA here is from genome assembly GCF_054605375.1 of Sulfuriferula sp. NCBI lineage: Bacteria > Pseudomonadati > Pseudomonadota > Betaproteobacteria > Nitrosomonadales > Sulfuricellaceae > Sulfuriferula > Sulfuriferula sp. Next base: position 7,517 of record NZ_JBTSEG010000052.1, on the reverse strand, counting down.
CCTTTCCCCGCAGGTTTGCCCCGCTCCACGACGGCAATGTCCCCGTTGTGTATGCCGGCATCGGTCATGGAATCCCCCTTTACCGTAATCATCACGGTGCGGGAAGGATTGTGGACCACGTAGTCGTCCACCAGGAACGACTCAGCACCCACTTCGCCGACCACGATGGGCATGCCGGCCGGCACCTTGCCTTGGGCGAGGGGTCGTTCGAAGAAACGAGTTGAGGGAATCCAGGCGTCGTCGTCGGGAGTGCGTTCGACAAAGCCCTCCGTCTTCAGCCGATGAAGTAGCTTCCTAGAAGCAGTCTTGGAGGCGAACCCCATCAGTTCGCTGAGGCGCCGCAAGGAGGGGATACGCCGACTGTCGGCGTAGTAATCCTGAAGGCGGCCTAGATAGTCCCGGTCCTTGTCGCGCTCGTCCATTTTGCTCACCATCGGCGTTAGTTGACGGGTGTCTGTTCGAGCACTATAGTAAGTGAACGAACGGACACCCGTCAACTACATGGCTTCACCGGTAACAATAGCTCCGCACCTTGCGCTATTGATCAGGCCCGTCCTGTAGTGTTGCCGTGCTCGTCAGCAGGTATTATCAGCAGCAGAGGGGACGCCGTATAGAAGTTACTCCCCGAATCCCGGGCCCAATCGTCGTCAGTAATCTTGATTGGGGGCGAACTGGAGAGATTAACCAATTCTATTGCTTGTCAAATGGAGACTCCCTCCAGTATCATAGATTTATGGCAAACATCATTGAATCGCAGCTATATAAGCCGTATTTTTCCGGCCACGAGACGTTTCCTCTACGTCAAATGTGGCTGAAGAAGGCGTTCAATCAACGAAGCCGCGAAAACATCGTCGAGAAAAGCAAGTTTTCAGACGAAAGCTCCATCGCTCGCTTTGGCGTCGGCAAAAACATGGTGTCGTCCATCCGTCATTGGGCGATTGCTTGTCGGGTCATCGAAGATCCCAAAGACCCACATCTCCCGTTCACCATCACCCCCTACGGAGAGGCAATCTTCTCGGACAACGGACTTGACCCCTATTCGGAAGACCCCGTTACTGCATGGTTCGTACATTGGTGTTTGGCCGGAGAAGGTCATCGCGCTACTACATGGTTTTGGCTGTTCAACCGCATGACAGCGCCTACTTTTACACGGGACAATTTGCTCGCCCCCTTGACTGACTACGCGCAAAAAAGAATGCAGCGGTTGTCGCCATCGACGTTGACCCGTGACATCGAAACCTGCATCCGTAGCTACATACCGCGGGTTGGAGGCGGATCGACCGAGGATTTCGCAGAACCGATGCTCGGCGAGCTTGGTCTTGTTCACGAGGAACAGAAAGGGGTGTTTTCGTTCCGTCGGGGGCCCAAGATCACCTTGTCCGACGGTATGTTTGCTTTTGCATTGGTGAGCTATTGGCGGCGAACGGCCTCTTCGGAGTCCTCGCTCGCCTTCGAAACGATCGCATACGGAGATGGGTCGCCCGGACGTGTGTTCAAGTTGGATGAGGATTCGGTTGCCGAGCGCTTGTTTGGCTTGTCCGCCCTTACGGGTGGTCGGTTAACGTGGGACGACACTGCCGGGTTAAGGCAGGTAATGCGCCGTTCCTCAGATTTCGATTCGATCGAACTCGACATGCTGAGGGAGGCCTATGTCTGAAACAACCTCCAATATGATAGCCGCTCACGTTCGCATAGCGCGGCACTATCAGCGATCGATACGTCTCGATGTTGATTATGGTCGTCCGGACGCCTTGGAAGGCTACATTTGCCATGGAACGGCCCATGGTGTTTTGGACAGCATGGCTCGACAGCTGTTGGAAAGCAATCAACGTGCCTTTACGTGGACAGGGCCATTCGGTGGTGGCAAGTCATCCCTCGCTTTGACGTTGGCCTCGGCCTTGGGTAGGGACGTGGCACTTCGCAGCAAGGCGCGCACCGCCCTTCATCTCAAAGCATTTTCTCATTTTGAAAAAGCCATGCCCGTGAAGCGCGGCGGGTGGTTGATCCTACCGGTGGTCGGCAAACGCGGCAGCGTGGTTCAAGAGATTGCGCGCGCATTGGCAAAAGCATTGCACCCTGGCGAGCGAACGGACATGCGGAAAGCGACACCGACTTCCGTAATTGAGTCGCTCTGCGATGCATCTGCTGATAAACGCTTCGACGGAGTATTGTTGCTCATCGACGAAATGGGCAAGTTCCTTGAAGCCTCGGCAACTGGTGGGGACGACGTTTATTTCTTCCAAGAGCTTGCCGAGTCAGCAGCTCGATCACCCGGCCGGCTTGTGGTGATCGGTATTTTACATCAGGCCTTCAAGCAATACTCCGCTCGCCTTGGACTAGACAGCCGAGACGATTGGGCCAAGGTTCAAGGGCGCTTCATTGACATCCCTCTCATCGCCGCGAGCGACGAGGTCGTAGAACTCATCGGCCGCGCCATCGACACAGATGTAAAGCACCCCTCCACTGCTTCTATCGCGGCAGAAGTTGCCAACACCATACAGCGACGTCGTCCGGCGGTTGGCGAGGATTTCGCCAAGAGTTTGGATCGCTGCTGGCCTTTGCATCCAACCATGGCGGCTTTGCTCGGGCCGGTATCAAAGCGTCAGTTCGGTCAGAACGAGCGAAGCACGTTCGGCTTTCTGGCGTCGGTGGAACCTCACGGCTTTCGGGCCTACCTCAACGAACAACCCCTGAGCGAACATGCTTGGTACCGACCGGATCACTACTGGGATTTTTTACGTGCCAACCTCGAACCGGCCATCTTGGCATCGCCCGATGGTCATCGATGGGCTCAAGCATTGGAGGCCGTCGAACGTACCGAAGCACGCGCTCAGGCTCTTCACATTTCGTTGATCAAGAACATCGCTGTCATTGATCTCTTCCGGAACGGTTCAGGCCTGGCCGCGGAAGAAGCTGTTCTTTGTTCAATCCATCCGCACCATGCGCCTGAGTCGATCAAGCAGGCGCTGGATGATTTGGACAAATGGCGGATCGCCATTTTCCGTAAACATATCGGTGCCTGGTCAGCGTTTGAGGGCAGCGACTTTGACATCGACGCGGCGGTCTCTCAGGCTCGGGGCACCCTGGCAGATCTTGACCTTGATCTTTTGATGCATCTGGCCAATCTCCATCCTGTAGTGGCCAAAAAACATTACCACGAGACCGGCACCTTGCGTTGGATGAGCGTGACCCTATGCTATCTCGGCAACGTGGCGCAGCACTTGGAACGCTACAAGCCAACAAACGGTGAATTTGGGCAGTTTGTTTTGGTGTTGCCTGGGCACGGCACGTCTTTGCGATCGGCACAACGGCAATGTACGAGCCTGATCGACAACACGAAGGAACGCGGCCATCCTGTGGTCTTGGGGTTGCCCAATAACCACGTTCGCATCCACGAGTTGGGTTTGGAACTGCTGTCGCTCCAATGGGTGCAGCAGCGGCCGGAACTGGAAGGCGACTCGGTGGCACGTCGCGAGGTGCTTGCACGGACGGCAGCGGTCCGTGCAAGCCTTGAAGAAGCGTTGCGTGCGGCGTTCACGCAAGCACGTTGGTTAGGGATCGAGAAAGAGAGTGGTGAGAGGCTCCGTCTTTCTGCCGTGGCCTCTACCTTGGCGAACAAGCTCTACAAGCATTCGCCGCGCCTCTTAAACGAGTTGGTCAACCGCGATTCGTTGTCTTCGAACAGCGTAAAGGCTCGGCGTGACCTGTTGTATCGCATGCTCAACCACGAGCAGGCAGAAGCCCTTGGTATCGAAGGTTTTCCTGCCGAACGAGGACTCTACGAATCGCTTTTGAACAGTACCGGTTTACACTCCTTCGACGAGTCTGGAAATTGGCGCTTCATGCCGCCCAAGTCTGGTGTGTCACGTCATTTTGCACCGATGTGGAAGATGACTACCAAGCTGTTCGCCGATCATGATCAGCGAGTCGCTGTGTCGGATATCTACACGCGTTGGTCAGAAGCTCCCTATGGAATCCGGTCGGGGGTGCACCCGATTCTTTTGATGGCGTTTTTGCTGTCCCACAAGGAAAGCATCGCGGTTTACAAAGACGGGATGTTTGTACCGCGGCTCAGCGAGGCCGACCTCGATGAATGCCTTCAGGATCCTCGTCGCTTTTCGTTGCGATGGGTAACCATCGATAACGACCGCGCGCAAATTCTGAATGGGATCGCGAATATCCTGTCCTCACTCACCGGTAGCAAGGTTGTTCCAGACCCGTTGGAGGCAGCACGTGGTCTGGTCGCTATGGTTCTTGATTTGCCAGTTTGGGCACAACGCACCCATCAGTTGTCCGAGTCCGCGCGTTCTGTACGCGATACCTTGTTGAAAGCCAGCGATCCGCACAAGGTTTTGTTTGTCGATTTGATGACCTTGCTTGGCAGCCGTTCGTCCGAGGGATACATCAAAGCCCTCCACGACCCTCTGTCGGAGTTGGTGACGGCTTATGATCACATGTTGCAGAAGGTCACCGATCAAATGTTGGAAGTATTAGACGCACCGGCCGATGCGTTGGACCAATTGCGTGAGCGGGCGGTGACGGTAGCGGGAATTTCCGGTGATTTCCGTTTGGACGCGTTTGCCACACGTTTGGCATCTTACGAAGGGCGACGTGACAACATCGAAGGCATCCTGAGTCTGGCCGCCAACAAACCTCCCAGGGACTGGAACGACCGCGACATCGACATTGCCCTCTTGGCTCTCGCCGAATGGGCACTTCGTTTCCGCCAGGTTGAGGCCCTAGTGTCCGTCCAAGGCCGCTCACCGACCCGTGAAGCGTTCGCGGTAGTGATTGGCACAGGTGGTTCGAGCAAGACGGTTTCACGAACATTTGACATCGCCGAGCGTGAAAAGCCGTTGGTCACAAACCTGGCTGCAACAATCATCGATCGGATCGCCAACCAAGGAATTAGACCAGATGTCCTGTTGGCGGCGTTGGCCGCAGCAAGCATATCCATCGTTGAAACCAACCAGCAGGAGTAAAGATATGGCTGAACGACACGTGTTGGGGCTGTCGGGCGGCCGGGATAGCGCTGCGCTAGCGGTCTTCATGCGCCAGCATTACCCCGAGATGCACATTGACTACTTTTTTACGGACACCGGCAAAGAACTGCCCGAGGTGTACGAGTTCTTGGGGCGTCTGGAAGGCTTCCTCGGCAAACCCATCTTAAGGTTGAACCCGAGACGTGATTTCGATTTTTGGTTAAGGCAGTACGGTAATTTCTTGCCATCTGCCCAAGTGCGTTGGTGTACACGTCAGCTAAAACTCTTGCCATTTGAGCAGTGGGTCAAACCGATGCTCGCGGCCGGAGATATCGTAACCTCCTACATCGCTATCAGGGCAGATGAAGACTACCGTGAGGGTTATTCCTCAAAGCAAGCCAACCTTGTTATCAAAATTCCGTTTCGTGAGCACGGAGTGGACAAAGCCGGGGTCATGGACATCCTTGAAGCCTCTGGCGTCGGGCTCCCCAAGTATTACGACTGGCGTTCCCGTAGTGGCTGCACATTTTGCTTCTTCCAACAGAAGATCGAGTGGGTCCGTCTCAGCCGCGAACACCCAGATGCCTTTGAAGAGGCCAAAGCCTATGAAAAAACAGCCCTCGAACACGGTTCCCCCTTCACTTGGTCACAAGGTGAACCTCTCAGCGATTTGGAAAAACCGGAGCGCGTCGCTCAGATCGAGAAAGACTTCGATGAACGACGTAAGCGGGAGATCCGCCTTCGTCCGATCAACCCGTTACGTCCGGTGAACCTAAACATCGACCTTGATGAATTGTTTTCGGGCGACGAAGGTGGCGGGGCTTGTTTAGTTTGCCATAAGTGATATGCAACGCATTCGCCATAAATTTCTGCGAGGAAGCATAAACGCTTAGAGCGCTCTCTCTTGACATGCAAACGGGCTCGTTTGGCTAACGCTAGGCTGGAGACCGTGAACTATAGTGACAACTGTTCTTTGAAACCAGGCAATGAGAATGGCCTGTTAAGTTCCTCACAGTTATAAGCTGCGTCTTGTAAAGTGCTGGCAGTAATGTTCATTACGTGATGGTAGCGACCAAGGTACGTGGCAAGCCAATCAAATAGCCGAAAGGCTTTCCAAGCCCAGTCGTATTGCATATAACACAGGCGCGCCAAGTGCTCGATTTCTGCAAGAGATGGGGGCCCCCGCGTCTCTCGCTCTAGATCGGATATACAGCCAATAAGGGCGGAAGTAATGTCGAGATACATGACTGCTATTCCGTCATCAACTTTGCTTCTGACCCCTTCGTCGAGTTGAAGTGCAAGAGGTCGAACGATTTTCTCACGAAGGGAATCAGCGAACTCCAAGAGAAGCACATTATGCTTAGTGAAGCTCCCTAGTATCGCGACACCGAAGATTTTTTGCACAATTCCTATACACTGCTGAGCGGGGAGCGACCTAAGTTGCGCAGAGAAGCACCTCGTTGCCTGCCAGGTCACATCGTAGAGTCCAGCTTCAATTAGTGTCGCCGGAACATCCACATCGAGCTGTTCATCTGGATCGTAATCGATCAACAGGTAGCCGAGTTCGCTGAGGCTATTGCTTAGATGCTCAGCAGCGCCAATATCCAAGAATCGACGCGCTGCACCAAGGTAAGCTTCATATGCTTGGTCGTTGTGATTTAGATGCGCATTGCAGTTGCCGATCTGATGCAGAACTGAACCGTAATTAACTTCGTCCTTTGTTTTTTTCATCAGAGACAAGGACTTTCTATAAATATCAAGCGCCTCGCTGGGCTGATCCGAATGCTCATAGACAAAGCCCTGCTCCATAAGGGCCAAAGCGAGCATACGTTCGTCCGTGCAGGTTAAGAGCCCTTCATTTTCATACTCATCAGCGTTATCACCTTGATCGGTCTTCCCGGGCTGACACTGATCACGACTGAAACACTCTGCAGCAATTTGGAAGTAACCGAGAGCGTCATCCATGCGCTGGTCGGCAAGTGCAAGTTGGCCTTCTGCCATAGCAGTATGGCCCCTCATCCTTGGGTCGGCAGTTCCGCTTGAAAGCTCAACGATTTCCTTGACGGTGTTGCTAACCAGCAAAGAATCCCCTTCTCGTCTGCCGAGCACAATGAGCTGCAGAAGAAGTTCGGTAGCTGCGCCAATCTTCCCTAAACAAACGGCGGCGTTGGCGCCGGCACGCATTATTTCAATGCCGCGCCTTGATAGCCCACTCACAAAGCAAAATACCTGTAGGCTGGAGGCTAGCGATCCTATGTAGTCCAAATACTTTGGTTGTTTATCAGCTCGTCGCACTGCCTCGTCAAAAATATGAGTGAAATTAGGAAACTCCTGACCAAACCGGACCATGCCGTAGGCAACATCTCCGGCAACAATGTACTTCTCATCCAGCACTGCGGCTTGAATAGTGTGAACTTTCGGCATCATGGAGCCATTTCGTTTCCGGCATAAAGGAGCCAGTAGATTGTCGGCATAAAGGAGCCACTTTGTTTCCGGCATAATGGCGCCACCGGATTTCCGGCGTAATGGCGCCAC
>NZ_JBTSEG010000051.1:0-9700 GCF_054605375.1 Sulfuriferula sp. | reverse complement strand
CGAATGCATCCGCCAGGCAACCACGCTGGAAAAAACCGCTAAAACCGTGCCCGACGCCACCCTCAACCGCCAACTCGCCAGCGCCTACGGCATCTTCGCAGGCCAACCCGTCGCCACCGCCATCCTGTGCTTTACCGCCCACCGCGCCCGCTGGGTTGCCGATGAAACCTGGCACCCCGAGCAACAATCCCGCTGGCTCGAAGACGGCCGCTATGAACTCAGCATCCCCTACTCACACGACACCGAACTCATCATGGACATCCTCAAATACGGTGCCGATGTGGAAGTGATCGCGCCGGATGCGTTGAAAGAAGCCGTCAAAATTCAGCTCGGCCACGCCAGAAGCCAATATGGATAAGGGTTTGCAGCAGGCTCAGGTTTTGGGCCTGGGCGAGGGTAGGATACAAAATACGATTACATGATTAGCGAGTCATTAGTGAAAACACTTACGGCGAAAAAAGTAGCCCAAAACACAGAAGCTGGGGACGTAGCGAGCAAACCGCTGTTCATCGCCCACCACCGTGAATCGGATGATGCCACGCAATCGCTCGCGACCCATTTATGTAACGTAGCAACACTGGCGAATGCATTTGCAGGAAAAGTTGGCTTGGATAAACAAGGAGAACTGATCGGCCTGCTCCACGATTTGGGGAAATTCAGCGCAGCGTTTCAGGCCTACATCAAGTCCGCCGTCGGCCTACTCAACCAGGATGAGGACGAAGAATTCGTCGATGCAGCCGGGTTGAAGGGCAAAATCGACCACTCCACCGCCGGTGCCCAATTGGTGTGGCGGGAACTCTCCAAACAGGGACAGCTTGGAGAGATCGTCGGACAAATTCTCTCCCTTTGCATCGCCTCCCACCATTCCGGGCTGATCGACTGTCTGTCCTCCGATACGAACAGCCTTGGCGAAGACGTGTTCGGTAGGCGCATGAACAAGGCCGATGACCGTTGTCACTTGAATGAAGCACTTGGCAAGGCCGACGAGGCTATCCTTGCCCGCGCTCGCGAACTCACAAGCCAGCCGGAAATGCTCAAGACCATGCAAGCAGCGATTTCCGGGATCGTGCATGCCGCACCGGGAAAAGATGATAAGAGCACTGTAGCGCAGCAGCAGATCGGGTTGTTGGTGCGCTTTCTGTTCAGTTGCCTTATTGATGCTGACCGTATCGACAGCGCCGATTTTGAGAACCCCAAGGGGAAGAAGCTCAGGGCGAATGGCGGATATGCCGCATGGGATGTTTTGATCGACCGTCTGGAAAAACACCTCAAAACCCTTCATCCCCGCCACCCTATCGACACACTCCGGCAAGACATCTCCCGCCATTGCCTGGATGGCGCGTCGCGCGGCAAAGGCGTCTACACCCTGACAGTGCCCACTGGCGGCGGAAAAACTCTGGCCAGCCTGCGATTTGCGTTGCATCACGCGAACAAGGAAACGAGCGGCGTGAAAATGGATCGGGTGATCTATGTCATTCCATTCACGTCCATCATCGACCAGAACGCCGACGTAGTGCGAAAAGTCCTTGAGCCGGATGGCGTAGAACCGAGCAGCGTAGTTCTCGAACACCATTCCAACCTAACCCCCGAGGAACAAAGCTGGCGCGGAAAAATCCTGGCTGAGAACTGGGATGCGCCCGTCATCTACACCACCAGCGTCCAGCTTCTGGAAACCCTGTTCGGCGCAGGCACCCGAGGCGCACGGCGGATGCACCAGTTGGCCAACGCGGTGCTGATCTTCGACGAAATTCAAACCCTTCCCCTCAACTGCGTGCACCTATTCAACAACGCAATGAATTTTCTGGTCGAACAGTGCGGCAGCACGGTCGTCCTATGCACCGCCACCCAGCCGCTACTGGACAAGGTCAATGCAAACAAAGGGTCCATCCGCATCCCAGAGGGCAACGAACTCATGCCGGATGTAAAAAAATTGTTTGATGATCTGAAGCGCGTTGAAGTCAAGAACAGCCGCAAACCGGGCGGCTGGACAATGGATGAAATTGCCTTGCTAGCACGGGAGGAAACTGCGAGAGCCGGTAGCTGCCTGGTCATCGTCAATACCAAGAAAGCAGCGCAAACGATCTATCGACTATGCAGTGAACAGGCCGCCATCCCGACTTATCACTTGAGCACCAGCATGTGCCCGGCGCATCGCAAGTCGATTCTGGCCGTGGTACGAGAGCGCCTTGAAAAGCAGGAACCGACGTTGTGCGTTAGCACCCAATTAATTGAAGCCGGCGTGGACGTGGATTTCGGCGCAGTCATCCGCTTTACCGCCGGGCTGGATTCCATCGCCCAAGCGGCGGGGCGCTGCAACCGAAATGGCATCCGTGAAATTGGGTTTGTCCATGTAGTCAATCCGCAAGATGAAAGCCTGGGCATGCTGCGTGACATCAGCATCGGCCGCGACAAAGCTGAGCGCGTACTGGACGACTACGAGGAAAATCCAGACAAGTTCGGGAACAACCGCATCGGGCCGGAAGCGATGGCGTGGTATTACCAGAACTACTTTTTCGCCCGCGCCAGTGATATGGATTACCCGGTTTCCGACAGAACGCTGGGGCACAACGACACCTTGCTCAACCTGCTTTCAGTCAACTCACAAGCCACAATAGGATATGGAAGAACCAAGGGGCAGGCACCCAACATCTACCTGCACCAATCCTTCATGGCTGCCGCCAAGGTGTTCAAGGCGATTGACGCACCAACACGCGGGGTCATCGTCCCGCATGGAGAAGCGGGGCGCGCCATCATCACCGCGCTATGCGCGGCCTACCTGCCCGATAAAGAATTCGACCTGCTGCGTCGGGCACAACAATTCACCGTCAACGTATTCCCGCAAACACTGGAACGGCTCACCAAGGCCGGTGCGGTGAAGGAAATCCAGGAGGGAACAGGCATACTGTTCCTTGACTCGCGTTACTACAGCCCCGAGTTCGGCTTGAGCGAAACACCGGATGGAAAAATGGAGGTTCTCTGTGGCTGAAAGAAATAGCATTGAATTCAAAGTCTCGGCACGCCATGCCCTGTTCACCGACCCGCTGACGCGAATCGGTGGCGAGAAGTGCTCGTACCACATCCCCACCTATGAAGCGCTCAAGGGTATCGCCAAGTCCATTTACTGGAAGCCCACCTTCATCTGGATCATTGATGAGGTGCGCGTGATGAAGCGTATCCGCACCCAGACCAAAGGCACCAAGCCACTGGAATTCGGCGGCGGTAATACCTTGGCCATTTACACCTTCCTGGCCGACGTGGAATACCAAGTACGCGCCCATTTTGAATGGAACACGCATCGGCCTGAGTTGGAAGACGACCGGATCGAAGGCAAACACTACGCCGTCGCCCAGCGCATGCTGGAACGGGGCGGTCGGCAGGACATCTTTCTGGGGACGCGGGATTGTCAGGGCTATGCCGAACCCTGCGAGTTTGGCTCAGGTGACGGCGACTACGACGACGCTGGAGAACTCGCCTACAGCCTGATGTTCCACGGCTTCGACTACCCTGACGAAACCGGCTTGAAAGAACTGCATGCCCGTTTCTGGCGACCCACCATGACCGATGGTCATATCCGCTTCATCCGCCCGGAGGATTGCACCATCCGCAAGTTCGCTCGGGAGATGGGCGCAAAGAAGTTCGGCAAGGGCAACTTGCGCAGCGTCGAAGACGATGCAGCGGAATTGGGGTGCTGACATGAGCTGGATTCAGAAACTCCATGAAACCTATGAGCAGTGCAAGGGACGGGAACCGCCCTGGGCGGAACGCCTGATGCCAATTAGCCACACGCCACAACAAGCGCATATTGAAATCACGCTGGATGCCGATGGTAATTTCAAAAATGCCAGAATCGTTCAGAAAGAAGAGACCGTTATTCCCGCTACAGAACAATCGGCTGGGCGTGTCGGTATAAAGCCACCCCCTCACCCCCTGTGCGACAAGGTGCAATACTGCGCCGCTGATTACCCAGAACATGGCGGTGGAAAGCCTTCGTTTTTCAAGGAATACGAGGCGCAACTTGGCAGGTGGTGCGAATCCGAATTCAGCCATCCCAAGGCCAAGGCAGTACTTGTATATATCCGCAAGGGCTGTGTGGTGGCTGATCTGGTCAAGGAAAAAATCCTTCACATCGATTCCGATGGAAAGTTGTTGACCCGTTGGACAGGAGGAGACCAAGCCCCCGACCTCTTTCGTTTACTGACCGCAAAGGCTGGCGAGCGTGACCAAGGAGATGCCTTCATCCGCTGGCATGTCCGGGAAGCCAACAACCCATGCACCGCCGTTTGGGAAGACACTTCCTTGCAAGAAGCTTGGGCAAAGTTTGATGCCAGCACGAAACAGTTGATGGGCGTATGCATGGTCACTGGCGATGACAAGGCCGCGCTCACCATGAGCCACCCCAAGCGAATCAGACATGCCGGGGATGGTGCCAAATTGATCAGCGCTAATGACGCCTCAGGCTATACGTTCCGAGGCCGATTCACGGACGATACCGGCCAGCAGGCATGTGGCGTCAGCTACGAGGTGACCCAAAAGGCACACAACGCTTTGCGCTGGCTCATTCACCGTCAGGCCTATCGAAACGAAGAGCAGGTGATCGTCACCTGGGCCGTTGCGGGCAAGCCTGTACCCGACCCGTTCAAGGACTCGCTCTCGCTCTTTCTCGGCAGCGAAGAAACCACCCAAGCGGCAACGGAAAACGTGCTCCCTGACGCTGGTGATGCAGGCCAAGCATTCGCACTGCGGCTGAAAAAAGCTATCGCCGGCTATCGTGCAAAGATCGACCCCACTGAGGACATTGTCGTCATGGGGCTGGACTCAGCCACCCCGGGGCGCATGGCCATCACCTTCTATCGCGAGCTGATGGGCTCGGAGTTTCTAGATCGACTTCAAGCATGGCATGAGAAGTACGCCTGGCCGCAAAACTTCGGCAACCAATCCAGATTTGTAGGCACACCAGCGCCGCGAGACATCGCCGAAGCCGCCTTCGGTCGTCGTCTCGACGACAAACTACGCAAGGCCACGGTGGAGCGGCTGCTTCCCTGCATCGTCGATGGCCGACCGCTGCCTCGTGATCTTGTCGATTCAGTAATACGCAGAACCTGTAACCGGGTGGGTTTGAACCACTGGGAGTGGGAGAAAAACCTAGGCATCGCCTGCGCCCTGTTCAAGGGATTTTTCAATGAAAGGGAGTATCAAATGACACTGGAAACAGACCGGACATCCCGGGATTACCTGTATGGCCGCCTCCTGGCCATTGCTGAACACATTGAAGGCAGAGCGCTGTATGTCGGCGGCGAAACACGCGACACCACCGCCACCAAGCTGATGCAGCGCTTCGCTGACCGCCCGGCGAGTACCTGGCGCACCATCGAACTTGCCCTCACGCCTTCGAAGTCGCGCCTACGCGCCAAACGCCCTGGCTTTTTGTATGAAATGGAAAAACTGCACGACGAAGTCGTTTCAAGCTTTGTCGAAGAGGACTTCCTTGACGATCGAAAGCTCTCTGGCGAATTCCTGCTTGGCTACCACTGTCAGCGGCAGGCATTGAACCCACCCAAGGCGGATACCGCCGCCAGCGACGAAAAAATACCTGCCGAATAAACTAATCCAAGGAGCCAAACATGACCACCCTGCAAAACAAAATCGACTTCGCCGTCATCCTCCGCGTCAAGAACGCCAATCCCAATGGCGATCCACTCAATGGCAACCGTCCGCGCACTGACTATTCAAACTTCGGGGAAATGACGGATGTTTCGATCAAGCGGAAGATTCGGGATCGGTTACTGGAACGCTGGGTAGCAGATGGCAAGAACGACGACGGAAACATGATCTTCGTTCAGTCAGATGATCGAAAATCAGATGAGGCAAAAAGTCTGCGCGCACGCGCCGAAGCTGTTTTGGGTAACAAACTGGGGTCTGGCGAGACCGCCAAGCTCGCCTGCGAGAAGTGGTTTGACGTGCGTGCCTTTGGTCAATTGTTTGCGCTGAAGAGCAACAAGAAAGCCGGAAAGAAGAAGGAAGATGGCAGCGACGATGAAGGCGACACCGGCGTATCCATTGGCATTCGCGGCCCGGTCACCGTCCAATCCGCCTTCAGCGTCGAGCCCATAGACATCACCAGCACCCAGATCACCAAGAGCGTCAGTGGCGAAGGCGACGGCACCAAGCGCGGCTCCGACACTATGGGCATGAAGCACCGCGTCGATCAGGGTGTATATGTGTTCTTCGGTAGCATGAACCCGCAGCTTGCCGAAAGAACCAGCTTCTCAGACGCCGATGCCGATGCCATCAAGCAGGTACTCCCCAAGTTGCTCGAAAACGACGAGTCATCTGCGCGCCCGGCGGGCAGCATGGAAGTGCTGAAAGTCATCTGGTGGAAACACCACTGCAAATCGGGTCAGTATTCTTCGGCCAAAGTGCATCGGACATTAACCGTGAATCCTGATGGCAGCTACACGCTTGCCAGCCTGGAAAACTTGGTTCCTGAAGAAATCAACGGGTTCTAAATGCCGGAGCCGCTTACCGCACCCAGCCAGAAGTCGTGTTGAAAAGCCCGGCTCAAGGTCAATATTTTTTATCTGTGGTGGGATAGGCGATACTAGAAGCTATCTTTGTTATTGGAGGACAGTATCCATGAGCGAAATCCATTTTATGGTCGAAGAGTCGTCTGAAGGCGGATATGTCGCGCGTGCTGTTGGCGTGGATATTGTGACCGAGGCCGACGATATGCCCAGCCTGCATGCCCAGGTACGCGACGCAGTGCATTGTCACTTTGACGAAGGAAAATTGCCCGGCCTGATTCGCCTGCACATCACCCGCGAAGAAGTGCTGGCGGCATGAGCGCACCGCGCAACTTCGACGACTACGATGTGACGGTGGACAAAGCAAACTTGCCGCCCGGCGTGACCTTGCTATGAAAGGACTGAATGCCTAATGCCGCCCGGCCCAATACCCCGGGCGGCGGCTTTGGTGAGCAATGGCAATCACCCTAAGTATGTCGTTCTGGATTCGGAAAATCAGTGTGTATGGAAAACGTCTGAGGTACAGGCGGGATGTGCCGTGCAGGCCGGGGCTGCCTAGGCCGGGCTGTTCGACAGCCAATTCGACGATGCGCCGAATTTCCTGCGAGAAAGTATGGCTGGTTCTGGCGCCGCCATTTGTGCGATACCAGCGCGCTGCTTCTTCCGCCTCTGCCAATGCTTCAGGATTGAAAGAAGCCCGCATGGATCAGCGGGCGCTTTTGGTAATGGCGTCCAGCCGCGCGAAAACTTCCTCGGCGGGAATCCACTGCGTGCGCCCTGCATCCATATCCGCCACGCGCCGGGCGATCTCTTCGTCCCAGGCCTGGGCGATGGCTTCAGGCGTATCTTCGGGTGTGCCTTCCAGGCTGACAATCAGGCGGTGGATCAGTTGGCCGCGTTCTTCAGGCGATAGGTGCAAGGCTTGTTCTTCCAGTTCCTCTAAAATCGTTGCCATGGTATGACTCCTAAAATAAATACATCTGACGTAAATGGTAGCACTCCCAACATGACCGAGACAGTCCCCGTTGCACTCTCCGCCCTGCAACACTGGATCTACTGCCCGCGCCAGTGCGGGCTGATTCATCTGGAACAAGCGTTCGAGGACAACATCCACACGGCGCGCGGGCAGGCTGTGCACCATCTTGTTGATACGCCGGGGTACGAAATCAAGTCGGGTGTGCGGGTTGAGCGCGCGTTGCCCGTGTGGTGCGACCGGCTCAACCTGATTGGCAAGGCCGATCTGGTCGAGTTTCACCCGGACGGCAGTGTGTACCCCGTCGAGTTCAAACACGGCGCCAAGCGGCAGAAGTTGCACGACGACATCCAGCTCGCCGCGCAGGCGATTTGCCTGGAGGAAATGCTGAACCGCCCCGTGCCCAAAGGCGCAATTTTTCATGCTACCAGCCACCGGCGGCGAGAAGTGTCCATCACACCGGAACTCAGGCAACGGGTGGAGGAAACCGCCGATGCCATTCGGGCCATGCTCGCCTCAGGAAAACTACCACCCCCGGCGAACGATGCGCGCTGTAAAGAGTGCTCGTTGAAAGACATTTGCCAGCCGGAAGCGCTGGCCGGACAGGGCAAGCAGCACCAACAAAGACAAGATTTATTCAACCCGGAGAAATAGCGGTGCACACCGTTCAAAACACACTCTACGTCATGACGCCACATGCCTATGCGCATCTGGAAAACGCCACCCTGCGCATCGACGTGGAGCGCGAGAAAAAGCTCCAGGTGCCGCTGCATCACTTGGGTGGGCTGGTCTGTTTCGGTAATGTCATGGTCTCGCCCGCGCTCATGCACCGCTTGGCGGATGAAGGTAAATCGCTGGTGCTGCTGGATGATTCAGGCCGTTTCAAAGCGCGGCTCGAAGGCCCAGTCTCCGGCAACATTCTGTTGCGTCAGGCGCATCACCGCGCGGCCTTGGAGCCCGCTTTCACCCTGGAGTTTGCGCGTGCCGTGGTCGCGGGCAAACTCAAAAACAGCCGCACCAACCTGCAGCGCGGTGCGCGCGAAGCCGCCGATCCGGATGAAGCCGCAACACTCACCCGCATCGCCGACAACCTCGCCGCTTCATTGCGCGCAGCAGCCGTTGCCAACACCATGGACGAACTGCGCGGCGTGGAAGGTGAAGCCGCGCGCGGCTATTTCGCTGCCCTCAACCTCATTGTCAAACCCCAGACGCGTGCATCATTTGCACTCAATGGCCGCACCCGCCGCCCGCCGCTGGACCGTTTCAATGCGCTGCTTTCCTTCCTCTACGCCATGAGCATGAATGACTGCCGCTCCGCCGTTGAGGCCACCGGGCTGGATGCTCAGCTCGGCTTCCTCCACACCGTGCGCCCCGGTCGTGCCGCGCTCGCGCTGGATTTGCAGGAAGAGTTCCGATCAATACTTGCCGACCGGCTGGCCCTTACCCTCATCAACCGTGGCCAAATCACTGCCGCTGATTTTGACGAACGCGAAGGCGGTGCTGTCATGCTCAACGACAAAGGCCGCCGCGCTGTCGTCACCGCCTGGCAGGAACGCAAACAGGAAGAAATCACCCATCCGCTCACCGAAAACAAAATCCCCATCGGCCTGCTACCCTTCATCCAGGCACGTTTCATCGCACGCACGATCCGCGGCGAGATGGAAGGCTATCTGCCTTATCTGGCTAAATAGGAAATCGCATGCTCATCATCGTCACTTATGATGTCTCCACCGAAACCGCGGCCGGACGCAAGCGGCTAAGACGGGTTGCAAAAGCCTGCGAAAAGATGGGACAGCGCGTACAGAAATCCGTGTTCGAATGCACCGTCAACGAAATGCAGTTTGAACAACTGGAGCGCACGCTGCTCGCTGAAATCGACGAAAATCAGGATAATCTGCGCTTCTACCGCATCACCGAACCAGTGGAAGTGCGCGTCAAACAACATGGATGCTTCCGCTCCGTGGACTTTGAAGGCCCTCTCATTGCCTGAGTGCGCGAACCTCTATCAACGGCGAATACCCGGGGCTTTCGCGCAGGGGCTAACTTGATGGCTGATAAAGCATTTTCACGCAGAACAAAATCCATGAGCCGAAATCAGTGGCTTTCTAGAGTGGGTTCGCGGGAAAATACAGGAATCTTCTTACGTAGTGATATGTTGCGTGAGTAGAGCATCACCCGGCCAATTGGCCGGGTGCGGATTGAAACG
>NZ_JBTSEG010000050.1:0-10383 GCF_054605375.1 Sulfuriferula sp. | reverse complement strand
ATAGGGCGAAGAACGCCAAAAGCAGTGAGGAAAATTGCATTTCCTGAGCATTTCACATTGTCGTTTGAAAATTTGAAGCGGAGCCGTCTGCTGCTGCGCGGCAGGCGGGGTTGTTCAGAGCATCCCTTAAATACTGAAATAGACCGGGCAAACTGGTTTCAAATTGCATGTTCGACCGCATTGACACGCTCTAAATGGAATTTCAAACATACGCTCGCCACATTCGAAAAACCTCTCAACGCGAGCCATCACTGTTCCATTAACATCGTAAATATTTTCGGCGGGCTTTGCATTATTGTGGAATAGCCGTCGACCCGCCAGGTGCACCTGGCCCCGGTGGAACAGCCGCAACCGGAATCACTTGTGTCGGCGCATAGACAAACTGCCAGTCCTGATAGCTGCCTTTCCCGGCAAAGTCCTGATCGGCCTTGTCGAAGTTCCCGGTCTTGATCGGCGTCCCCTCGGAACGGCTATACACCCCCATAATGGTGCCGCCTGGGCCGGGTACTACCCCCCATTTCTTGCTGGCCGTGAGTGGATCAATATAGATTTTGCGCAAATAGCGCGTCAGGCTGACCTGGCGCTTGTCTTCGAGCAGGTCGCCCAGCTTTTTCGGATACTGCTTGACCGCACCCGGGGTGCGCTCGTAATACAGTCCGATCGCGCGCCGGAAGGCGTGACCGGCGAAGAGCAGTTCCTGTTCCTTGTCGCGTTGCGCTACCGTGTGCCAGACCATCGCGGTGGCCGCCAGCACTGCACCCATGATCGCCACCATGAACAACACCGCCAGATAGGTAAAGCCGCGCTGATGCATGGTTTACCAGCCCGAATACGGCGTGCCGTCGCGGCCGTTGCCAGGCGCGCCGCTGTGCAGATCGTATACGCCGCCTTTGTCGGCGTCGCCGGGTGGCACCACCACCCAGGTGGTGGCACTATCGGTGACCGGATCCACCGGCAGCTTGCGCAGATATTTTTTGCTGACCAGATCATCGAGGTTGTCGGGATAGCTGCCGGTATCGCCGTAATACTTATCGATGGCGTCGCGCATTGTCGACAGGTCCTGGTGCAGCACGGCTTCCTTGGTTTTTTCCACACTGTTGAAATAGCGTGGGGTGGCGATCGATAACAGCAGGGCGATGATCGCCATCACCACCAGCAGCTCGATCAGCGTAAACCCGCGCGCTGTTTTTCGGGTCATCACCACTCCCGGTACGGTACGCCGTTCAGGCCCACGCCCTTGCTCAGCGTATACACGTCGTACACATCATCGCCTTCCTGCGGGTCGTCGGGCGGACTTTTGTACGAGCGCTTGCCCCAGGTATCGGCCGCTGGGCTGGTGGTGTCCCGGCTGAACGGATCGCGCGGAATACGGCGCAGGAAATAGATTTTTCTGTGCGTGGGGCTTTTGGAATCTTCCACGCCCTCTACCAACACATTCAGCGTTTTTGGATAGCCGGAATTATCCAGGCCTTCTTTCTGGATAGGACCATTGGGCACGTCCCACATCTTCTTGTAGGCATCAATGGCGGAGCGGATTTCGCGCAAGTCGCGGTGCAGTTCCTGCTCTTTGGAACGCTGCACGCTCAGCTCGGTCATCGGCAAGGCAATGGTGGCCAGCAGCCCCACGATGACCACGGTGACCAGTAGTTCAAGCAGCGTGAAGCCGCGCGCATGCATCATTGCGGGTTGGCCGGATCGGGTGCCGGCAACAGCGTAGGGGTCGGCACCAGCGCCGGATCGGGCGTTGAATCCGGTGCCGGTGTGGGCTCAGGTGCAGGCGTTGCCGGTGCGGGCGCCGACAGCGGTGCCAGTGCAGGCAAAGCCGCGCCAGGCAAGCCGCGGGGCGCGACAGGAGCGACAGATGCCCCGGGCAGCATGAGCAGCGGCGGTGCTGCCGGTGTCGCTGTCACGGGTGGTTGACGCAAGGTCAATGGTGCGCCGCCGACCGAGGACTCGGTACCTGCGGCAAATTCGCTCTGATTCGCATCCAGCGGGGTCAGGTTGCGGATGATGTGCGGTGTAATCAGCAGAATGATCTCGGTCTTGTTGGCCTCGTTATGATGGGTGGAGAACAGATGGCCCAGCATGGGCAGGTCGCCCAGGCCGGGAATCTTGCTGGCGCTGCGCCGGTCCTCGTCGCTGATCAGCCCGGCCAGGATCTGCGTTTCGCCGTCCTTCAGGCGCAGCACGGTATCCGCATTGCGGGTACCGATCTGATAGGTAAGCGTGCCGCTGTTGCTGCGGATTTCGCGCACGATGTTGGAGACTTCCAGCCCGACCTTGATGCCCACCTCGTTATCCAGGTACACGCGCGGTTCCACATCCAGCTTCAGGCCCACGTCCAGGTAACTCACCGATTCCGACACGCCCACATTGGCGGTGCTGGTGGTGGTGATCACCGGCACCTTGTCGCCGATATGGATTTTGGCTTTCTGCTTGTTCATCACGCGGATGCGCGGGTTGGCGAGAATCTGCACGTCGCCGTCTTCTTTCTTCAGGTTCAGCTGCGGATTGGGCGACACCGCGATATTCCCCGCACCCAGGCTTTTCAGGGTATCGACGGTGAGGATGTTCTGGGTCTGCGACGGCGCGCTGACCACCGCGGTGCCGCCCTGGAAGGTCTGCGTGGTCTGATTGGCGATGTTCAGCGCGGTAAACGTGTTGGGGTACTGGATGCCCATATCCATCAGGCGGCTGCGCTTCACTTCCAGCACTTCCACTTCCAGCATCACTTCCGGCTCGGCGCGGTCCTGCGTGGCGATGAGTTTTTCGGCGAGGCGGATGGCGTCAGGAGTGTCGCGCATTACCAGCAGGTTGAGCTTTTCGTCGATGAACACGTCGCGGGTCTTGACCAGCGTCTTGATCATGTTGAGGGTCTGTTTCACGTCGGCGTTGCCCAGATAGAATGCGCGCACCATCAGCTCCTGGTATTCGCGCGCCTTGGCCGGCGTGTTGGGATAGATCAGCACGGTGTCGGCGTTGAGCACGCGCATCTGCAACTGGTTGGTCACCATCAGCAGATTGATGACGTCCTCAATGCTGGTGTTTTTCACGAAGATGGTCGATTTGAGATCGGGACGCACATCGTGATCGAACACGAAATTGATTTGCGTGGCGCGCGAAATGACTTCGAAGATGGCCTGCAGGCTGGCGTTGCGGAATTCCAGCGAAATCGGCTTTCGGAACGCCGCGCCCAGCGCCGGTTCGGCGGATTTTTGGGTGGCGGCGCGCTGTTCCAGTTCGCGGGCAATTTTGCGTGCAGCTTCCTGGCGTGGGTCTTCAGCCAGCACGGTGTGCACGATGGCCTGGGCTTCCTCGGTCTTGCCTGCCTTCAGCAGCGTGGCGGCATCCACCACCATGGCATCGTGGCGACGATCGTGACGGATACCCTTGATCGCATCGCTGGCGTGCTGGTTGCCGGGGTCGTACTGGAACACATGCTGGTAGGTGGCGTCGGCATCGGCATATTTTTTGGCTGCGCGTTCGGCATCGCCGCGGTTCAGCAGTTGCCGGATATACAGTTCCTTCTGGCGCAGATAATAGCTTTTGTATTCGATGTTGCCGGCATTCTGTTGCTGCGCCTTCTCCAGCGCGGCCAGGCCGGCTTCGATATTGCCGTGATGGATGTTGTCGCGGCCCTCGTCGAAGGCGCGGCGCCCGGCCGTACACGCGCCCAGCAGCAGCGCCAGCAGTAGCCCCAAACCGATTGTTCTGATCGTTTTCATCAATTCAAATTTCCTGTGGCGAGCGTCTGCTGCATGTTGAGCGGTAAATAAGTGAACACCACGCGTTGCGCTTCAACGCTGTCCACGCGATAGGTGCCGTCCAGGGTATCGCCCGGCTTCACGGCGTAATTCTGGTCCTGGCGGGTGAGGAAGACAGTCAGCTTCCCGTTGTCCAGCAGCTGGCCCATATAGGCGAACGGCAGGGGCGGCGGCGCGGGCGGTGGAGGCGGCACGGCGGGCAAAGCGGCTGGCGGCGGAGGGGGCACATACCAGGATTGCGTCTGGAAGACGTCCTGGATGTCGGTCAGCCTGGCATCGTTTGGGCGGTGCAGTTTATCGAGCGCGAGATGCACGTCGGCGCGCGTATCGACGCGTCGTGCGGTCTTTTCCTTGACTGGTGCCACCATTGCAGATGCCGCTTCGTCCTGGCTTTGTTGGTGTGCCCAAGCCACCGCGATCAGCGTGGCTGCCAGCGCGGCACCCAGCAGTATGCGGCGGGTACGCAGCGTCAGTGCCATCAATGCACCCCCGCCTGATCCGCATCGAGGAACAGCGTCAGCTTGATGTGCGCTTCAAGCTGCGCGGTGCCGATGGTTTCGCGCTTGAAACTGATATCTTCCAATGCCGCCACCGGCACATCCTTCAGCACCTGCGCAACAAAGCGGCGGATTTGCACATAGCTGCCTTTGACCGGCAGGGTGATCTGGTAGCGCGCCAGTTTGCCGGTACGGTCCGGTGTCATGCGGTATTCGCCCTGCGTCAGCACCAGGTCCTGCGCGGCCGCTGCGGCATATGTTTTATCCAGCCACTGCGTCGCGGCGGGGCCATCAAAAAAGCCGTAGAAGCGGGTCAGATCGTCCTGGCTGCCGGTGGCCGGAATCCCGTCGCGCGCGGCTTGGGCAATGCGGGTTTTGAGGGACTGGTTGGCCTGTTTCAGTTCGGCCAGTTGCGCTGTTTTCGGTTGCACGAGGGAGAGCGTCATGCCGCCCGCCAGCAGCAGCATGGCGAGGCCTGCCACACCGGGCCAGCCCAGGCTGTCATACAGACGGCGTAGCGTGGCGGACAGCGTATTCATGGCTGATCCGCCCAGTCGGCAAGCAGGGTGAAGCGCACCGGCTGTTCGGCTTCCTGGGTGCGTATTTCGTGGCTGGTCAGATAGATGTGCCTGAGTACGCGGCCCTGCTCCAGATGCGCGATATACACCAGCAATTGCGGCAGATTTTTGGCTTCTCCACCGATACGCACCCGATGTTTGGTGGCATCCGGCTGGATGGTCAGCAAGGCGACGTCCTTGTCGCGCGTGGTTTCCAGGGTCTGGAACAGCGCGTTCCACGGCAGGTCCAGCTGCTGCAGTATCGCATTCGCCTGCTTGATCTGTTGCTGCAGAGCTTCGGCATCCAGCGGCGGTGCGGCCAGTTTGATTCTGCTGTGGCGCGCCATGCTGTGCTGACGCGCTTCGGCCAGGTCGATCTGGCCGCTCAGCGTGCGTGCGCTATTCACAACCTGAGCCAGCCAGACGGCGCCGATTGCCAGCAACAGCACGCCGAGCCAAGCCCAGGGTCGCGGCGTGCGTTTGAAATCGAGGGCGAGTGCGGGCATGCTCATGTCAGGTTCCCAGCGCCATGGCATACGGCGCAGCGCTATCGGTATCAAGGCCGGGATGGGATCGCAGCGGCAGCCACTGCACCTGCCATTGACCGGCTTCATCCAGTGTTGCCGGTGGGGTGTCGGGTGCGGTCATCACCAGCTTGCGCGGCATCGTGCCGGTGCCGTGCAGGTGCCACTCGCGTTCCAGCAGCAGCGGCAGTTGCGCAGGCCAGTCGGCATCGACCGGATGGCTGCTGACGGCGTGCCAGCGGCCGTCGAGAATCAGTAGCAGCAGTAATTTCTGCTGTTCCACCTGCACGAACCACAGATCTTTTTCCTTGATGGCGCGCCGTGCCTGATTGTAGGCCGGCATCAAATGCGGCGCGGCCGAGCGCAGTGGCGATTGCGTCTGGCCCAGCGTGTCTTCCAGCCGCGTCAGCAGCGGCTGGTCCACCGCGCTGGCAAACCAGGCTGCGCCGCGCCGCGTGTTGCTGACTGAATAAGCCCATTGCGCTGCGGTATCGCCATACACCTGGGCAAAGCTCGCGCGCACGTACGCGGCGCGTTCGTCGGCGTTACTGATCTGTGCGCTCCACGGGATCAGCTGATAGCGCACGAAGTGATTCGACAACACCACATGCACGGCCAGACCGTGCCATTGGGGTGCTTGCTGCAATACCTTGGCCAGCACATCCAGGGCCGCCTGCCAGCCGCCGTCAGCGGGCACATCCACGATGCTTTTTGCCACCACTTGCGGGCGCAGCCAGCCGTGCGTGCGCACCAGCACGATGCGCTGCGGGGCAATGGCCAGCGTCAGACGGTCACGCCACAAAGGTGACACGGTTGATCTCCTGCAGGGTGGTTTCGCCGTTGGCCACCAGTTCCAGCGCGCCTTCGCGCAGGTAGCGCGTGCCGTTGCGGCGCGCGGCATCCTTGATCTTGCGGATCGGTTCGCGTGCCACAATCAGTTCGCGGATTTCGTCGTTCAGGTTGAGGATTTCGGAAATCGCCTTGCGCCCCTTGAAGCCGGAGCCGCGGCACTGGCCGCAGCCGTTGCCGGCGCGAAAGTTGTAGGCCGCGGTAGCCTCACGGGTCAGGCCGGAGTCGGTCAACAGCGCATCGGCGGGTTCATACGGCGCGCTGCAGTGCGGGCAGCTGATGCGCACCAGACGCTGCGCCAGCACGCCGTTCAGTGCCGACACGAAACTGTACGGGTCCACCCCCATGTGCATGAAACGGCCGATCACGTCGAACACGTTGTTGGCGTGCACGGTGGTAAACACCAGGTGGCCGGTGAGCGCCGCCTGCACCGCGATCTGCGCGGTTTCCGGGTCGCGGATCTCGCCCACCATGATTTTGTCCGGATCATGGCGCAGCACCGAGCGCAGGCCGCGCGCGAAGCTCAGGCCTTTTTTTTCGTTGACGGGAATCTGCAGCACGCCGGCCAGCTGGTACTCGACCGGGTCTTCGATGGTGATGATCTTGTCGTGGCCGTGATTGATTTCGGTAATCGCGGCGTACAGCGTGGTGGTCTTGCCCGAGCCGGTGGGGCCGGTCACCAGCACCATGCCGTAAGGCTCGCTGGACAGATGGCGCATCGCCTTCAGGGTGCGTTCATCGAAGCCGAGGAAATCCAGGCGCAAGCCTTTCACCTGGTCGGACAGCGCCTGCTTGTCGAGAATGCGCAGCACCGCGTCCTCGCCGAAGATGGAGGGCATGATGGACACGCGGAAATCCACCTCGCGGCCGCGCATCGACACCTTGAAACGGCCATCCTGCGGTACGCGCCGCTCGGCGATGTCCAGCTCGGACATCACCTTGATGCGCGACACCACCTGCTCGGCGAAATCGCTGCGCGGCACGCTGCCGACCTGGGACAGCACGCCGTCGATGCGGTATTTGATCACCAGGCCGTTGGCGACGGTTTCCAGGTGGATATCGCTGGCGCCGGTCTTCAGCGCATCGTAGAGCGTGGAATGCACCAGCCGCACCACCGGGCTGGTGTCT
This sequence comes from Sulfuriferula sp., assembly GCF_054605375.1. Taxonomy (NCBI): domain Bacteria; kingdom Pseudomonadati; phylum Pseudomonadota; class Betaproteobacteria; order Nitrosomonadales; family Sulfuricellaceae; genus Sulfuriferula; species Sulfuriferula sp. Next base: position 3,064 of record NZ_JBTSEG010000050.1, on the reverse strand, counting down.
TCGCTGATGCTTTTCAGGGACAGGTCGGCGAGTTGCAGCGCGGCCGGGTCGTCGGTACCGTCCAGTGTCAACACGTTCTCCATGGCGCGCATCGATTCCTCGAAGCGCGCCATGAAAGCGGCCACGTCGGCGTGATGCGCGAGCTGCCAGACGAACGGCGCGGGCAGGCGTTCCGCGGCCCAGGCCTGCAGGCCGTGCACAAACGGATCACCGCAGACCAGCAGCAGGCACGCATCGGCGTCGCGAAACGCGATGCAGGTTTTTTGCTGGGCCAGCTGGAACGGCAGCAGGTCGAATGCGGGGGTGAGATTGTGCAATTGATCCATGCCCAACACCGGATAATGCAGCGTGGCACCCAGGCGCGCGGTGAATTCGGGCGCGGGCAGGTCGAGCTGTTCTTCCAGCACGTCGATCAGGCGGCGGCGCAGGCGAACCGCATCGGCGCGCGCCGCCTGCAGCAATTCGCCTGGGATGGGCGAGGCAGGTTCGGATGTGGCTGTGGGCGGCAGCAGCGTCAGGGTCGGGTTCGCGCTCACTGGATGCTCCCGGCCAGATCGAAGATCGGCATGTACATCAACACCACAATGCCGCCGATCAGCACGCCGATCACCGCCATCAGGATCGGCTCGAACAGACGCGTGAACCAGTCCACCCAGCGTGCCATTTCCTCATCGTAAAAGCCGGCGATGCGTTCCATCATTTCACCCATCCGCCCGGTGCGCTCGCCCACGCGCAACATGCGCAGGCTGACCGGCGTGGTGAGCTGGTGCGCTTCCATGGCCTGCGAGGTCGGCTTGCCCTCACGGATGTCGGTGGTGGCACGCTGCAGCAACCCGCGCAGCGTCGGGTGCAGCAGGCCTTGCACCATCTCCAACGCAGTCACCACCGGGATGCCGCCGTTCAGCAGCATGCCTACGGTACGGTAAAAGCGCGCCAGCTGGTACACGCGCATGCGTTCGCCCAGCGCCGGGATGCGCCACAGCTTCAGGCCTGCCCAGCGCCGGATGGCCGGCAGGCGTGCCAGATAAATAGCTAGCGCCACCATGCCCAGTACACCCATGCCGATCTGCACAGCATGGCCTTCCATGAATACGCCCCAGTGGATCAGCAGCCGCGACATCAGTGGCACGTGGCCGCCGACATCGTCAAAGATGCGGCTGAACTTGGGCACCACATAGCCCATCAGGAACAGCGTCACCAGACCGCCGACACTGACCAGCATGACCGGGTAGATCATCGCCGACACCAGCTTTTTTTTGACGATGTCGAGCTGGGTTTGATAGGCGATGTAGCGCGCCAGCGCTTCCGACAGGTTGCCGGTGCGTTCGGCGGCGCGCACCGAGGCAATGTAGAGCGCGGGAAACGACAGCGGGAATTGTTCCAGTGCCTGCGACAGGGTGCGCCCTTCATACAGCAGCGCAATCACCTGGCCGATGGCGCGCTTCACTTCCGGGCGGTGCTCCTTTTCTGCGAGGGTCTCGACAGCCTCGACCAGGGGCAGGCCGGCGTCGAGCAGGGCGAGCAATTCCTGGCTGAACAGCACCAGCGGGAAACGGGCGTGGTTGCGCGCGAACAGGGTGAGCGTGGTGTGCGCAGCCACGGCCAGCACGGTATAGCCTTGCTGTTCGGCCTGGCGGGTGGCGTCGAGCGGGTTGGAGGCGTCAAATGATAATGCCGTCAGGCCTTCACCGGCGCGCATGGCTTTGATGTTGAAACGCATCCGGGGTTACCAGTTGGTGATGTCGGCGTTTTCGCCGGTGCCGCCGGCCTGGCCATCCTTGCCCAGCGACAGCAGATCGTAATCGCCGTGCTCGCCGGGGTTTTTATACAGATAGGGCCGTCCCCACGGATCGGGTGGCACGGCTTTGACCAGATACGGGCCGTCCCATTTCGCCTCGCTGGCCGGCTTGGTGACCAGCGCCGCCAGGCCTTGTTCGGTGGTGGGGTAGTGGCCGGTGTCGAGGCGGTATTGGTCCAGCGCCTTGCCGAGCGAATCAATCTGATCCTTGGTGGCCTTGACTTCGGATTTGCCGATCTGTGCGAAATATTTGGGCGCCACATAACCCACCAGCAAACCGATGATGACCATGACGACCAGCAATTCCAGCAGGGTGAAGCCGCGCTGCGCAGGCTGGGTTTGTTTTACTTGCGGCATCCAATGTCCTTTGATTGACAGGGCTTAACAGTTGAGACTGCTTATCCTGCCTGCCAATTGTGACTCAGGTATTACCGCAGCAATTTTGGTGGAATTGGAATGGGTAAAACCAATTTTTTTGGGGTGGTATTTAGTCGGCCCTGCAAAATTCATTTAACGCCCCCCGCGGCGGCCCCCCCACGAAAGCCCCGCCGCCGGGTGAACTTTGCTGGAGCGGATTCGCGCGCAGTAACGCAGCCAACAGCGCCAGAAATATCGGGCGCAATAAAAGCGCCTTCAGGCCCAGACGAACCATCGCTCTCAGCAACCAGCGCAGGTTGTAGCCCGCGGCACAGAGCACCGCATGCAGCGCATCGCCAAGTTGTCCCGGTAGCCAGCACCGGCCCATGCGGTTATCCGACTTCAAATGCCCAATCGCCGGTTCCACCGCCTGCCGCCGCTTGAGCCAGCGGCGCTGTTGCTTTGTCAGCGACGTGTACTTGCTTCGATGGATGATCTCGACATCGGGGTTGTCTTTATCCACGCCGCGATAGCCCAGATCAACAACGACCTGCTTCGGTTGTCTTGCCGGTGTCCTCCAGCAGAATCGTGGTCTGCTCCAGTTGCCGGTTCAGGGCATGTCCGTCGTAGGAATTTCCGGGAAAGGTTTGCGCCCCGACGACCAGCCCGCTCTTGTGCGTGACGGCAATGCTGGCCTTGACGCCGAACTCGTAAGGCTTCCGGGCTTTCCCTTTCCCGATGCACTCGACTTCCGGGGCATGCAGGGCATAGAGTTTGGGATACTCTGAACAACCCCGCCTGCCGCGCAGCAGCAGACGGCTCCGCTTCAAATTTTCAAACGGCAGCGTGAAATGCTCAGGAAATGCAATTTTCCACGCTGCTTTTGGCGTTCTTCGCCCTATTTAACCC
>NZ_JBTSEG010000049.1:0-12470 GCF_054605375.1 Sulfuriferula sp. | reverse complement strand
CCAGATGCAGGACTGGAGCGGGCGCACCTACCAATACGGCTATGACGCCAACGGTAACCTGACCAGCTTCAAGAACCCGCTGGCGCTGGCAGGGTCGCAGAATCCGGTCAGCTACACCTATTACAGCGCCGCCGACGGCATCAATGTCAACCACGCCATGAAAAGCTATACCCTGCCGCGCGGCAACGGCATGACGTTCGAGTACTACGCCAACGGGCGCGTGTTCCGCCACACCGACACGCTGGGCGAGACCAATACCTTCACCTACAACACCTTCCGCAGGGAAACGGTGCAGGTCAACGAGCGCGGCCAGACGCGGCGCTTCCTGTTCAACGCCAACGGCGACCCCACGCAAATCACTGAGGAAAACGGCGCGCAGCACTCCTATACCTACGACACCAGTCCCGCCAGCCTTCACAACCGGCTCAGCAAAACCGATCCGCAAGGCGATGTCACCAGCTACGCCTATGACGCCAACGGCAACGTCACGCAGATCACGAATCCCTCTGGCGCCACCGTCGCCTACAGCAACTTCAACGCCTACAACCAGCCCGGCAAGGTGAAAGACGCACGCGGCAACACCAGCGTGATGCAGTACGACGCCCACGGCAACCTGACCCAGAGCCTGCAACTTAAAACCGGCCTGGGCGCCGCTATCGACCCGGCGATCTACACCCCCGCCGCCGCCGACCTCGTCGCCTGGGGCGTGAACAGCTATGACGCCTACGGCAACCCGCTGACGCGCAAACAGGTGCGCGACTTCGCCACCCAGGCCGCCACGCCATCCGCGCTGACCGGCCCCACCTGGCAGTCCGGCTACGACGCACAAAGCCTGAACGTGGTCGGCTTCACCCGCTTTGGCGACAAGAACGGCGACGGCGTCATTGGCGCCGCCGAGAACGACGTCTCGCCTGCGCTGGCCTACGACAGCCTGGGCCGGGTCAAGAACGGCATCGACGCCGACTGGCAGGCCACGCAAACGGTTTACGACAGCGTCGACCGCGCCATCCAGGCGAGCGATGCGCTGGGCAACCTGCGCGACCTCCAGTACGACGCCAACGGCAACCCGGTGCTGGAGCGCCTGAACCTCGGCGCGCCCGGCGCCGCCACCCTGGCGGACAGCCGCAGCGCCGGCTACGATCAGTCCGACCGCAAGGTGTCCAGCACCGACGCCGGCGGCAACGTCACCGCCTACCAGTACGACGCCGCGGGCAACCTCACCCAGATCACCAGCCCCGACAACTACACCCTGGGCTTCGAGTACGACGAGGCCAACCACCTGGTCAAAGCCTACGATCAGGAAAACCACAGCGTCACCCGCAGCCTGGACCTGGAGGGCAAGCCCAGGACCGTCACCGACCCCAACGGCAACACGGTGAACTACGTCTATTACGACGCGAGCCGCGACGGCCGGCTCAAGCAGACCCTCGACGCCGCCAACCACGCCACCACGTTTGACTACGACGCCAACGGCAACGTCGTTTCCGTCACCGACAACCTGGGCCGGGTCACGCTGACCCAATACGACGAGCTCAACCGCCCGGTTCGCGTCGTCGGGCCGGTCTACAGCGATGCCAGCCTGGGCAATCTGCGCCCGGTGACCGTGTTCCAGTACGACAATCTGGGCAACCGCACCCTGACGGCGGCCGGCTATACCACCGATACCAGCGGGATAGGCAGCGCCGCGGACGTGGTGAACCCCCAGCTCGCGGTGGCTTATGACGACTTCGGCCGCAAGCTCAGGGAGACCGATCCGCTCAACCACATCACCAGCTACCAATACGACAGCAACAACAACCCCGTGAGCATCACCGACGCCAAGGGACAAGTGACCCAATTCACCTGGGGCTACGGGCATCAGTTGCTGACCCTGAAAGAAGCCAATAACCAGATCACCACGTATACCCGCAATACCCTGGGCCAGCCGACTCAAGTGCAAGCGCCGCGCGTGGTCTACGGCTACCAGTACGATGCCAGCCATCGCCTGGCCCAGGTCAGCGATTCCCGCGCCGGCAAGCGCCTGAGCTACGCCTACAGTCCGGGCGGGATGTTGAACAGCATGATCGATTCCGACGGCAACCGCACCGATTACCTGTACGACCCGGTGGGACGCCTGGCCGGCATCTGGGCGCCCAACTATGACTACACCAGTTTCAGTTACGACAATGGCGGGCGCCTCGTCGAGAAGTGGTTCCCCAACGGGGTGGATGCGCAGTTCACCTGGAACACTGACAACACCCTGGCCAGCCTGACCAACAAAGCCGGGGCCAGCGTCGTCAGCAGTCACGTTTATGCCTACGACGCAGTGGGCAATCGGGTAAGCCAGACCGAGACGGTGAACGGCACGGCGATCAGCTACAGCTACCAGTACGATGCGCTGAACCGCCTGACCCAGGTCAGCAACGGCAATGCGGCGAATCAAGAGAACTACGCCTACGATCCCGTCGGCAACCGCACGGCCAAGACACTCAACGCCACCACGCCGAGCACGGTGGCGTATGTGTACGATGCGGCGAATCAGTTGAAGGAGATTCATCAGACCAATGCGGCCGGGCCATTGCTGGCGAGCCTCGCCTACGACGCCAACGGCAGCCTGACCAGCCGCAGCGACACCGGGCTCACGCTGGCCTACAATGCGCTGAACCGTTTGGTCCAGGCCAGCAGGACCGGGCAGGCGAATCAGGCTTATGCTTACGATGACAGCGGCCGGCGCATTGCCAAGACCGTCGGGTCAACGACTACCAATTTCCTCTATGGCGGGCCGGATATTGTGGCGGAGTACGGGGCCAGCTGGGGAACCCCGACGGCGCAATACACGCACGGGCCGAATCAGGACGAGCCGATCGAGCGCATCACGGCGACGGCGGCGCAGTATTTCCATCATGATGGGCTGGGGAGTATCGTGGGGGTGACGAACAATCTGGGCGGGACGGATGCGACGCAGCGCTTCGATGCGTGGGGGAATCAGATTGCGAGTACCGGGACGCAAACCCGGTATGGCTATACGGGGAGGGAACCGGACGAGACGGGGTTGATCTATTATCGGGCCAGGTATTACGATTCGACCATCGGACGATTCGTAAGTCGTGACCCGATTGGGTTGGGTGGCGGGATCAATCTGTACACCTATGTGGGCAACAACCCGGTCAATCTAACTGACCCGCTGGGGCTGCAGGCGCAGAGCCCGCTCATCCTTGCGCAGGGCGGCAACTACTTCCAGACCACACTGACCGATGTGGGCAATGGACTGACAAGCATGGCGCAAAGTCTGGCCAAGGTGGCGCCGGGTGCCGAAGCGATGAACAATGCGACGGCCAGCTATAACGCGGGTAACTACGGAACGGCTGCGTTGTGGGGCGTGGGGGCTCTGGCCGATGCGGCTCTTGCCATGGGGACGGGAGGAGAGAGTGCTGCTGCGAAAACAGCAATTGGTGCAACGGGGAAAATTGGCGAGAATGTCCTTAAAACACTGGGTGGGGAATCGCAGGTTTATTTCCCTACCAGTCAAGGTGGTCGCTATATTGACCAATTGGTTGGTGGCGTAGCGAATGAATCCAAAGTAGGCTATGCAAGTTTGACGAAATCTAACGCATTGCAGATTTCAAAGGATGTTGAGTTGATTCAAACGCAGCAAATTAAGAGCTCAACTTGGAATTTCTTCACCAGCCCTGTGACCGGGGTCGGTGGGCCATCGCAGCCTTTGCTGAACATGCTGCAGCAAAATGGCATCAACGTCATCATTCACAAACCATGACCTACGCGATCATTCAACCGCCATTCACGCTCAAATTTCGAGAGATGTCCAAGAAGGAACTCAAGAACTATTTCGAGTGGTTCCAGAACATTCTTCCGCAGAGGGTGGAAGAACTTACTAAGGCAGTGAAACAGACACCAGGATTTGATTCATGGCAGCCAGACTTAACGCCGACATCGCTTGAGCTGTTGGGCGACTGGTTCGTCACGCAAGTCGAGACGCGACTAAGGACACAGGGTGAACTCCATGAGATTGAATCCCGCTCTACCTATCCCATTGAAATTCCCGGAGAGGAGTTAACGAACCGCACCTTCTCCTTAGCAATGGACGTAGGCATGTATTTGAGCCAGGTATTTCTAAAGAATCACCCAACGCTTCAGTGGAATCAACCGTTCGGCAACAAAAAATACGTTGACTATGGGCAGCCAGTTCTCGTGGAATTCGGGGCAGCCCCCTTTAACCCTGTTCGTATGTTGGTGACGCTTGCGTATGGTGCGGCTAGCAAGGAAAGAACAGGCAAAAGCTTGCGCGAACTCTATGACATCTGGGCAAAAATGATCTGAGATCGGCATTACCGCCCGTCCGCCGAAAATTTTTGAATTTGCGCACCTGTGCCTTTGGGCACGCCGGCCAAAAGCGTGCATGCGTGGAGGCATCCGGGGCGCCAGACATCACCATCCCTTATGCGAACCCGAGCGGGCGCGCAGCGGTGCGCCGACCGAGCCAGCTTGCCTGGTGAATGGGCGCACTTTGCATAAGCCGTGGTTATGTTCATTGGCCGATAGGCCATTTACCCTGGATGCCTGCTCAGGTCAGGGTGGCTCGATGCCGGCGTGGCCTGTCGTTCCTTCCTTTTAAAAACAAAAACCCCGGTCGCTCCGCTGTGGCTGCGGTACGCCGGGGGTTTCTGTTCTATCTTTAACGCGTAAGGCGCACTCAACGCACGTAACGTGTAATGGTAGGGCGTCAATAAGCGAAGCGCATTGCGCCGAATGCGTTGATGGCCACAGCACCCCTGTTCTTTAACAACCCGACGCCAACCGCACCGATTACCTGTACGACCCGGTGGGACGGCTGGCCGGCATCTGGGCGCCCAACTACGACTACACCAGCTTCAGTTACGACAATGGCGGGCGCCTCACCGAGAAGTGGTTCCCCAACGGGGTGGATGCGCAGTTCACCTGGAACACGGACAATACGCTGGCGAGTCTGACCAACCAGGCCGGTGCCAGTGTCATCAGCAGTCACGTCTACAGCTACGACGCGGTCGGCAACCGCAGCACCCAGACCGAGACGGTGAACGGCACGGCGATCAGTTATGTGTACAGCTACGATGCGCTGAACCGCTTGATCCAGGTAGCCAACGGCACGGCGGCGAATCAGGAGAACTATGCCTATGATCCGATAGGCAACCGCACGGCCAAGACCCTCAACGCCGTCATCGCCTCGGCCTCCGTCGTGGCCCGGTAAATGGTTTTCAGCTCGGCAGCCACCAGCTTGCGGTCTTTCCAACCGACGAAATCGAGGCTGTTGCGAATCAGATGCACGATGCAGGTCTGCACCTGCGTCTGCGGAAAGACAGCATTGATCGCTTGCGGAAAGCCCTTCAGACCGTCAACCAGCGCGATCAGTATGTCGTCCACGCCGCGGTTCTTCAATTCCGTCATCACGCGCAGCCAGAACTTGGCCCCCTCGGTCTGCTCGATCCAGATGCCCAGGATATCCTTGGTGCCATCCGGACGCACGCCCAACACCAAGTACACCGCCTTGTTCTTGACGGTGCCCTCGTCGCGAATCTTCACGCGCAGGGCGTCAAAGAAGACCAATGGGTACATCGGTTCCAGAGGTCGGTTCTGCCATTCCGTGACTTCCTGCATCACTTCGCCAGTGATGGTCGAAATCAGGTCAGGCGAAACTTCCAGGCCGTACAACTCGGTCAAATGACCCTGAATTTCACGCACCGGCAAGCCGCGTGCATACAGCGATACGACCTTGTCGTCAAAGCCGGGAAGACGCCGCTGGTGCTTGGCAATAAGCTGCGGCTCGAAGCTGCCGTCGCGGTCGCGCGGGATATCGAGCGTGAGCTTCGTTTCGGCCGCCATCACGGACTTCTTGCTGCTGCCGTTCTTGTGGTTGTACGTCGGTTTTGAACCGCTGCGCTGCTGCTCCAGATGATGAGAGAGCTCGGCCTGGAGCATCCTTTCTGCAAGCGCCTTTTTGAGCTGCCCAAACAGCCCGGCATCAGTAAACATCGTTTGCGGATTGGCCGGGTCTACCCCGGCAAGTAATTGGTCCAGCGTGGCTTTGTCGAATGTGGTCATACGTATCCTCTCCAAGGATAAATTTTATCGTATGACTTCTTTCACACAAAAAATCTGACAGGCTCGACCCACCCCTATTCCTCAAACTCAGGGACTTCATCATGGGTAACACCTCCGACCATACCCTTCTGACTGAACAGGAAGCTGCCGCTTTCCAACCCTATGCACAATAAGTCCGCTCTGAATTGGCTCGCAAATGATCGTCAGCGCGACCCGATCATCCCGTTCATATTGTTACAAGTGCACCCTACTACCGCGAGAGTGATTTTATCTTTATTACTACCCGCATGCTGGATTCGAAAACGCGTTTTGTCCGCATAAATAATCGGCTCTACGCCAAGCATCGCAATGTGTCCGAACGACGCAGGAATGGTGAACGCAGGAAGTGTGAAATGATTTATTTGCAGCAAGGAATTGAACGTCGCCGATGGGGTAATCCGGATCGCCGCCTGAGCGGTAGTAATCGGCGCGCTCACCCACAATGACCCAGGAAAAGTGATCGATCCAATTCAGCAAAGCCAGAATTTTCCAGCACAAGAGATACTCATTATTCTTGGTTAAATTTGAATTTGCATTGAATGAAACGGTGGTTGGCGCCGGTCCTATTTGCGTTTAAGCCGCATCAGCAAAGGCAATATCAGCATCATCAACCACAGCGTACCTGGCTCCGGAACAGAGAGAGAAATACTGCCTGCTCCAGGTTGCAGGTCAACCGGATTGGCAGAAAGAATAGGCATAGATGGAAGGATTAGAGACCCACAATCATGGGGCAGAATACTGAGACACTCGTTCCCGCTCGTTGCTCCATTGCTAAGCCCCCTACCCCCTATCAGGTCGATGCCGTCGGCAGTGATACCACCGGTGAGGATAAGTTGCCCAGGCGTTTCAAGTATAAGGTTAATCCCTGTGGCGTCGATCAATCCGGCGATCAGGATGTCTCTCAGCGACAGTAGCGTTATATTCGGCATCCTCGCATCAAAGCGCAAGGTGATGTTGGCGCCGATATCGATCGAAGTGAAATCAAAGATACCATCGGCACGGTACGGCAGGGTGTAGTCAGTGACGGGCGCGAAGGGTCCGTCGGCTCCAGTAATGATTGAGGCGGCCGAAGGGTAGGTTGTGGTCAATGCGAGCACAATCATCAGTACTTGAATCCATTTATGCATCACTATCTCCTTCCTGATTGGTGACAACTTTATGCCAGTCCACCCACGACCGTTTGATTTCAGTGTGTGTAATTCGGGTAGCCTATTTTGCAAGCGGCTCAACACTCAAACTACAGATATCCGACTCCCGGATTCAATAGGCGTTACGGTTTCTAAGCACGACAAGGAAAGTCTTAAGGATGATCACCAGGTCGAATAACAACGTCCATTGGCGCAGATAATCCAGATCGTATTGAATACGTGCACGCATTTTTTCCACGGTTTCGGTTTCACCGCGCAAACCGTTGACCTGAGCCCAGCCGGTAATACCGGGCTTAACTTTGTGGCGCAGCATGTAGCCATTGATAAGTTTGCGATACAGCTCGTTATGCGCAACCGCATGTGGGCGCGGACCCACCACGCTCATCTGGCCTTGAAGCACATTGATGAATTGAGGAAGCTCATCCAGCGACGATTTGCGCAGAAAAGCCCCCAGTCGCGTCACCCGCATATCCCCTTTCGTGGCTTGCCTAATCTCCTCATGACTATCCTCGCAAACTGACATGCTACGGAATTTGTACACCATTATTTCCTCTCCATCCTGCCCATAACGGCGCTGCTTGAAGAGTATGGGACCTGGAGACGAGAGCTTTACGCCTAATGCAATCACAGCCATTAATGGCGCCAGCAATAACAGCATCAGGCTCGAGAAAACCAGATCAAAGAGTCGTTTTCCAACCCTGTTGATACCATAGAGCGGGGTTTCACATATCGCCAGCACAGGGATACCGCGAATATGATCTATACGTGCCTGGATCAGGTCCGACACAAAAAAATCAGGCACAAAATAAATCGATGCGGTAGTGTCCCGCAATTCGTTCAGCATTTTGACGATACGCGGCTGAGAACTGACAGGGAGCGCGATGTAAACCATATCGATATTATTGTTCTTTACATATTCCGGGATGATTTCCAATGTACCCAGCACGCTGCCTTTACTTACTACAAGCCTGTCGGATTGAATACGGTCATCAAAATAACCGACAAATTTTATTCCGGAATATCGATCTGAATCGAACGCCTCAGCTAGCTGCCTGCCGAGCTTTCCAGCGCCGACGACCACAGCGGTACGCTCTCCTCCTTCCAACACAATCAGCCGAGGAAGCAGGCGAGAAGCAAATCTATGCGCGATAAATAACATGATCGGAACAGACAATACCCACTGGACAATAACTTCCACTGGAAAGGTATCTTCATAGCCTCCGGCATAACCAAATAACAGCAGCATTCCTGCCACGCTAAACCATGGCAGGCTGATATCGCTAAAGAAAGCGCGAAAAGTCGGCTCAGGCCAGCTGCCGGGAAATGTTAACGAAAATATAATCAGGGACAATAGCTGATATTCCCTGCCAAAACTTTCCCCATTGAGCAAGACAACACCAGCCAGCGTGGCTATACTGACTATGGGATCGAGAAGCAGCTTTGTCAGCGAGGCGAGCGAGAGTTGGCGACGGAATAGCCACTGCTGATGATTTTGACGAAGTCCTAGTTCTTTCATGTGGGGCAGTCTATCTTGTGTTCGTGACAGCCTTGCAACACCAAGGTTACATCTCCCTTATGTTCCCGGTCAGCATTGATCATTCTTGGCATTTCTTTTTTCCAGGTGACAGACAATGCTTCGTCAAGCCTTCTACCTGAATGCTTTCCGTATGAAAACCTGGCAATCTCTTATTGAACAGGCTTAGCGGCGGCCTATTGCATAGTATTCAATACCCTGCTCGCGAACCTGCGAGGGAGCATATAAATTACGTCCATCAAAAATGACTGGTGTCTTCAATGCAGCCTTGATTGCGGCAAAATCCTGCACGCGAAATTCTTTCCATTCAGTCACAATCGCCAGCGCATCGGCAGCTTTCAGCGCACTCATCGGCGAATCTGCATAAGTGAGTCGCGCATCAGCTCCATAGATACGCCTTGATTCCTGCATCGCCACCGGGTCGTAAGCAGTCGCGGTCGCACCCAACGCCCACAAACCTTCGATCAAAACACGACTGGACGCAGCACGCATGTCATCCGTATCAGGCTTGAACGCCAGCCCCCATATCGCAAAATGCATGCCTTGCAAATCAGAACCGAAGCGTGCCGTAATCTTGTCCAGCAACACCCGTTTCTGCGCCTCATTGGCAGCTTCCACGGCTTGCAAAACCTTGAGAGTCACATCGTTTTCCAGTCCAGTCCGGATTAGTGCCTGTACATCCTTGGGGAAACAGGAACCTCCATAACCACAACCCGGATAAAGAAAATGAAAACCGATGCGCGGATCCGCGCCGATACCCAGACGCACCTGTTCGATATCGGCACCCAATTTATCCGCCAGAATCGCGAGCTCGTTCATGAAAGAGATACGCGTCGCCAGCATTGAGTTTGCAGCATATTTGGTCAGTTCGGCAGAGCGCACATCCATGACCACGATACGGTCATGGTTGCGGTTGAACTGTGAATAGATATCACGCATCAAAGCAATTGCACGCACATCCTCAGTACCAATCACAATCCTGTCGGGGCGCATGAAATCCTCTATTGCCGCCCCCTCCTTCAAAAATTCAGGATTTGAAACAACCGCAAAAGGAATGTCAGCACCCCGTTTGGCCAATTCGGCCGCGACTGCGGCACGCACCTTATCTGCCGTACCGACTGGCACCGTCGATTTGTCCACAATAACCTTGTACTCAGTCATGTGACAGCCAATGTTGCGGGCGGCAGCAGTCACATACTGCAAGTCAGCCGAGCCATCCTCATCGGGCGGCGTACCTACGGCGATAAATTGTACGTTACCGAAGGCCGCGCTTTCCTTGATGCAGGTGGTAAAGTGCAAGCGCCCGGCAGCAACATTGCGCTGCACCATTTCCAGCAGTCCAGGCTCATGAATGGGTATGCCACCCGATTTCAGCGTATCGATCTTGCTTTGATCGAGATCCAGGCAAAGCACGTCGTTGCCGACTTCCGCAAGACAGGTGCCAGTGACAAGTCCGACATAGCCAGTGCCAATGACAGAGATTTTCATTGTTATTTCCCGGTTAAATTAACCTCTGCAAAGCCAGGGCTTACCTCAGAGTTGTTTCTTGGAGTTGGCTGGTAAGCTGCTGCCTGATAGTGGTTTACCAACCCCCTTCCATATTGGGGAGCCAGCGGATTGAGCTGGTGCCCAAGATCATGGGCTGTGGATTGAGCTTTAGACCTGCGTCCAAAACCCAACTTACAACTGCGTAGCCTTACGCTGATCAAATTACCTGCGCTACTTGCCCATCCAAAACACCACCGTAGGTGAATGCCCCACCTGCCGGAGCTTCTGGAGAAATCAGATCGTGGCGAGGCACCTTTTGTTGAAAGTAGTCCTTGCTGAAGCGATGCACATCTGGCGAAGCCAGTGCTTCCGTAATGGCCCACCAACGCAGTTCCACATGCTGCCTCTCGGGGTTGGGCAAAGGGAAATCTTCCGCCACATTCAACTCGTGGCCGAGCACCACATAATGCGATGGAACGCCCGCTTCTTCGGCAAAGCAATCCGCGTGAAAGTGCTCGAATGCTCCAAGCCATTGAGGCACAATCTTTCCCCCTGCGAGCGCGGCGCCCAAACCGAGCTCGGTTTCGGCAATACGTGCAAGCGCGGACTGGATAGGTTCATTCTTGAAAATACGGCCGCCCGGTACAAACCAGGAAGCTTGCGCCGATTGGTTGTTCCGCATACTGAGTAATACCTCCTGGCCACGCATCACGACCAGACCAACGGAAACCAGCGGCGCCACGACCATGGCGTTTTCGATCGCACGAGTCCGGGCATTGCCGAAAACCAGTTGTCTGGTTGCGCCAATCACGAACAGAGTGTTGGTGACCAAATAGCGTTTCCATAAACGGCGCGGCTCGGAAACGAGGCGATGCAGCCATTCCAGCCCCGCGTTTTGCATCCATACCGGCGCCCGGCTGATCGTACCAGCGTGATAATCAAATGCTGCACCAACACCAATCATGACAGCATTCACTCTGCCACGATGAGTCGCCATCCATTGCTCCTGCTTGGGGCAGCCGAGACTCACCCACACCGTACTCGCGCCCGAAGCATTAATGCGTGCCACATCCGCTTCGTCTTCAGCAGTCGTGGCCGTCCGAAACGGCGGAGAATGCGCACCTGCAATCCGCAAACCAGGAAACGCTTCTACCAGATGGCGCTGTAAAATTTCCAGCGTTTCCGGCCTGCTGCCGTAGAGATAAATGGACTCTCCATTTTTTGCAGCCTGTTCGCAGTATTTCCACATCAAGTCTGGTCCATTGATACGCTGCTGATCCATGTAACCCAGTTTGCGTAGCATCCAGGCAACCGGCGCTCCGTCCGGAGTTGCCATATCGGCCTCTTTCACCACGCGACCGAAGGCTGCGTCTTGTCCAGCAGTCACAACCGCATGTGCGTTGCAGATACACACGTAACGGCTCTCGCGTCGGGCGGCCCAGCGCGAAATACGCGCAAGCGCATGCTCCCAGGTCAACACGTCTATGGGTGCCGATAGCACGGCGGCTGTTTTTTTCTCATGCATGGTTGTTATTCTTTTTGTCGGAAGCGGCATTTCCGCCAGCGGCAACGATCACATGCTCGATCGGCGTAGTGGTCGCTAAATCTACGGCCAGCTTCAAGCGTTTCATGGTCGGTTCTCCCTCATGGTTGAATCTGTGTCGAACAGAATCCGGATGGATAGGGAAAACCGCCGCAAAAACTTCTCTCTCCCCGCCCATTCCCCGCGGAAACTGCGAGTTAAGACTGTGTGTGATAGTAGATTTTTGAAATGTCTCCAACGTGACGAAACAATGAGTCGTTCGGACTATGAAGTCGCCCCTGCAAAACCCTCCGATCCCGCATATGCAGAGGAATTTAGCTGAATTTACCCCACCGGAATCTCGCAGGAATTAAAATAACAGGTGCCGAAACCCGAGAGAAATCGACAGCTGAGAGAAGAGATGACCGACGACTTTTTCCGCGCCCGTCTGGAGCAGATGATTGACCTCAAGCACCCGCTCGCGGTGTTGGCGAACCGACTGCCATGGACACAACTTGAATCGGCCCTCGCGCCGGCCTGTAGTGGTCTAATTTACACAGACACTCCGATAGGTGGATCATTCACCTATGGAGGAAACCTGGATGGGCAAGCAACGCAGGCAATTTGATGCCGGTTTTAAATTGGAAGTAGTCCGCATGGTCAA
>NZ_JBTSEG010000048.1:0-13110 GCF_054605375.1 Sulfuriferula sp. | reverse complement strand
TTCACGCTTGCGCGTGCGCTTGAGACTGAGGTCTAGGTTCAGGGTGGTTTGTTTCATGGGCTCAATGTTGACACAATGGGTTCGGGTGCGGGGCGCGAAAGTGGGGGTTTTGCAGAGTTTCCTTAAATTAAAAACTCCAAATGAGGGTATCAATCATGCTATCGCAATTATTTATCCCCCCTTTGGAAACCCGACCACTTAAAAACTTCATTAGTACAAGTTTTACCAAAAACGCTTGCTACTGCTTTACACAAACCGCGACCTTCTTTCCTCAAATAGTTTTTATACAACCCATCACACTTACGCTATTGGCATTGCCTAGAACTCTTCTCGCTTCTCACTTCTACAGCTGCCCCCCCATGGCTGCTTTTTTCAGTTTCAGCGCGAGTTTGGCAGGCACGGCCTTCAATTTTGGCCGATCCTGGCTACGCGCCGGGGTGTTGTCATTTTGCGAATGACCCATCGCCGATCCGTTTCCATTCAGCTTGAAGATTGCGAAAATGCCATTGTTATTATTTCCTATATAAAATTCACATAAAAATTTACGCGTTGCTCAGACCGGCCAATCCCGACAGGCCATTTAGTCCAACAACCTGATACTTTCTCCGATATCGGCACGCATACTCCAGTAGAGCTTACTTATATATCGACGCAGCTTGTCTAAACTTGAATACAGGGCGAAAATATTATGTTTACCCGGTTTCTGCCGCTGCGTTTGGCTGCGTATAGCGCCGCGTCGGCGGCCGCGACCAGCGAGTCGGCACTGTCTCCATCCGTTGGCGAGGATGCAACGCCAATGCTGATGGTAATGTGCACAGTTGCGTTGGCTTCGAACAGATGCGTTTCCACACAAGCGCGCAGCCGCTCGGCAATGCTGGAGGCGGTGCCGGGGTCGATCTCCGGCAGGATGACGGCGATTTCTTCGCCGCCATAGCGGCATACGCGATCGATGGCGCGCAGCTGCTGGCCGAGCAGCTCGCTCAGACCCCTGAGAATGGCGTCCCCCGTCAGATGTCCGTAGGTGTCGTTGACGTGCTTGAAGTGGTCAATGTCGAGCATCAGCAGCGAAACTGGCCGCGTGGATCGTTGCGAGCGAGCGAGTTCATCGGCCAGCAGCGTGTAGAACGTGCGGTGGTTGTAGAGTCCGGTGAGGCCGTCACGGATGGTAAGCTCGTAGAGCGCGTCCCGGTTTTCTTCCAGCTTTGTCGCCATCGCATTAAACGCCGTGGCGAGCATACCCAGTTCATCGTCGTGCACTTTGGCTTACCCGATGGGAATACTCGCCCGATGCGAGACGCAGGACGCCTTGTTCAAGGATGTTTATGCCAGCAAGGACGGTGCGGACCAGTACTGTGCTGACGAACAGGGCGATGACCAGCGCCAGTACAAAAACGCCGAACGTGATCAAGAAAATGTGTACCCTGGTGTTTTGTGCCTGGATGCGATTAGCGTCGATGCTCCGGACAAAAATGTCGTGAGCCTGATCCAGCAGGTACTCTGATAAATCGATATGCGCATTAAAACGCTCAATTTGACGCGCTGTTTGCGGATTACCGGTAGGATGATACGAATCCAGCAGCGCTTCGCCGAGTTGTTTGGCCTGTTGCCATTGACTGCGGGCGGAATCGATCGGCTCGCGTCCCTGCCCATTGGTAAAAGACGCCAGCGCAATCTGCTGGAAATTGAGGGCCACGCGACGACTTTGTTGCATAAACAGCATCGATGCCCTCGGATTGCCATTACCAAGGTAATCGTTGACTGACTTGGCAGCCCTAAGCAAGCCCTCTTGAAGATGCAGCATAGGGTGTACTTCTTTGGTCACCGCTTTGACGCTGTTATTCAGCGGATCGACCAGCGACGGCAACAGGTAAAACAGCCCCAGGGCAGCCGCCAGCAGAAACGGCAGCAGCATTGCACCGTACCCAATGGCAAAACGCATTCTTAAAGAAAGTCGCGGCGAGCGGAAGTGGAACATCGAAATAGCTTTCATCTAGTTTGTTATTTGAAAATTTGGAGTCGTGGCGTTTTTTCCACAAAAATATTTGATCCGTGACTGGGCTGTGTCGAAATTTGGCCAACCCTGTTGATGCGTAGATGAAACCGCTAGCCCCCCTGGACACCGCCCTAAAGCAGTCGTCGACCTTGCTTGAATATTTCCCGCCTAACTTATGCCAGTCAAACATTGCTTACGAACGCTTCGAACGCTTGCAGTGTCAGTGGCCGGCTATACAAGTAGCCCTGATAGGCGTGGCAGCCATTGCCGGCGAGGAAATCGCGCTGCTCCTCGGTCTCTACACCCTCAGCGATGACCGCCAGGTTCAGGCTATTGGCCAAGGCGACGATAGTGCGGGTAATCGCGGCATCGTTTGGGTCGGTGAGCACGTCGCGTATGAAGGATTGGTCGATCTTCAACTGGTACAAGGGCAGCCGCTTCAGGTAGGCAAGCGAGGAATAGCCGGTACCGAAATCGTCCAGGGAGAAGCTCACGCCACGGGCTTTCAGGGCGTTCATTTTGCCGATGGTGTTTTCCACATCGTCCACGAGCAGGCTCTCGGTTAATTCCAGCTTGAGTTTCAGCGGGTCGGCGCGGCTCTGATCGAGCACCGCCAGCACCTGGTCAACGAAATTTTTTTGACGGAACTGGCGGGCGCTGACATTAACGGCCAAAGTCAGCCGGGCCATGAGCGGGTCGTCTGCCCATGCCGCGAGTTGAGCGCACGCTGTTTCCAATACCCATTGACCCAGCGGCAGGATCAGCCCGGTGTCCTCGGCCAGCGGAATGAACCCGGCGGGAGACACTATGCCGCGCTGGGGATGTTGCCAGCGCAACAGCGCCTCGGCACCCGTCAGCCGACCCTCGCTGTTTACCTGAGGCTGGTAGTAAAGGAGAAACTGACCGGTCTGTATTCCCAGGCGCAGGCCGGTCTCCAGAGCAGCGCGGGCCATGACCAGGGTCTGCATCTGCGGATCGAAGAAGCGCAGCGTATTGCGGCCTGCCGCCTTGGCCTGGTACATGGCCAGATCCGCTCGTTTCAGCAGCTCATCAACGGTGTCCGCTTTATCCGCGAACAGCACGATACCGATGCTCGGGCTACTGCTATGTTCATACTTGGCGAGCATATAGGGCTGATTGAGTGCGACGTGGATTTTATCGCCGACGGCCTCGGCCTGGGCGGCGGCTTCAGAGGCAAGCAGGCTCAGGTCTTCCAGCAGCACCACGAACTCGTCACCCCCCAGGCGGGCCACGGTATCCCCCGCGCGTACACAGCTGACAATACGTTGCGCGGTCTGCTGCAGCAGCAGATCGCCGACATCATGGCCGAGCGTATCGTTGAGCGTCTTGAAGTTATCCAGATCGATGAACAGCAGCGCGCCGGCGTGCTTGCTGCGAGCACTGGATGCCAGCACCTGTTGCAGCCGATCCATCAGGAGACGCCGATTGGGCAACTGGGTGAGGCCGTCGAAGTAGGCCAGATACTCGATCTCGGCCGCTGCCGCCTTGCGCGCGGTGATGTCTTCCTTGATCGCGACGAAATTGAGCAAGCTGCCCTGCTCGTCGAAGATGGGCGAAATCGAGATATATTCCCAGAACAGCGAACCATCCTTGCGGCGATTGCGGAGCTCCCCCTGCCAGGTTTTCCCGGCGGTGATGGCGGCCCACATCTGACTGTATACCTCGACCGGCGTTTCCTCCGACTGGAATATGCTGCAATTCTGACCGATGAGTTCGGCGCTCGCGTAACCGGTGACCTCCATGAGGTTTGGGTTCACGTACTGCATGTTACCTTGCTGATCGGCGATGATGACGGATACCGGGCTTTGCTCGATGGCACGCAACAGGGTATTGAGGTCTTGCTCCCGTTGCTGGCGTTCCGCCTCGCGGGCGAGGTTATCCAATGCATGGCTGATATCCGCGGCCATTTCTATCAGCAATTCGCGCACCTGTTCATTGAAAAAATTGATCTCGCCTGAAACGGAAATGAATGCGCCGATGGCGACATGGTTGCTGGATAGTGGCAGCGCCGCAGCGGAATTCACGCCGAAGTGAACAGCATCCTCGTGCCATAGCGCGGTGCGCGGATCGTTCAGGTAATCCTGGCACCAGGACGGCTGGTTATCACGTATCGCATTGCCTACAAGACCGCGCCCTTCAGGCTCATCAGCAGCCGTTGTCATCCTGACGCTTTGTATGAGCCCCACCCCTTCGCCATAAGCCGCAACCACCTCGACACGTCCGCTGGCGGCATCCACCTTGCCGATTCCAGCCGCCTGCATAACTCCGGTATCCACCACAATCTGGCAGACCTGGCGGAATAGTTCTGCCTCGCTGACGCCCCTGATGATGGCCTGGTTGCATTGGCTCAATGCCGCGTAGAGCCGGGTCAGTTGCTGGATTTTTTCATCGGCTTTGCGGCGCCCGGTAATGTCGTGCACCACCCCGATCAACTGGCTGCAGCGCCCGCCCGCATCAATGACCGGGGAAACAGTGACTTCGCCGGCTTTTTCGCCAGAAGGGTAGCGGGATATCTCTGTCCAACTGATGGATTGTCCCGTCCGGATGGCTTCTTTGTATTTCCCCAGAACAAGTGCGTGCGACGCTTGCGGAATGACGTCGGTAACCGGTCTGCCGACAACCTGGGCTTGCGTCAGTCCGGTTACTTTCAGGAAGCTGGGGTTGACGAAGAAAAAATGAAAATGATCATCTGCATCCACGTCAATGACGAAAATGGGACTGCCAGCATGTTCGTAAATCAGTGAGAGGCGCGTTTCTCTGTCCCTCAGGGCCTCCACATAACGCTTTTGCCGCAACTGCGTCAGCATTAATCCCGTGGCAAAGACCAGCACAAAGGCGCTGCTCAGCGTGGCAACCAAATAGTAGATGCGCTGGCGCTGATGAAAAGGAGCCAGCACCTCGGCCTGCGCGCTGTTTATCGCGACAATGAGCGGATATCTGTCCAGTACCTGGTAGCTGACCAGTTCAGCGGCATCGCTGCGTTTATTCCGGCTGATGAAGCTGCCGTTGCGATTCCCGGCCTGGGCCGCCAACAAGATACGTTCCATATCGTCGTGCGGGTCTGTATTCCTACCGCCAGCTTGCACACGTACGATGCCATCCGTCCCCAGTAATTGGAAACCTGCTGTTTTGCTGAGTTGAATATGGTCAAAGAACGATCTGAAAAAATAGGACGGCTTGATGCAGGCAAATACTATTCCGCCGAAGTCGCCGTTTTGCTTATTGATGCGCAGCGAAAGCGGAATCACCCAGCCATTGTTTATATGCGAGAACACAGGTTTGCCGATTAACAACCGATCGTCATCATGCGCTTGATAAAATCCGAGCGATGTTCTGAAAAGATAATCACCGGGCTTTAAAACCCGGGTGGAGAAGATTGTTTTACCGTGTTCATCGATTGCGCCAACATCATCAAACTTTTGGCGATTGAGGCCGATAGCTTCGAACATGGCATTCGGATCGCCGTATTGATTCTGGTATCTGACCAGCCGCAGCAACTGCTCTGTGTCCCTCAGACTCGACAAAATTTGTTCTTCCAGCAAGCGTGCAAGATGGGTATTGTCCTGCTTCTGATTGGCAAGAACTCCAGTACGCTCGAATGTGATGCGTTCCTGCGTTGCCACCCAGATGGCGCCCACCATGGCAAGGCCACACAGCGCAATTGCTGTCAGGATGACATTGAAGCGAAGTGAGGTTTTGGTTTGCATTATTGTTGTTTGCTTTTTGTTTTTTATGAAGCAGTTCCAATACTTGCCATAACGCTGTTGCACTTCAGGCTTGCATCCGCCTGTCGCCGTATCCAGTCTCAGCTGAATAAACCAAAGCTGGTTTGGATGAAAAATCTCAATGCTGTTTGAAATCGCGCCCCTTTTTGGGGAGCCTCTTAAAAATGCAACGCTGGTCGGCAGACACTCAGAATTCTTCCCAGTTCCCGCCGCCAACTGCCAGTTTGTTGAGACACGTACCGTGTCTTCTTTCCTCTTTCAATGATTTTTAGCTACAAGTATTCTGGATTCTTCTCTAAATGCTGAGGGTACCCCGGCTACCCTATTAGAACTCTTCCCACTCCTCACTGCTGCCACCCCCGCCCGCAGCCAGTTTCTTCGGCTTGGCAGCCAGTCTGACTGGGGCCAGCTTGGCTTGGACTTTGACCTGATTGTGGAGTACCGGGATGTCTTGCCGAATCTGACGCACCGGCTGATTGCTTCCGCTCAATTTGAACACGCTCACCGCCTGCGCCAGTTTGGCGGCCTGGTCCTGCAGGCTCTCGGCTGCCGCCGCGGCTTGTTCCACCAGGGCGGCATTCTGCTGGGTGGCTTCGTCCATCTGGCCGACGGCCTGGTTGACTTGCTCGATGCCGGAACTCTGCTCCTGGCTGGCAGCCGCAATCTCGCTCATGATGTCGGTGACGCGTTTGACGGAGTTGACGATCTCTTCCATGGTCTTGCCGGCTTCGTCCACCAGTTTGCCGCCTACGTCGACTTTGTCGACGGAGTCTTCGATCAATGATTTGATTTCCTTGGCAGCACCGGCACTGCGTTGGGCCAGGTTGCGTACTTCGGCTGCCACCACGGCAAAGCCGCGTCCCTGTTCACCCGCGCGCGCAGCCTCAACCGCAGCGTTCAGGGCCAGGATGTTGGTCTGGAAGGCGATGCCGTCGATCACGCTGATGATGTCGGCGATCTTGCGCGAGCTGTCTTTGATGGAGGACATGGTATCGACAACTTGACCAACGACCTTGCCGCCTTTGACGGCAACATCGGCGGCTGATACCACCAGCTGGTTGGCCTGACGCGCGTTCTCGGCGTTCTGCCTGACGGTGCTGGTCAGCTCTTCCATGGAGCTGGCGGTCTCTTCAAGTGAGCTCGCCTGCGATTCGGTGCGGCCCGACAAGTCGGCGTTGCCGGTGGCTATCTGGCGTGAGGCGACAGCGATGGTCTCGGTGGATTGGCGGATGTCGCCGATGGTCACGGTCAGGTTTTCGCGCATCGCATTCATGGTAAACAGCAGGCTGGTAGTGTCACCTCGCGCAATGGCAATGTCTTTGGAAAAGTCCCCGGTAGAGATTGCATGCGCCACTTCGACTGCATAGGCAGGTTCACCGCCCAGCTGCTGCATGATGTGACGGATCAGCCAGAACACGATGCCCGCACCCACAACAACTGCGACAATCACCAGCACCAGCGCTGTAACCAGCATGCGCTGACTAAAGGCGGACATCTCTGCCCTGGTATCTTTTACTGCAGCGTTCTTAACCTTGATGTAATCTTGCAAGCGCTCTCGCATCTTGCGCCATACCGGGGTCTCTTCCTTACTGACTGCTTCGATGGCCGCAGCCTGGTTCGTGGTTGCGAGGGATATGATTTTTGCCTGGATCGGGATTTGCTGCTCGCGCAACGCCGCAACCTCTTCAAGAACTTTCAGGTCTGCCGGATCATTTATTGCCAGAGACAAGGCCTTTTGATTGGTTTCCTTGAATTCATTGCCCGCCATGCTCAGTTGCTGAAAAGCAGGTTTGTTACCCGGATCCATCACAATGCTGCGCAAGCCCTGTCCCATTTGCAGACCCTGAGCGTACAGGTTGGTTGCGGCTTGCGCGAGAGCTAGATCATGTGCCAGAAAACTCTCGAAGCGGTTCTTGGTACTCTGCATTCCTGTCAATGCCACGCCAATCGCCACGCTGAACAGCAGGAACACCAAACCCATGCTCACAATGATCTTGGTTTTTAACTTCATGTTCATGTATGAAAATCCCGTATTAATCCAAATTTAATTTACCGTTACCGGGATTCATGATCCTGGTGCACACGGCCTGATTTAATTTCCGATACCGCCCTACTTATCCGCATGGCTTACTTTTTTATCGACATCCTGAAGAGGGAACTTGAGGGGGAAACGGGAATATTGTGTGGCCGTATGCAAACAGGGCGGCGCCAACCAAACCGATGCGCATCGTTCATTAATCCGCGTCGTTTCACGCAGATTAATGAACCATCAGGGTGGGTCATGGAAGTCTGAAAGCGGCGCAATAAAAATTTCGATGCCGCTTGATATGCCAACTCTTATTGCGGGAATAGCTTGAGTTGGGCGTCGGTCAACTTGCTCAGAATTCTTCCCACCCTCCTCCACTACCGCCAGCCACCATTTTTTTTGGCTTGATTGTACTGACGGGTTTTGCGTTGGCTCCCACCTGATCGCGCAGTACAGGAATATCCATTTGCTGATCCAGTGTCTGCTGATTTCCATCCAGCCTGAAGATGCTTACTGCCTGAGCCAGCTTGGCTGCTTGATCCTGCAGGCTCTCGGCTGCCGCTGCGGCCTGCTCCACCAGGGCAGCATTCTGTTGGGTGGCTTCATCCATTTGCCCGACCGCCTGGTTAACCTGCTCGATACCCGAGCTCTGTTCCTGACTGGCTGTTGCAATACCGCTGATGATGTCGACAACCAATTCCACGGAAGTCACGATATCATCCATCGCTTCACCGGCCTCATCCACCAGCTTGCTACCCGCATCAACCTGTTCTACCGAATCACTGATCAATGTCTTGATTTCCTTGGCCGCGCCGGCACTGCGCTGGGCCAGATTTCTGACTTCCGCTGCGACGACAGCAAAACCGCGTCCCTGCTCGCCAGCTCGTGCAGCCTCAACCGCAGCATTCAGGGCCAGGATATTGGTCTGGAAGGCAATGCCATCAATCACGCCGATGATGTCGGCTATCTTGCGTGAACTGGACTTGATGGATGCCATGGTGGTGACCACTTGTCCGACCAGCTGACCGCCATTCGCGGCAATTTCAGCTGTCGAACCAACCAGCTGATTGGCATGGCGCGCATGTTCCGCATTTTGCTTCACAGTGCCGGTGAGCTCTTCCATCGAACTGGCAGTCTCTTCCAGTGAACTCGCCTGTGATTCAGTACGAGCGGATAAATCAGCATTGCCTGAGGCAATCTGGCGTGAGGCTACAGCGATGGTTTCAGTGCCATTACGTACCTGACCGACAATATGTACCAGACTGTCGTTCATGTCTTTCATGGCCTGCATCAACTGGCCTGTTTCGTCTTTGGAGCGAACCTCGATGGCCTGGGTTAAATCACCGGCTGCAACGCTCTTGGCAACCCGAATTGCCTCGTTCAATGGTCCTGAAATCGCGCGAACAAGCCAAATACCGAAGAATGCAGCCAGCAGAACACCCGCCAGAATGGCTGCAATTGCAATATTGCGTACCGTGGCGTACAAGTGCTGCGTATTTTCAAAATCAAGCTTCGCTTCATCCATCTGGTACTGAATCAGTGCATCAATATTCTTGCGCACTTCTACATAACCCTCTTTCATAGGCCCCTGAACAAGTTCCCCGGCCTGCTGAAAATCCGTGGCACGCAACGCCGCCATTGCCGGGCGCATTCCAGTACGGCCGTATTTGATGCGGCTGGCAACAAAGCGATCAGCGAGTTTTTTCTCCTCCGGATTCAGGGGAGCCTTCATGTATGCATGCCAGACGGTATCAATCTCCTTGATGACTTTTTCAGCTTCATCCATCTGCTTGCCGATGACTGACGGTCCATCCGAAAAGGCCCCTAGCTGACCAACGATGGATTCGGCAACGATTAACTGGTTTTTGTTGATCAGCCTGACCAGCTCATCCAGATGTCCGACGGTGACCATCCTATCCTCGTATACATTCTTCAATGCATTATTGGCAGCGTTCAGACTCACCAACCCCATGATGCCGATTCCCAACAGCAGCATGGAAAGAAACCCGATGACGAAAACCAGTCGCGATTTGATACTTAGATTCTTCAACATTTCCCTATCCTCCTCATTCTTGTATCAGTCCGAAATTTGCCTGAAGCTGCACTTGCCGGATCTGCTTACATGCCTACGTTACGCTACAGCTTCCTCAAGCAGGCCCATTTCTGCACTTGACATAAGTTTGTCGATATCCACCAGGATCAGCATGCGCTCTCCAAGCGTACCGAGCCCGATCAGATAATCAGTGTCGAAGGTCGTGCCCATTTCCGGCGCTGCCTTGATTTGCTCCGACGACAGCGTGGTCACATCGGATACGCTGTCTACGACCATACCCATTACCCTGCCTGCGATATTCAGGATGATCACGACGGTGAACTGGTCGTAGACCGGCTCCCCGAGATCGAATTTGATGCGCATATCTACGATCGGCACTATTATTCCGCGCAGATTCACCACCCCCTTGATGAAATCAGGGGAATTTGCAATTCGCGTAACCGGTTCGTAACCGCGAATTTCCTGCACCTTGAGAATATCGATGCCGTATTCTTCTTTGCCTAAGGTGAAAGCAAGAAACTCGTTTCCGGCTGCCTCTCCGGAGTGCGCCTCGTGCAAGGCCGCGTTGGCTTGTGTATGTGCATTTTGTGACATGATCTTTGCCCTTATCAGGAGAAAATGGGAGCAGCGTTCAGTTGACGGCTTGAACGCAATAACGCGGCGACATCGAGAATCAGGGAAACTCCTCCATCACCTAATATCGTGGCGCCTGATATACCAGCGACCTTGCGGAAATTCGATTCCAGATTTTTCACCACCACCTGCTGCTGCCCGACCAGGTTATCAACCAGTAACGCCGCTTTCTTGCCATCGCTTTCCAGGATCACGACGATGCCCTGCGAGGGTTCGGTAAAGCGCGGCTCAATTGCAAAAATCTTGTGTAATGGAATCAGGGGCAGATACTCTTCGCGGACCTTGACCACTTGCCCTTGGCCGGCAATTTCCTTGACATCTGCGATTGCAGGTTGCAACGATTCGATCACATAACCCAGCGGCAGAATATAAACTTCTTCACCGACCTTGACTGACATGCCATCCAGAATCGCCAGCGTGAGCGGCAAGGAAATGGCGATAGTGGTTCCATAGCCCTTGGCGGAACGGATTTCCACCGTACCACCCATGGCCATAATGTTACGTTTGACCACATCCATGCCCACCCCGCGCCCGGAAACGTCTGTCACCGCCTCGGCTGTGGAAAAACCCGGTGCGAAAATAAGCTGCCATACCTCCGAATCCGGCATGGTGTCCGAAACCGGCAATCCTTGTTGTTTGGCTTTGGCAAGGATGCGGTCCCGATTCAGGCCGCCGCCATCGTCACTCACCTCAATCACGATGTTGCCACCCTGATGTGCAGCGGCCAGTACCAACTTTCCGGCCTCATCCTTGCCTGCAGCCCGGCGTGCATCGGGCATTTCGATGCCATGGTCAACACTATTGCGCACCAGATGCGTAAGCGGATCGACAATGCGCTCGATCAGACCTTTGTCAAGCTCGGTGGCGGCGCCACGTGTAACGAATTCAATTTTCTTGCCAAGTTTGGCTGCCAGATCGCGCACCATGCGCGGGAAGCGCGAGAACACATAATCCATAGGCATCATGCGAATGGACATCACCGCTTCCTGCAAGTCACGTGTATTCCGGGTCAACTGACCCACGCTATTCAACAGGCGCTCGTGCAGAATCGGGTCAAGAGAACCAGTACGCTGCTCGATCATCGCCTGAGTAATAACCAGTTCGCCAACCAGATTGATGAGTTGATCTACCTTTTCAATACCCACTCGAATCGATGATGATTCCTGCGTTACAGGTTGTTTATCTGCGGCACGCCGGCCAAACGGCTTACCTTCAACAGATACAACTGTTTCAGTGCCCTGCTGCCCGACCGGGGCTGCTACAGCCTGCTCAGCAGCTGGCGTATCTTTTTTATCGACTACGGATTTCAGTGGCTCGAAAAAACCATAGCCGGGATCCGATTCCTGCATAGCCTCCGGCTGAACCGATGCATCGGTGGCTTCCTCGGTGATTTTAAGGTCGTCCGGATCCAGCACGAATGAGCAAATGGCAATAATATCGTCCAGCTTCTCACTGGTCACCAGAGAAAAAACGCTACGTTTATTATCGAGCACTGTCTGATTGATTACCCCTAACAAACCCAGCTCAGCGGCAAGTGCATCCACATCTCGCTGCGGCACTTCAGGCAATTCAATGCGGAAACTGCGGCCCGCTACAGTAGCAGTTGCTTGTGCGGGTGTGGCCTCAGCAGCTTGTTGTTCCACAGGGTTAATTTGTTGCGCAGCATTCCCGGCTTCCGTGGCTGAATCCTGCGAAAACGCTTGCAAGCGCTGGCATACGCTGTTCACCGCATCCTGATCGACGCTCGCGCCATGCCGGCGTCCATCCATTTGCATTTTCAGAATGTCCTTGGCAGCCAGAAATGCATCCACATGCTCAACTGTTAGCGCCATCTCACCCTTGCGAATTCTGTCGAGCAGGGACTCCAGCATGTGCGTCACTTCGGTAATATCAGTAAAACCGAATGTCGCTGCCCCACCCTTGATCGAATGTGCTGCGCGAAATATCGCATTCAGGTCTTCGGAATCAGGTGCTGAAACATCCACAGCCAGCAATAGCTTTTCCTTTTCGGCGAGCAGCTCCTCTGCCTCGTCAAAGAACACCTGGTAAAACTGGCTCATATCAACTGTCATGTTCGGCCTCCATCATTTTTTTGCATTGCATGATTTTTTGTAGTTTCATCAGCCGATTACTTTTTTCACGACTTCGGTCAGCCGCTGCGGATCAAATGGCTTGACCAGCCATCCATTGGCGCCTGCGGCCTTGCCCTGAGCTTTCATATCGTCACCCGATTCGGTCGTCAGCATCAGAATCGGCACACGCTGATAGCTGGTCATGCCGCGTAACGCCTTGATCAGGCCAATGCCATCCAGGCGTGGCATGTTCTGGTCCGTCAGCACCAGATCAACGGTCTGTTTCTTCGCCTTGTCCAGGCCGTCCTGCCCATCGACAGCTTCGATCACCTGGTATCCAGCCGCCTTCAGGCTGAATGCCACCATCTGGCGTAATGAACCGGAGTCATCTACTGCTAATATCGTCTTGGTCATTTTTATTCCTAACTGTTTATATTTCCGGGCTGACTACCCATTCGTATCGTTTCTCGCTGTTGATTAGAACAGCTCGATGTCTCCGCTTTCCATATGCCGCTGATTAACCGCTCTGCGCAAAGCCCCTTCAAGTGCAACGCCACGTTCCGCGAGCATCTGATTGAGGCTATTCA
>NZ_JBTSEG010000047.1:0-14223 GCF_054605375.1 Sulfuriferula sp. | reverse complement strand
TCCACATTGGGTGCCCCAGGGATGGCTGGTAGCGGTGCAGCGACAGCGCTCACCTGAAATGCAGCGGCTAGCAATAATGCGCTGAGGGTGCGCGACGAAAAGGATAACGGCATGGACAACTCCTTAAGGGTGGTCAAGCCAGTGGCTCGTTGAAATCGGGTTTTGTAATCGTATCGGGTATGGCACCGCGGTAAGATGCGGCGTACATGGAGTAGTTCCCGGAGGATACATGGTATGGCACTGAATGCACTGTTTTTCCGGTACATGCGCGGATTGCATTAAAGGCGCACATCAAAACGATGTGCGCCGGATTTTCAATAAAAATGCTTGCTCAGCGTTTGGCCGTCCTGCGCAGGCGTGACATCAGGCGCCGTGCCAGCTCGCCAAACAATTCGGTCTGGGTAGGGTGCGGATGGATTGCTTGGGCGACCTGTTTCAGCGTCATCCCGGCGGACACCATCATCACCGCTTCGCCGATCAGCGTGTCGGTATGTTCGGCCAGGAAATGCACGCCGATGATTTTCTGTGTGGCTTTGTCCGCCACCAGCTTGATCATGCCGTGGGTCTCGCCGCTGATCATTGCCTTGGCGTCGATGCTCATCGGCATTTTGGCTTCGACTGCATCAATGCCTTTGGCTTTAGCCTGCGCCACGGAAAGACCGACGAAACCGGCTTGCGGGCGACTGAAGGTAACGCCGCAATCCAGGTCCTGGTTGTACACATGGTCTTCACCCAACAAATTGCTGGCTGCAACGCGTCCCTGGGTGGCGGCAGTGTGAGCCAGCATATAGCCGCCTACCACATCGCCGACCGCGTATATGTGCGGCACACTGGTGCGGCCACGCGTGTCGACCTTGATCGCTGCACCATCCAGTTGCACGCCAGCAGATTCCAGATTGAGCTTGCTGGTATCGGGACGTTTGCCTGTCGCCATCAATACATAGTCGCAATCAAAACTGGCATTTTTGCCTTCGGCGTCTGCATAGTCGAGCTTCATTTTCCCCGGCGTACCGGCAATGCCACCGATTTTGGCGCTGGTGACGACGCTGAATTCCTGCTTGAGGAGTTCGGTGAGCTGTTTGGCGATTTCTTCTTCCACCTCAGCAAGAATACGATCCTTGGCTTCCAGCATCAGAATCTCGGTGCCGAAATCACGGAAAATCTGCGCCATTTCCACGCCGATGACACCACCACCGACAATGGCCAGTTTCTTCGGCGGAGCAGGCAGGTTCCAGATGGTGTCGGAAGTAATCACGCCGCCACTATCCAGGCCTTCGCGCGCACCGGGAATCGGCGGCACGAATGGTGGCGCGCCGGGAGCAATCACCGCTGCACCGAAGCGCAGAGTGTAGGCGTCGCCTGCTGGCGGCTGAATCTTGATGGTGTGATCATCGACAAAGGAGGCAAAACCTTCCCGTACGTCGATCTTGACGCCCTTGTCGGTTTTCAGCGCCAGTTCGCCGCGGGTTTGCAGAATGGCTTTGCGGCGTGTTTCCAGCGTGGCCCAGTCAAGCTTGGGAATATTGGTGCCGGTGATGCCTTTTTCCGCATCGTGGGCGCGATCGCGCATCAGGTCGGCATTGTGCCGCCAGGCCTTCGACGGAATGCAGCCGCGCCACAGGCACTCGCCGCCAGGCAGCGGGGCGTTGTTGATCATCGCCGCCTTGACGCCATGCTCGACCAGGTCGCGGGCGCAGTCCTCGCCGCCGGGGCCGCCGCCGATGACGATGACCGGAAAGTCCCAGTCGCCTTCAGGAATCGGGTTGGCGGCAACCATGCTTTCCAGCCAGCTTTCCGGATTTTCAATAATCTGTTTCAAGTCGGCCAGATAAGCGGCGACGTGCGCACCATTCACTACGCGATGATCGCCGGTGATGTTCACCGGCATGCCGTCCGTTCCGGTCGCGGCGATAGCCATGATGGCAGCGATGCCCGGGGTAGGGATGGCAGTGAAATGGGTGACGCCGAACATCCCCATATTGGAAATGGTAAAAGTCGGGTTGGCGTATTCATTGGGCGACAGTTTGCGTGCGCGTGCGCGCGGCATCAGCTCGCTCCACTCGGCCTGCAATTGCTCCAGGGATTTCTGTTCGATGTTGTGCAGGATCGGCACTACCAGCCCGCCACCGTCGGCTGCAACGGCTACACCGAAATCGTGGTTGCTGCGTTCGACGATTTTGTCCACTGGCTGATAGCAGTTGTTCATCATCGGATGCTTCAGCATGGCCACTGAACAGGCCTTGGCGATGGCCACGGTGACAGAGACCTTGCGCGCCTTGGCTGCAGCGATGAGCTTCTCGGGCTTGATGTTGAAAGTGACGTCGAAAGTAGGCAGCGTCAATGCCGCCGTCATCGCATGCGACACTGCTTTTTCCATTGAAGACATCGGACGGCCGGTGCCGGGAACTTCGACCTGCGGCAGGGAATGTGCGACTTGTGCCATGCTCGGACGAGCTCGCGCGACATCCTGGGCGACAATGACGCCAGCCGGGCCGGAACCCGCCAACTGGCTTAAATCCACACCAGTTTCGCCGGCCATTTTACGCGCGTAAGGACTGGCCTGACGTCCTGCAGGACGGGCCACAGGTTTGGCACCGGGATGCGCGACGCTGCCCGGCTTGGCTGCTGCCGGTGTTGTCGCCACATGGTTTTTCTGGTGGTGTGATTCCACCACTTTATGTTCGGCGGACAGCGTGACTTCGGTGTCGTTTACCTGAGCTGCATCACCCACGATGAAAGCCATCGGATGCGCCACTTCCACGGTACTGCCCACACCGGCCAATGGACCGGACAGGAAGCCTTCCTGGAACACCTCGACGTCCATGATGGCTTTGTCGGTTTCCACGGTTGCCACGATGTCGCCGCGCTTGATGACGGCACCGATGGTTTTTTCCCAGGTGACCACGATGCCCTCTGTCATGGTGTCGGACAATTGCGGCATGACAATCGGTATGCCGGCGTGATGCGGGATCATTTCAGTTGCCGCCTGTTCGGTAACGATTTCGCCGTCGCCGATAGCAAGATCGCCCAGGGTGTCCGTGATATAGCCCAATGCGCCGCTCACCGCAACGGTGGCGCCGACATCGGCCAAAGGGCCAGCCAGATAACCGGCTTTGAATACTTCCACATCCATGATGGCTTTGTCGGTTTCGACGGTTGCCACGATATCGCCGCGCTCAACTTTGTCGCCAACCTGTTTTTCCCAGGTCACCACAACACCCTCGGTCATGGTGTCGGACAGTTGTGGCATGGTAATGACGTAATGTGATGACATTGTTTTTTCCTCTAGCCTGGTATATGCAGTCCGCAGTCAAAATTTGTGCGGCCTGGGGCCGCACAAAGGTATAACTACTGATCAGCTGCGACCGGCGTTTTCATTTGCCGAGCATTTTCAAAACTGCCGCAACCACATCTTCATGATCGGGAATGGCCGCTTTTTCCAGCGTGTGATTATAAGGTTGAGGCACCAGGGCGGAATGCACGCGGACCGGCGCGGCATCGAGATCAAAGAAGCATTCTTCGTTGATGATCGCGATGACTTCGGAGCCGACGCCCACCGGTGCTTCGTCTTCTTCAGCGATCACGGCACGATGGGTTTTGCATACCGATTTTTTGATGCCTGCACGGTCCAGCGGAGAGAGTGAATACAGATCCACTACTTCCGCGGAAATGCCATATTGTTTATCCAGTATCTCGGCGGCCTTGAGGCACCAGTGTACCGAGATGTTATAGCCGAACAGGGTGACATCGTTACCTGAGCGGCTGATTTCCGAACCTTCCAGCGGGTGGAAATATTCTTCGTCCGGTACTTCGCCCTTCATGTTGTACATGAGTTCGTGTTCGTTGATGAACACCGGGTCATCGCTGCGCACTGCAGATTTCAACAAACCGTAGGCCTGCTTGGGATTGGACGGGGTGACCACGCGCAGTCCCGCAATACCCATGAACACTTTTTCCATGCGCGCCGAATGCTGGGCGCCCAGTTGATGGGCAGCGCCCCCTGCGGCGCGGAATACGCTGGGGGAGGTGAGCTGGCCACCCGACATATAGCGCACCTTGGCGGCGGAGTTGAACATCTGGTCCATCGCCAGCCAGGCGAAATTCACCGACATGATTTCAATAATGGGGCGGATGCCAAGAAAGGATGCGCCGATCCCCAAGCCGGTATAACCGCCTTCGGAGATCGGTGTGTCCATTACCCGTAACGGGCCGTATTTTTCATACAGCCCTTTGGTGGCCTTGTAGGTGCCGCCGGCCACGCCGATGTCTTCACCCATACAAATGACCAGCGGGTCGCGTGCCATTTCCTCGTCATGAGCGCGTTGCAGCGCTTCCCAGTACATTATTTCAGCCATGTTGATCTTTCCTTAATCCTTGATCTTTTGCCACACGGGCAGTGCTCACAGAGCAATTCAGTGGCGCGCGGTGCCTTGATTCCGCGGTACCGAGCTTTCTGTGATGGTGTATTTAAGCGAAAACGTATTTTTCCAGATCAGCAACGTTCGGTTCGGGTGATTCTTCGGCGAATTTGATGACTTCGTTCTCGATATAAGCGTCGGTTTCTTTTTCCATGGTGGTAAATTCATCCATGCTGAGTGAACCGGCTTCAATCAGTCGGTCACGCAGAATATTGATGGGATCGCGCAGCTTCCATTGCTCCTCTTCTTCGCGCGTGCGGTAGCCGCGCGAGTCGGACATGGAATGACCACGGTACCGGTAGGTCATCAACTCAAGGAAATACGGGCCTTTGCGGCTGCGCACATGTTCGACCGCCTTGATGGCATGCTCATGCACGACTTCCACGTCCTGCCCGTCACACTGCGCGGATTCGATTCCGTAGCTGCAGACGCGCTTGTACTGGTCGAGTACCGCTGTGGAGCGATCAATCGAAGTGCCAATACCATACTGGTTGTTTTCGCACACAAACAGCACGGGCAGTTTCCACAACGCAGCCATATTCAAGGTTTCATGGAAAACCCCCTGATTGTTGGCGGCGTCGCCCAGGAAGCAAATGGAGATTTCATCTCCGCCCTTCAGCTGGATGCCTTTTGCGATGCCTGCGGCAAGCGGAAACGGCCCGCCAACCAGCGCGTAACCCCCCATGAAGCGATGTGCCACATCAAAGATGTGCATGGAGCCACCGCGGCCTTTGGATGAGCCGGTTTCCTTGCCATACAGCTCGGCCATCACGGCTTTGGGATCGGAACCGCATTTGATGGCATGAATGTGATCGCGATAACCGGTAATGACATAATCGTGTCCGGGACGGGCCGCTTCCATCACGCCGTTACAGCAGGCTTCCTGGCCTGGATAGAGGTGCAGAAAGCCACCGATTTTGCGCTCGATATAGCCCTGATAACAGCGCTCTTCAAAGCGACGGTGCAACACCATTTCGCGCAGCACGCGCTTTTTGTCTTCCAGTTTCATGTATTTCTTCCTTGCAAGAGCTTGAGGCCGGACTGATTTTAGATAATACAAACTCTGCTATCATCGGTTAAAACACCCTATCCGGTCAAGCCAAAACCCCACGTCAAGGTTGAATATGCTCGCAAAACTGATTGAAAACAAAAAACAAATTTCTGTGGCGCAAATGGATAAAGCCAATCATATTTTGATGGTTTTACCGAAAACTGCCGCCTTGCCACAAGAAGGCGCCCTGCCGGGTCTTGCACAACTCGCCGCTGCATTGCGCAGACGCGACAAAAAACCGGTTGAATTGGCGAAAACGCCAGTCGCTGTGGAAACGGCACATGGCGGCTTGATCGTGTGGGTCATGCTGGATACCAAGCAGCCCACATTTAGTCAGCACTCCGTGTTGCGCCAGGCCTTGCATATTCTTCTGGACGAATCACCCAGGGAAATCAGTCTGGCGATCAGCGGTGATGAGGATTTTCGCGCTCAGGCTGCGGCTGCTGCGGTGTATGTGGCGTGGATCAACGGCGCAGCGCTGCCCAGCCTGAAAAGCAAGGACAGGCCCAAACCGCTGCAGACCATGCGCCTGTTTGGCCATGTCTCGACGGATGGTTTTGCCGCCCAGCGCGCGGTGGCGGAAGGCAATACCCTGTGCCGCAGTCTCACGGTCACGCCACCCAACCAGCTCACCCCAAGTATCTACCGCGAACGGGTGCGCGAACTGGCCAAAGACAATGGCTGGAAGCATACCGAATATGACATGAAAAAATTGCGCAAACTGGGTGCTGGCGCATTTGTCGCAGTCGGTCAGGGTTCGGATCCGGAAGATGCGGCAATTGTGCATCTGCGTCACCGTCATCCCAAGGCCAGGCTGACCGTGGCGATAGTGGGCAAAGGTATCTGTTTCGATACGGGCGGCCACAATCTCAAACCTGCCAGATACATGCAGGGCATGCATGAGGATATGAATGGTTCGGCAGTCGCGCTGGGTATTCTGGTAGCCGCCACGCGTCTGAATTTGCCAGTAAACATTGATTGCTGGCTGGCTATTGCGCAAAACCACATCAGCGCAAAAGCGTATAAGCAAAATGACGTGGTCACTGCGCTCAACGGCACCACCATCGAGGTGGTGCATACGGATGCAGAAGGGCGCATGGTGCTGGCCGATACACTTGCCCTGGCCGCGCGTGAGAAACCTGATGCCATGGTTGATTTCGCCACCCTGACCGGTAGCATGGGCGCTGCGCTGGGCGAGCGTTACAGCGGGGTGCTGTCCAATCGTGATGAATTGCTTAGCCAGGCAGTCGCAGCAGGCAAAGTCAGCGGAGAACGCATGTGTGCATTCCCGATGGACGAAGATTACGAACCCGCCCTGGATTCCGACATTGCCGACATCAAGCAATGTACGCTGGACGGCGATGCTGACCATATCCTGGCCGCGCGCTTTCTTAACCGCTTCGTGGACAAGCGGCCCTGGTTGCATGTGGACTTGTCTTCGAGCAACTGTGACGATGGTCTGGGTGCAGTGGGCACCGGGGTGACCGGTTTCGGCGTCGCATGGGGAATCAGCTTGCTGTCCGGGTTACAGGTCAGCAAGTAAGTCAGCCATGTTAAACTCGGCGCTTTGAGATTTGAGTGAGCACGACCATGTCCGGTAGCAGCATAGGCAAGTTATTTAGCGTGACGAACTTTGGTGAATCTCATGGTCCGGCCATCGGCTGTGTAGTGGATGGTTGCCCGCCGGGCATGGAATTATGCGCAGAGGATATCCAGGTGCAACTGGATCGTCGCAAGCCCGGCACTTCCCGCCATGTCACCCAGCGGCGTGAATCGGATACGGTGGAGGTCCTGTCCGGTATTTTCGAAGGCCGCACGACGGGTGCGCCCATCGCCTTATTGATTCGCAATGAAGACCAGCGCAGCAAGGATTACGGCAACATCGCCGAGACATTTCGCCCCGGCCACGCCGACTATACCTACTGGCACAAATACGGCATCCGTGACTATCGGGGAGGCGGGCGTTCATCGGCACGACTCACCGCACCCACAGTGGGTGCCGGAGCCATTGCAAAAAAATGGCTGGCGCAAAAATACGGTATCCAGGTGCGCGGCTACATGTCTGCGCTGGGGCCGATTGATTTGACTTTTAAAAACTGGGCAGCCGTTGGCGAAAATGCTTTCTTCAGCCCTGATCCAGATAGTGTCGCGGCGCTGGAAGCCTACATGGACGAACTGCGCAAATCCGGCGACTCAATCGGCGCCAAAATCACTGTAGTGGCCGAAAATGTTCCGGCAGGTTGGGGCGAGCCGCTCTATGACCGCATCGATGCCGACCTCGCTCATGCACTGATGGGACTCAATGCCGTTAAAGGTGTGGAAATTGGCGACGGCTTCGAATGCGTGCGTCAGAAAGGCACTGAACATCGCGATGAACTTACCCCGGAAGGTTTCCTGTCCAATCACGCTGGCGGTGTGCTGGGCGGCATCTCCAGTGGGCAGAATATTGTCGCCCATGTCGCCATCAAACCCACTTCATCAATCCGTCTGCCCGGCCGTTCCATTGACAAGCAGGGGAACCCCATCGAGGTCGTTACGCATGGCCGCCATGATCCTTGTGTTGGTATTCGCGCCACGCCAATTGCCGAAGCACTGATGGCGATAGTGCTGATGGATCATGCGTTAAGACATCGCGCGCAGTGCGCAGATGTGGTGAACGAAACACCACAGATTCCGGGAAGTGTTCAGTCGACGTAACGTATCAATGTGCTTGCATTACCCGGTTTAGCCATTATGCGAAGCTATCGCTTCAGCGTTCCGCGGATATCCTGAAAAAACTGCACATTGTTGCGCCCGACACTTTTGGCATGGAACATGGTGTGATCCGCCATGCTCATCAGGGTTTCCGGGCTGTCTGCGTCATCCGGAAATATTGCCAGGCCGATACTGAGTGTAACCTTGGTCTCGATACCATCCAGATCGATACTTTTAAGAGCCACTTTGCGCATGCGATCCGCAATTTTGCGAATCGCCTCTTCGCTATTGGCATCGGGAAGCAACACCACAAATTCATCTCCCCCCCAGCGCGATAGCGTGTCTATTTCCCTGAGCACCGATTGCAGGCGCTTGCTGAGCGTGACGAGGACCATGTCACCGGCTTTGTGTCCGAGGGTATCGTTGATGTGTTTGAAAAAATCAACGTCGATAAATCCCAGCGCGACTTTTTCGTTTCCGCGTTGTGCACGGGCAATGGATTGTTGCAGGTGTTCTTCCAGCAAAATACGGTTAGGCAACTGGGTTAAAGCATCGTGTAAAGCCATCTGGGTAATGCGCCGCTCCTGCAAATAACTGGACGTGATGTCACGCAGAACGCCGCGCAGTGCCGTGATCTGGCCCTGTAGTGAGCGGTGTGCGAGCAAGTGTGCTTCGATCCAGATGGGGTCTTCGCCGTGCAGGAACCGAAATCGCACCACTTCGGAATGTTTATTTCCCGAGGCTAATTCCCGAATCACGGTGGTAAGTATGGCGCGGTCGTCTGGATAAACGAAATTACTCAGCAGCTTTCCGACGTGATCGTGGGTAAGTTCGCTCGGCAAATCCAGTAATTTGCTCCAGGCGCCACTAAAATTGAGCAGAAAACCATCCAGCGAGAGATCGACGATGGCTTCTTCAAGCAGGTTGAGGGTTTCCAGCATCGACAGGCGTTGCGCTTCTTCCTGCATCAATTCGGTAATGTCGCGGATCAGCGCCACCATATTTCTGTTTTCTCCGGTTTCGGAAGGCAACATTTGCAATCTGCCCAGAAAAAAGCGATCTATGCTGTCAATATTCAGCGTGAATTCAAATGTTTCGCGAGTGCTGCCGGCAAGTAATTTCGGGGTGGCGCGCTTAATGGCCTGGGCCATATCATTGGGCAGTGCCTGTTCCAGAATCAGGCCGGTAATGTCCGTGGTCAGGCCGATGGAAAAGGAGCCGCTATCGGACCATATGTTGATGATATGACCCTTAAAATCATATTCAATAATCATGTCTTCGGTTGCGCCAACCAGCGCTTTCAGCCGTTCGCTGCTTGCTGCCAGATTTTGCTCGGCACGTTTACGAACCAGCGCGAGTGCGAGGCTGTTGGTGATCGCGCACAATACATTCACCTCTATGGGTAACCAGTTGCGCGGCTCATCCCGGCTAAACAGGCCGAGAAATCCTTCCATTCTGTCCTGCATCAACAAGGGTATGCATAGTGCCGTATGTATTTGCTGCGAGCCAAAGAGTGCGGCTTCCTCGGTCGGCAGTTCTGCGATGCTTTTGGAAAACACCATGCCGGCATGCAATGTATCGAACAGCAGCGGAAGCTTTTGATAATCGATCTCACGGAACTGTGTGAAATCGGATAATTGACTCACCGCTTCGGTTGATGACCAGGTGCAATAAAGTTTGGCGCCGTGGGCGTCTTTCTCGGGCTTGTTCAGAAACAGCGCGCAACAGCCTATCCCGGTGTTTGCGACCAATAGTTGAAGTACTTCGGTCAGATTTTGTTCGCTGGTGCCTTCCAGTAAAACCCCGGCCACGCTGCTAAGCGCCTTGAGGTAACGTTTGTATAAATCCAGTTCATCGGCAATGGGAATCGGTAGTGCCCCAGCCAGAGTGCCTGCCGCTTGCATGTGTGTGTCCCTCTTCCTTGCTTAGTAGATTATTCTTTTTTTCATTTTGTTTCGTATGTTACTGCTTAAACGGGCAAGTTACATCAATCAGGCGAAATGCCTGCATTGGTTTCCGTCATTGCAGGTTCGGGTGCATCTGCATCAAATTTGAAGTATCTGGTATCTCAGTTGATACGAAGATGTCGTTCGAATTTATGGTTCTGCATGATTGCGTATATATTTTAGGGGCGCTGTATGTCAGGAGTAAGTGCGTCGGGAAATTGACTTGCCAGCAACGCAGAGAATCCTTATAATTCCGCGTTTAGAAAAATCAGACAGGAGTTTCATCCATGGCAAATAGCGCACAGGCCAGAAAGCGCGCCAGACAGAATGACAAACAGCGCGCGCGTAACGCCGCTTTGCGTTCTACTTTGCGCACCGCCATCAAGAAAGTTCAAAAAGCCGTGCTGGCGGGTGATAAAGCTGTTGCTCAATCCATTTTCGGCGAATCGATGAAAACCATCGATAGCATTGCTGACAAGCGCATCATCCACAAAAACAAAGCGTCGCGCCACAAAAGCCGTCTGTCGTCCGCTGTCAAGGCAATGGCCTGATCGCTTCAAATTGCCCGGAAGTGATTTCTTCCGGGCACATCATTGTACTGTACCAAGATTTCTATTAGGGCACAGCTCCCTGCCGGTATGCCTTGTTAAACGGCGTATGCGATGTGCTTCTTGTATCCGGATTCTTTCATCAGGAAACTAGCGGGTGAACATCCGCAAGTTTATGTAACAACCGGGTAGAATATCCGGTTTTCTCACTAGTATGTTCCTCGTCCCATGCCGCTGCTCACCTTAGAAAATGCCTCCCTCGCTTTTGGCCATGTGCCGCTGCTCGATCATGCCGACTGGGTGATTGAGCCTGGTGCCCATATTGGCTTGATTGGCCGCAATGGTGCGGGTAAATCCAGCCTGCTCAAGTTGCTGGCAGGCGATACCAAGCCGGATGATGGCTCAGTATGGCGTCAGCCCGGCCTCAAGCTCGCTTATGTGCCGCAGGAACCACAACTGGAGTCCGATCACACCGTGTATGAAGCGGTGGCAGAGGGGTTGGGTGAGGTGAGCCAGTTGCTGTTGGATTATCACGAAGTCACCCACAAGATGGGCGAGCCGGATGCCGATTTCGAGTCACTGATGGCGCGCATGCAGACGCTGCAAACGGCGCTCGAAGCGCGCGATGGGTGGAGTCTCCAGGCGCGTGTGGAGACCGTACTGACCAAACTCAATCTGCCCGAAGATGTTCTGGTTGGCACGCTTTCCGGCGGCTTGAAAAAACGCGTGGCACTGGCGCGTGCGCTGGTCACCGAACCGGATTTGCTCTTGCTGGACGAGCCTACCAACCACCTCGATCTGGCTTCCATTGAATGGCTGGAAGAATTGATACGTGGCTACACTGGCGGTGTCATCGTGATTACCCACGACCGGCGTTTTCTGGACAACGTGTCGCGCCAGATCGTTGAATTGGATCGTGGAGTACTCCGTACTTACGAGGGTAATTTCACCGAATATCAGCGTATCAAGGCCGAGCAACTGGCGATTGAGGCAGTGGAAACCGCCAAGTTCGACAAGGTGCTGGCGCAGGAAGAAGTATGGCTGCGCCAGGGCGTGAAGGCGCGGCGTACCCGCAACGAAGGTCGCGTACGCCGCCTCGAGCAGCTGCGCCACGAGCGCAGCGAACGCCGCAATCATCTGGGGCAGGTCAACCTCAACGTGGACAGCGGCGAAAAATCCGGCAAGCGCGTGGCGGAGCTTGAGCACGTGACCAAAGCCTATGGCGGGCGCACGCTGATCCGCGATTTTTCCGGAGTGATCCAGCGCGGCGACAAGGTCGGCCTGATCGGTCCCAACGGCATAGGCAAGACCACGCTGATCAAGCTCATCCTCGGCGAAATCGAGCCGGATTCCGGCACCGTCAAGCTCGGCACCAAGCTTTCGGTCGCTTACTTCGACCAGTTCCGCACCCAGCTCGATGAGGAAATGACCGTCGCCGACACCATCAGCCAGGGCGGCGATTTCGTCGAAATCGGCGGCGAGCGCAAGCACGTCATCAGTTATCTGGAAGACTTCCTGTTTGCCCCGGCGCGTTCGCGCTCACCGGTGAAATCGCTGTCCGGCGGCGAGCGTAACCGGCTGCTGCTGGCGCGCCTGTTTACCCGTCCGGCCAATGTTCTGGTGCTGGACGAGCCCACCAACGACCTCGACATCGACACCCTGGAACTGCTCGAAGAGTTGCTGCAGGACTACCCCGGCACGGTGTTGCTGGTG
Organism: Sulfuriferula sp.; assembly: GCF_054605375.1. Taxonomy (NCBI): domain Bacteria; kingdom Pseudomonadati; phylum Pseudomonadota; class Betaproteobacteria; order Nitrosomonadales; family Sulfuricellaceae; genus Sulfuriferula; species Sulfuriferula sp. The sequence goes on along the minus strand of NZ_JBTSEG010000047.1, from coordinate 1,853 downwards.
TCACACGACCGTACCTTCCTCGACAACGTGGTGACCCAGGTGATCGCCTTCGAAGGCGATGGCATGTTGCGCGAATATGCGGGTGGCTACGACGACTGGCTGGCGCAGCGCCCCAGGCCCGGCTCGGACAAGGCAGCCATCAAAGCCGCGACGTTGAGCAAGCCGGAGCCTGCCAAGCCAGCAGCTGCCAAGTCAAAACTGAGTTGGAAGGAAGCGCAGGAACTGACGGCTTTGCCCGAGCAGATTCGTGCGCTGGAAGAGGAGCAAACCGGCATCACTGCGCGCCTGTCCGACGGTACGCTATACAGCAGTCAGCCCGGCGAAGCCAAACGTCTGCAAGCGCGTTTTGCAGCCATAGATTCAGAGCTGGAAGTGGTTCTGGCGCGTTGGGAAGCGCTGGAAGCGAAACAGGCGGGGTAGCTTGCCGGGCACGGCCAGGATAGCGCGTCAATGTACACCGAGCCAGATCAGGCGGGCAATGGCGCCACTCATGATGGTCAGATGTACCCATGACCACAACCGAAAGCGGGTGGCGAGCTTGTCCGGCGGTTCGTTGGCGACCAGGTATAGTCGTCCATCACCGGGCTTGCGTAGCATATGTACGCCGTCTTTCAGGCGGATTTCTTGATGTTCGGCGGCGATGTGTTGTTTTGCCATCAGCACAGCGGTTTCCCATTCGTTTGCGTCCAGTTCGCCATCCTTGTTCAAGTCAAAACGCGACATCAGCGTGGCTTTATCCTGCTTCCACTGCGCCAGCAGGTCCGACACATCCTGTTTCGCGTCCAGTTCGGCATTGGCACCGCCCAGCGTGACATGCTCGCCAATAGCATATAGCGGCTCATCAGCCCGCAGCATCCATTCAGTCTTGCGGTAGTCCTGTTCAACCCATTCGCGTTTATGGTTGGTACGGATTTCAGCGCCGTCTGGATCGATCAATATCTGGCCGCTGCCATCGTCCAGGGCGAAGGTGTCATGGCTGGCGCCGGAATCGATAAATTCCCAGTTATCTTCGTTGCTCCGACGTTCGACGCGATAGCGATACCACAGGCAGGGCAGATTACTGAGATGACTGACTAATTGTGCTCCATGAAGATACCTGCCGCGTCCGGCGAATTCAGTGTAACCCTGAGGTGCGGAGATGATTCTGGAGGTGGGTGTATCAGCTACAAGACGGTAGCGTCGATGGTTGGCGAGCCAGGCGATAAAACTGGTGATACCAACCAGCGATAAGGCGACAAGCCAGCCAGTGTGATTGCCGATCTCTAAACCAAGTATCAGAAACAGCAGGTTGAATCCGGTAGTGAGACCATTGGCGAAGGTGTGGCGAGCTTCGGCGACGGCCTCTGAAATCCAGCCCATATTCAGCCAAACAAGGTTTTAACGTTCACATCGGTTATTTCGTCTGCCTTGAATCTGAGCAGTTCAAAAGCCTTGAAGCCGAATTTTTTAGCGATGATCACGTCAGGGAACTGCTCAATGCGCACGTTGTTGATGTTAACGCTGTCATTGTAGAATTCGCGGCGGTCGGCAATCGCATTTTCAAGTCCAATAATGCGTGCCTGAAGGGTTTTGAAGCTCGCGTCGGCTTTCAGTTCGGGATAGGCTTCCACCACGGCAAACAGCCCGCCCAGACTGGTGCGCAATGAGCCTTCCGCGCTGGATAAGGCGGGCACATTGTGCGCCTCGCGTGCCGTAGACACCGCAGCGCGCGCCTGCATCACTTTTTCTAGGGATGCTCTGAACAACCCCGCCTGCCGCGCAGCAGCAGACGGCTCCGCTTCAAATTTTCAAACGACAATGTGAAATGCTCAGGAAATGCAATTTTCCTCACTGCTTTTGGCGTTCTTCGCCCT
>NZ_JBTSEG010000046.1:0-16230 GCF_054605375.1 Sulfuriferula sp. | reverse complement strand
TCTTGCCGCAGCCGGTGGGGCCTTTGAGCATCATCGGCATGCGCACCGAGTAGGCCGCTTGATACAGCGCAACTTCGTCGGCCACGCCGCGGTAGTAGGGTTCTTTTTCGATGCGGTACTGCGCGATAGTGTCGCTCATGTCGAACTCCGTATCTGGAAATTATTTATTGGTTAAGGTGTGCGGAATTAGCTCAACTGCTGTGAACCAGATTTGATTCAGAGACTAAATTTCCCGCACAAAAAAGCCCCCGCAGCCTCACGGCAGCGGGGGCTTCGCTACGGTTGCCCGCGCCGCGACTTTAAATAGTCTTGCCGCGGAAGATCACCATGGATGCGCCTTGGGACTGGTTAAAATTGTTATAACCAATCAAACGCACGTGGTTATTGGGGTTGGCTTTATGACATGCCTCGGCTTCAGCCAGCACTTTTTCCACATCGGTTTCACCAAACATCGGCAGTTTCCACATATACCAGTAAGAGTCCATCAAGTACTCAGGCTCAGTGTGTTCGATGGCCGGGTTCCAGCCTTTCTGTACCAAATATTCCACCTGTTTGCGGATGCTTTCCGGTTCCATTGCAGGCAAATAGGAGAAAGTTTCGAATTTCCGGCTGGCGGGATCGCTTACGCGACTTTTGTAATCCATGACTTCAGACATTTTATTTCCTTTTAATTCGGTAATTTGATCCCGGAAGCTTTTTATTTACGTCCGGGATGCCTCTGCGACAATATCGCCTAATTACTTGTGCGCGACGTCCAGCTTGTCCACGGTGTCGAATTCGAACTTGATTTCTTTCCAGGTTTCCATGGCAATCTTCAGCTCTGGGCTGTGTGTCGCGGCCTTGGTCAGGATGTCCTTGCCTTCTTTTTCGATTTCAACGCCCTGGTTGCGTGCTTCCACACAAGCCTCAAGCGCAACACGGTTGGCTGCTGCACCAGCAGCGTTACCCCATGGGTGACCCAGTGTGCCGCCACCGAATTGCAGGCAGGCGTCGTCACCGAAGATGGAAACGAGTGCCGGCATGTGCCATACGTGGATACCGCCGGAAGCTACCGGGAACACACCAGGCATTGAACCCCAGTCCTGATCAAAGAACAGGCCACGGCTGCGGTCTTCTTTAATGAAGCTGTCGCGCATGGTGTCGATCCAGCCCAATGTGGCTTCACGATCACCTTCCAGCTTGCCGACCACGGTGCCGGAGTGCAGGTGATCACCACCTGACAGACGCAACACTTTGGTCAATACGCGGAAGTGAATACCGTGGTGCGGATTGCGGTCCAGCACGGCGTGCATGGCGCGGTGAATGTGCAACAGCATGCCATTGTCACGACACCAGTTAGCCAAACCGGTATTTGCCGTCAGGCCGCCGGTCAGGTAGTCGTGCATGATGATTGGCGCGCCGAGTTCCTTGGCAAATTCTGCACGCTTGTACATTTCTTCCGGCGTCGGTGAGGTCACGTTCAAATAGTGGCCTTTACGCTCGCCTGTTTCGCGTTCAGCTTTTTGGCAAGCCTCTACTACGAATTCGAAACGATCGCGCCAACGCATGAACGGCTGGCTGTTAACGTTCTCGTCGTCTTTGGTCAAATCCAGACCGCCACGCAAGCATTCGTATACTGCACGACCGTAGTTCTTCGCGGACAGGCCCAGCTTGGGCTTGATGGTGCAGCCCAGCAACGGACGACCATATTTATTCAGGCGATCACGCTCAACCTGGATACCTGCAGGTGGTCCACCGCAGGTTTTAACGTAAGCAATAGGGAAGCGCACGTCTTCCAGACGCAGGGCACGCAGGGCTTTGAAGCCGAATACGTTACCCACCAGAGAGGTCAGCACGTTGACCACGGAACCTTCTTCGAACAGGTCGATCGGGTATGCCACAAACGCGTAGAAGCAGGTGTCATCGCCAGGCACGTCTTCGATGCGATAGGCACGACCTTTATAGTAATCCAGATCGGTCAGCAGATCGGTCCAGACAGTGGTCCAGGTACCGGTCGACGACTCCGCAGCCACGGCAGCGGCCACTTCTTCACGATCCACACCCGCTTGCGGAGTGATCTTGAAGCAGGCCAGCAGGTCGGTGTCCAGCGGGGTGTAATCCGGCGTCCAATAAGTCTGCCGGTATTCCTTCACACCAGCGTTGTATGTTTTAGTAGCCATCAACAACCTCCAAAATTAACAGTTAAATTACCCGTCGAGACCTGCGCAGTGCTTATAGGCTCATATTCGACAGTGAGAACAGTGTATAGGGATAATTCCATAAGATATATTCAATCATTTTGATTGTTATCATAAGCTTTAACTTATGACATAATATCCGTATGCTGCATCTTACTCTACGCCAATTAAAAATTTATGAAGCCGTCGCGCGGAATCTAAGCTATTCCCGTGCAGCGCGCGAATTGCATCTGACTCAGCCAGCGGTTTCCATGCAGATTAAGCTGCTGGAAGAAAGCCTCGGCCTGCCATTGTTCGAGAAACTCGGTAAAAAAATTTACCTGACCGAAGCAGGGCGCGAGATGTATCGTTATAGCAGAGCGATCGCGGAACAACTCGTCGAAGCGGAACTGGTCTTGGCCGAACTCAAGGGCATGGAACGCGGCAACCTGAAAATCTCGGTCGCGTCCACTGCGAATTATTTCGCCACGCAGCTATTGGCCAGCTTCCGTCAGACGCATCCGCAAATCACGCTCAATCTGGATGTCACCAACCGCGAAGCCTTGCTGGGTCAACTCGACCAGAACGAAATCGACCTGGCCATCATGGGACAGCCACCGGATGGACACGACCTGATCGCCGAATCCTTTATGGAAAATCCGCTGGTAGTGATTGCCGCTCCGGACAATCCACTGGCGGGACAAAAAAATATCCCGATCAGCCGCCTTGCTGAAGAGACCTTGATAGTACGTGAGGAGGGTTCGGGTACCCGCAGCGCTTCCGAAAGATTTTTTCAGTCTCATCAAATCGCCCCGCTTACCGGGCTGGTGATGAATACGAATGAAGCCATCAAACAGTCCGTACAGGCCGGGATGGGTTTGGCTGTGGTCTCGCTGCATACTGTTTCGCTGGAACTGGAAACCAAACGCCTTGCGTTACTCGACGTGGCGTTTTTCCCTATCCAGCGCTATTGGTTCATCGTCCATCGCAAAAACAAACGCCTGTCGGCAACAGCACAGGCCTTCAGGCAGTTCCTGCTGGACGAAGGAAAAGCAAAAAAAGCCTTTTAGCTACGACGACGCCCCATCCGGGTTTTGCAGCATTTGCTGTGCGCGTAACTGCATTTTCTGGAGTGCAACATGCTTAGGATCAAGCAGCGCGGCTTGTTTAAGGCATTTCTCAGCGGCTTCGGCACGACCTTCATCCAGCAGGCAGCCGGCTTCGGTCACCAGTCGCACCATCGCCTGACCCGGTGCGAGTTGTTCAAGCTGCGCCAAATAGGCATCACGACGTGTATACGCTTTGGCTGCATGAGCAGCCTGTGCAGCTATTAATGCTGCCTGCCATTGCGCAGGATCCAGCGCAAGCGCTTCTGCGGCACGTTTTTCAGCGTGCTGATAGCGCATTTCCAATAATGCGGTCAGCGCCTGACTGAGCGCTTCGCGTGACTTTTGTTCGCGTTGCCTGGCGTGCGAAGTGCGCACCTGTTCCGGCAAATTCAGACTCACCGAGACCAGCCGAAAAAACAGGTGCCCGAATACCAGCAACACCAGAAATACAGCCACCATAAGCGTAAGCGAAAGTTCAACCCGATACGGCGGGTAAACCAATACTGCATAGCCCGGATCATACTTGCCTGCCAGGGTGAAGCCGACCGCCATCGCAAAAAGCACCACTATCCAGATGAGCGCGCGCATTATTTGTTGCTACCTATACGGCTCGATTGCAGTGCCGAGAGACTTTCCGACAAAGAGGGCAACTCGATGCTGACCGGGCTGTTGGTCAATTTTCCAAGGCTGAGCAACGTCTTTTTCACGCGTGCATCGCTGTCATTGAAATAGCGTTTCACCCAATTCTGCGCGGCCTGAAGATCGGATTTGTAACTGGCTTCATCGTGGGCCAGCAATGCGATGCGTGCAGTAAGCAGCCGCAGCTTCAGATTTTGCCGAAGGAAATACACCTGCGTGGGCGCCAGCAAAGCGATATCGGGGGTATCCATGCGGCGCACCTGCACCAACCCTTTGAGTTCTTGCCATACTTCGCGTCCAAAACGGTTTGCGGTGCTTCCCTGCTGAGGATTGCCCACACGAGGCTGGGCAACCGGAATTTCATGATCGCTGGCAATGGGGAGATCATCCACTCCGGCAATCAACGTATCCAGACGTTGTGCGATACCCACGGTATCGATCTGGGGCACTTCCTGCAGGCGCAAAATATCATCGGCAAGTGCGCGCTTCAGCATCGCAAACTGAGGCTTGTTCAGACGCTGCAGCCGCGTTTCTGCGCTACGCAATGCAATCAGCGCGGCTTTGGCATTCCCGGCCAACTGTAATTGCTGACTGGCTGACAGGACAATCTGCTCGATGTCTGCCAAAGTCCACTCATCGCGACTACGCGCCAGATCCTGATACAAGGCTTGCAGTGCCAACTGCTGATTTTGCGAATCAGCCAGCTTGCCCTGTATCTCACCCAGCTTGACCGATAGTTCGCGCGTCGTCTCCATCGCCTGTTTGCTCAACACGCGGCTTTCCTGCTCGACGTTACTGGAAGCGGCCAAGCGTTGCCCCAATTCGGTCTGCAACTGGTGGATGCGGGTATTGCTGTCCCACCACTGCCAAGCTGCGATGCCCAGCGCCAGAATGGCCACTATCAACGCAGGACGTATGCGCCCCAGGAAGTCGAGGAAATCCGGCTTATCGTCAGCTTGTGGTTGTTCACTCATGGATGGACCCTGAACCATTCAATCATCCCCTGTACCAGCCCCTCATCTCCGACCGGGGTCGCCACTGCGCACTCCAACCCCAATTCACGCGCAACTTCCAGAATACGGGGGTGCGGCACAAACACCGGTGTAGTCTTCAGCCATTGACGTCCCAGCTTGCCCAGCATGTCGTAAAGATTACGCAAGCCCTCTGCGCTGGTAACGGTCACCGCGTTAATTTCATTGCGCGACCACTGTCGCAGCAATCCACCTGCCGATGCATTAGGACGGCTACGCCGATAGCATTCAGCATATTCGATACGCGCGCCGCGCGCAGCCAGGGTATCGCCCAAGACCTCGCGACCGCCATCACCGCGGAAAATGACGATGCGTTGGCCTGCGACATCCTGTAACTGCGGCATTTCCAGCAGATTCTCACTGTCAAAGCGCGTCGTAGGCGCAATAATATCGGTAATACCAAAGTGTTTCAGCTCCTTGCTGCTGCCGCGGCCGATCGCGGCAATTTTGAGTGTGGCCGGCAATTCGCGGCGCGACTTGATCAGATTCATTGCCTTGTTGACCGCATTCGGGCTGATGAAAATGGCCATATCCACGCTATCCAGCCGATCAATCAATGCATACAGTGGCAGCAAATCGTCCGCATCTAGAATTTCCAATACCGGAAACAATACCGGTTTGCCCGCTGCAGCGACGATCAGTTCCGCCAGCGGCGCCGCCTGATGTGCGGGGCGGGTCACCAGTACGCCACGCCCGTTCAATGAGGCGCTCATACAGATAACGCCTCAAGAATTGCACCCGCACCCTGTGCCAGAAGTTGGTCCGCCAATTGACAGCCCAGGCGTTCTGCATCCTGGCTGGGTCCGGCTACACTGCCGCTAATGATGCGGCTACCGTCAATTTCCGCGACAAACCCCCGCAAACTGAGAACACCGTCCGCTATCTGAGCATAAGCGCCCAAGGGTACCTGGCAGCTGCCCCCCAGGGTACGGCTCATGGCGCGTTCGGCGCGCACGCAATCGGCGGTGCCGTCGTGATTGAGTGGCGCCAGCAACGCCAGCAGATCATCACGCCCTGCCAGACATTCAATACCCAGCGCGCCCTGACCCACCGCAGGCAAACTCTGTTCCGGACTGAGTTCCTCGCGGATGCGCGCATTCAAACCCAACCGCTTCAGTCCGGCGGCAGCAAGAATAATGGCGTCATATTGCCCCGCATCAAGTTTACGCAGACGGGTCTGCACATTGCCGCGTAGCGGCTCGATACTTAATTGCGGGTAACGTGCGCGTAACTGGCATTCGCGGCGCAGGCTGGAGGTGCCGACCCGTGCGCCTGCGGGTAATGTATCAAGACTGGCATACGTGCTGGAGACGAAAGCATCGCGCGGGTCTTCGCGTTCACCTATTGCGGCAAGCTGGAAACCTTCAGGCAAATTCATCGGCACGTCCTTGATGGAATGCACGGCAATATGCGCCCGCCCTTCCGTCATTGCTGTTTCCAGCTCCTTGACGAATAAACCTTTTCCACCAATCTTACTCAAAGGAGAGTCGAGTATCCGGTCGCCTTGCGTTGTCATTCCCAGAATGGTCACCCGCATACCGGGATAAAGCCCACGCAAGCGTTCGGCAATGTGTTCAGCTTGCCACATGGCGAGCGCGCTTTCGCGCGAAGCGATGATCAATTCATCCGGGGTAGTTAGCGGGTAGTTTGGACTATTTAACAAGAGACGACCTACACGTAAAATGGAGCAATAATTAGCGTATTTGCGCTGGGAGTAATGGCAATGATGAAATTCACCACCCTATTTCTACTCGGAATTCTAGCATGGACCGGCCTGACGTCGGCACGCGCGGAAACGCCAAGCGTGCCTTACAGCACCAACCTGCAGGCAGATGCTGCGCTGGCAAAAAGCCGGGGTGTACCAATCATGGTAATGTTTGGCTCCCTCCATTGTCCCTATTGCGAACGCCTGCTCAACGAGTTTCTGCTACCCATGCAACGCAATCCGGAATACGCCAAAAAAGTGCTGATGCGCCGGATAGAAGTCGGCAGCTCACAAAGCCTGATTGATTTCAACGGCAAACCCACCACTCAGGGCGCTTTTGCCAAACTGCACCGAATCGGTCTCTCGCCTACGGTCGTTGTATTTGACTATCGTGGCAATCCGGCTGCAGAGCCGCTTATCGGCCTGGGGACGGTGGATTACTATGGCGCCTTTCTGGATGACGCAATTGATGCAGGACTGGCAAAGGTCGCCAGCGCCAGATCGACTCAGCGTTTGAATTGACGGATGACCGCGTACTGCCGGCGGCTGACCGGCAGTGTTTCCTCCAGCCCTTTCAGCAGCACCACCCAACCGGCCGGTTCTGCGCTTTCACACTCTCCTGACCGAATCACAAACCCTTCGATGGCATCGCGTGCCACCAGGCAATTCCGGTGCACACGTACGAATGCTTCGCCGAATTCCTGTTCCAGATTAATTAACGACTCATCCAGAAGATAGGTATGGGTCAGGGTGCGGGCTGCCACGTATTTCTGCTCTGCACGCAAATAAACCACCTCTTCCACCGGCACCAATAAGATTCGCCCCCGCTCGCATGCGCTGAGAAACCGCCGTGCTTCGCTATGCTGTTGACGCAACATGGCGGCAACAGCGGGATTGATCGCCTGAGCTTTACGTAGCGCTGTTACCAACCGTTCGCTACGGACCGGCTTGAGCAGATAATCGACTGCGCTCAATTCGAAGGCCTGGATGGCATAGCTGTCATAAGCAGTCGCAAACACCACTGCGGGCGGCGTCTCCAGCCTGCCCAGATGCTGGGCAAGCTCAAGCCCATCCATTACCGGCATACGAATATCCAGCAGCACCACATCCACGGCCATGCGCTCAAGCAATTGCAGCGCTTGCACACCGTTAGCCGCCTCGCCCACCACTGTGGTCGGCAACTCTGCAGCACAATCCGTCAGCAGGTCACGCAAACGATTCCGCGCCGGCGTTTCGTCGTCCACGATGAGTATCTGCAGCGGCATGTTCACTTTGTAGCAGTCCGGTAAGGCAAGGTAATGTGTACTTGATATGCCGCGTCGCGTACCTGGGTCTTGAGGCTGGCTTCAACATCAAAATGCAGCATCAAGCGATTTTTGATATTGCCCAGTGCCATCTTGTTGCCGCCATGGTGGCGCCCGTCACGTTGATACGGGTTACTGATCACCAGATGCACCTGGCCACTACTGCAGTACAAATTGATACTGATCTCGCCGGGCTGGCTGGCTGGTTCAATGCCGTGATAGACCGCATTTTCCACAAGTGGCTGCAACACCAGGGGCGGGATGAGCGCTTCACCTGGCATCTTGTCAATATGCCAGGCCACTTGCAGCCGCTCGCCCAGACGCAATGCTTCCAGTTCCAGGTATTGTTTACACAGGGAAACCTCGCTGGACAGCGGCACCAGCTGACGGTTATCCGCCATCAATACGCGAAACAGGTCTGCGAGATTTTCCAATGCCTGTTCGGCTCGGCGCGGCTCGCTGCGCACCAGACTGAGGACCGCATTCAGGCTGTTGAACAAAAAATGTGGGCGTATGCGCGCCTGCAAAGCTTGCAGACGCGCTTCGGATAAAGCGGGGGACAGAGCTCTTCCGCGCAGGTAAAAATAGCCCAGCAACATGCCCGTCAGCAGAAAGACGTTGATTACATCACGCAGACCAAAACTGTTTACCGCAATGTCTGCAAACAAATTAGCCATCAGCTCCTTGACCATGGCATGACTGGCAAACGCCATCAGCAATACTGAAATCACACCTTTTTTGTAGGACAGCCGCATTAGCCAGGGCTTACCCAAACACAGCAACGCCAACATCACCAGCAATGCCGGCTGCACGATCACTGACTGTTCGACAAACAAGCGCCACACGTTACTTAACGTATCAGCACGCAGCCAGGCTGCCGCCAGGGTGAGCCCCTCGACACCGGCCAGGATACGCAGCGTAATGCCCAGATTGCAGAAATCCGGTAACTGGGCGGGATAGTCGGGAACGGCGGGCTTTGGCATAATCCGGGTATTGTGCAGCAATGTGCTGTATTCGGCCAAAACTCTGCTGGCTTTAGTTTTCTGGCCGAACCCCTTTATTGATCAGGTCTCTCGATATGCCCCATACCCCGCAAGATACCCCTTCACTCTGGTCAGGCCGTTTCACCGAACCGGTTTCCGAGCGCGTCAAGCGCTACACCGCTTCCATCGGTTTCGACTATCGCCTGGCCGAATTCGATATTCAGGGCTCATTGGCACATGCCGCCATGCTCGCACATCAGCACATCATCGGCGCTGATGATCTGGCCGCCATTCAGCGCGGCCTGAATGAAATACTTGCAGAAATTCACGCAGGGCAATTCCAGTGGTCGCTGGATCTGGAAGACGTCCACCTCAACATTGAAAAAGCGCTCACCGGAAAAGTTGGCGACGCCGGCAAGCGCCTGCATACCGGTCGTTCGCGCAATGACCAGGTGGCGACCGACATCCGTCTTTACCTTCGCCACAATATTGATGGCCTGCTCGGCCTGCTGCGTCAGACACAGGGCGCGCTGCTGGATGTCGCTGAAGCCAATGCTGACGTCGTAATGCCCGGCTTCACCCATCTGCAGGTCGCCCAACCTGTATCGTTCGGCCACCATCTCATGGCTTATTTTGAAATGCTGAAACGCGATACCGAGCGCCTCATCGATTGCCGTAAACGTGTCAATCGTCTGCCTCTCGGCGCGGCCGCGCTGGCTGGCACCAGCTACCCGATTGATCGAGCCATGGTTGCGCGTGATCTGGGCTTTGATGGCATCTGCGAGAATTCGCTGGACGCCGTTTCCGACCGCGACTTCGCCATTGAATTCACCGCTTGCGCCAGCCTGATCATGACGCACCTGTCACGCCTATCCGAAGAACTGATCCTCTGGATGAGTCCACGCTTCGGCTTCATTGATCTGGCCGACCGCTTCTGCACAGGCTCTTCCATCATGCCGCAGAAAAAAAATCCGGACGTGCCGGAATTGATCCGCGGCAAAACCGGACGCGTCAACGGCCATCTGGTGGCTTTACTCACGCTCATGAAAGGCCAACCGTTGGCTTACAACAAGGATAACCAGGAAGACAAGGAGCCGCTGTTCGACACGGTAGACACGCTGATCGACACCCTGGCCATTGTTGCTGAAATGTTACCTGGCATCCGTGTCAAACCTGATGCCATGCGAGCTGCCGCACTCCAGGGATTTGCCACCGCCACCGATCTCGCCGACTATCTGGTAAAAAAAGGCCTACCGTTTCGTGACGCACATGAAGCAGTCGCCTTGGCAGTACGCCATGCGGAAACAAAAAACTGCGATCTGGCTGATTTATCGCTGACAGATTTGCAGCAGTTTTCGCCCTTGGTTGAAGCGGATATTTACACCGTGCTCTCTCTGGAAGGTTCGATGAACAGCCGCGACCACATCGGAGGCACCGCCCCGGCCCAGGTGAGAGCAGCAATTGCACGAGGTAGAAGCGTTCTCAGTTAAGCATTGCACCGAGCCATCTCACCGGCATAGCGAGGGATATTCAAGTCGGAGAAAAACCGGTCCGACTCTTTTTTAACGACGTCATAGCATTCGCAAACATGGGTTTCCAGGCCCGGCCTATCCAGGACCTTAATGTGCCCGCGACAGTAACTAATCAGACCATCTGTTTGCAGTTTGCGCGCCGCCTCAGTAATACTTTCGCGGCGCACCCCAAGCATGTTGGAAATTAATTCCTGTGTCATGGCCAGGCTACCGGAATGCACCCGATCAAAATTCTGCAGCAGCCAGCGGCACAACTGCTGTTCCACTGAATGTCGGCGGTTGCAGGCAGTTGTCTGCGCCATCTGTATGATCAGCGTACGCGTGTAGCGCATCAGCAGGTGCTGCAATGATCCGCCCAGGTCGAACTCCCGTTTCAGTACTTTCGCCGAAAGTCGATAACCGTGACCGGCAGTCTGTATTGTAGCCATGGTAAGTGCCGCGTTATAACCCATGAACGTCGAAACATCCAGTACACCTTCGTTTCCCACCACGGCAACTTCTACCGACACCCCGTCTTCCAGACCGCAAAGCAACGAGGCCGTGGCGCTGGTGGGGAAATAGGCATACTGCAATTCCTCGTTACAATCGTACAAAATTTCCGTGTAGGGCATGGATACAATCTCAAGGTGTGGTGCAATATGATCAAACTCTTCCGGAGGCATTGCAGCGAGAAGATAATTCTGTCGCGGATCAAGAATTTCAGCCATTTTGGTTCTCCCGGTATTTATCTCTGACTTGAATTACCAGCCAGGATTGAAAGTGGGTTTAATTACTGAAGTGCGATTTGTTTGCACTGTGGAAAGCCGATTCCGAACAGGTCCGACATACATTTAATTCAGCAAGTCCCAGAAAATTATTTCGTATAAGTAAATCCGGGCTATCCACCCGCAAAAAATCCGTCATTGCCAGCACGACGCCGGGTTTCCTTCTTATCAACAAATAAATAGCCATCGCCTCCATTTGCCTTGATTCGATACATGGCGTCATCGGCTTGCTTAAGCAAAGTGTGGCCGTCCTCTCCATGTTCGGGGTAAAACGCAACGCCTATGCTGGCCTGAATAGCGATATCATGGCCATCTACCGTGAGCGGCTCCCGTAACATCACGCTGATTTTTTCAAGCACCTTTTTGACATCTCTCCGTAACGCGGTTTTTTCCAGTATCAGGCAAAATTCGTCGCCGCCCAGACGAGCAACCGTATCTTCATTACGCACACATTGTTTGAGCCGCAACGCGGCAGTTTGTAAAATGACATCCCCCACTGCATGGCCAAAAGAATCGTTGATCGCCTTGAAACGATCGACATCCAGTAGCAACAGGGCAAAATTTTCCCCACTCCGGAATGCATGCGCCTGCGCCTGCTGCAACCTATCCATGAACAAATTTCGATTCGGCAACCCGGTCAAGCTGTCATAGTTGGCGAAGTGCTCCAATCGCTGCATGATTTTTACCCGCTCACTCACATCCCGGCCACTCGCTATGAAATGGGTCGTTTTTCCTTTGGAATCGAGCAGCGGACGAATAATCTTGTCTTCGTGGAAATGCGTGCCATTTTTATGCCGATTAATAAACTGGCCGCGAAAAACCGCATTCGTCAGCAAAACTTCCCACATGTGTGCGTAAAATTTATCGTCGTGCTTCCCCGTTTTCAGAATGGCATGGGTTCGGCCGATTGCTTCCTCTTTGCGATAACCTGACAACGCCTCGAATGCTGCATTCACATATACGATTACGCCTTCAGTATTTGTAATCACCACCGCATCAGCGCTTAGCTCGGAGACTTCCTGAATACGGTGCAGCTGTTCCTGCGCATCCGCATGTGTTTGTTGCCTGCGCATTTCGAGAAGCAGAAAATTACGGCCCTCCAGTTCCAGCTGCACCTGCGTCATTTCCAGAGAAAACTTTCTGCCTTTACTGTCGCATCCGTGACAGGCCTGCCACTTTCCGTCCTCATTCCCAGACACTGATGAGATATAAGCCGGGTTATCGTCCGGCGCGGATGGCCCGCCTGGAAATTCCGGCAATAAACTGGTCACGGATTTGCCGATCATTACCTGCAAACTCACACCAAAGTAGTTGAGCGCAGCCGGACTACAATATTTAATAAGGCCGCACTCATCCAGAAGCAATACTGCTCGTCCCATATGCCCCCCAATATCTGGAGATGTGAATAATTCATTCTTATACTTCATATCAATTACTCTACCGCGCTGCTTGTTCTCCTTTGGCAAGGCATGATTTGAGCACCCCTCCAATGCCCCATCAACATGCTTTTGAGCTATAAGACAGGGTAAAAATTGCGCTTTTCTATTTGCCATTTTCATTCCCTCTATATTTTTGGCGTGTCTAAACGCGTATGTTTGCGGGCCGATTCATTCCATCCGTTTTATGGAATGAATCGACACTTCGATAGCGTTAGCAAAATGCGAACCAAACCAAAATGTCATTGATAAACAAAAGGATTGTTTTGAAACAGACTCAAGACGGGGAATGGGGACGCTGTAATTTGTCTCTCGTTAGAGACAATGAACGCTTATTGAATACAATGTTTATCTGATGAAACAATGAGATACTGAAAATTCAAGGTGTCACTAAATAGCAACGCAGACATATTTCCATTACTCAATACGATTACACCCATGCAGCTGGCGCCCTTGCAGGCTATCGGAGCAGCAGCCAAAATACGCCGAAGCATATATAAGTAGTTGAGTTTTGGTTAACCGGAAACTATGGCGTTGACCAAGCTAAGGCACTTGGTTTCACGAAAAATCAACTGACGTATGAAAGCGCCTCTTGAATGCTAAAAACTGATATTTGTCAGGATTTTTTCTTCAGCGCGCATGGTCATGGAAAGTAGCGGTGAACCATTGATGCAATCTGAGGCAACTCAAGCTGCTAGATAGTTACACCCGGCGGCGCGACTTTTGTCGGGACTGATGTTCGCGACAAATCATCCGCGTATCGGGCAAACTCAGTTTTTCTTCAGTAAGTCCACAGCGATAACTGCGCGGACCTTCATGCAAATTGTACTGGCAGGTATTACATACGCCAAAACTGCGGTTGCCTGCACCAAGTTGAAGAGCGAGAAATAATTCCTTGAGTACCGCGAGGGCAATCTTGCTACGTTGCGGTGCAATGCGAGTGACGACTTGAGCCCATTCTGGCACAAACTGAATTTCTTTTAATAGTTGTGCGCCGGATTCGGTGAGCGCAAGACGCACCAGGCGTTTATCACCCAGATCAGCCTGGCGCTCGATGAATCCACGCCGATGTAATAACAGCAGACTTTGCGACACAGTGCCTTTGGTAAGGCCAAGATATTCAGTCAATGCCTGTGGCGTGTTGCTGTATCGATTAGCAATAGAGAGATAAATCAACGCCTGCAAATGTACCGGTTGCAGTCCGTACATGCTGCCTGTGGCACGCAGATTGACGCGCACCAGGTTGCCCAGGCGATCAATCAAATCAAAAAACTGCGCTGCGCTTTTGTCCATGGCAGGATAGTATCGCCGCCATACCACTTTTACAAATCAATCGAAGCGAAGCTCACCACCACCCTGCTGCGCGATTAGACCAGACAAGGTCTGCATCAACTCGCTGCCATCACGGGTATTCCGCCAGGCATTACCCTGCCAGCGGTAGTGAAACCCGCCAGATTTGGCAGCAACCCAGATTTCCTGATTTGCGGCCTGACGATTGATAATGATCTTGCTACCATTATCCAGCTCGATTTCCAGCACCTCACCCGCAGCCAATTCATAATCAAGATCATTATCGGCATGCTCCAGCACTGATTCAATATGGGTAAAGGCAGCGTCAGCCAGTTGGCGGTATTCGGTTTCGGTCATGGTAAAATATGCCGTGTTAATTAATGAACAGGCGTTTCCGCCACTTTGAAAGGTTCCCATGCGCCATCGCACCCTATCCTATTGCGCAGCCTGTTTGTTGCTTCTAATGCTGTCGGCGTGCGGCACAAAAGGCGCTTTATATCTTCCTGAAAATCCCCCCACTGCGCAACCTGCCGCTAAATGAACCCTTTATCTCTGCAACACAATCATCTCCATCTTGAGTCTGCGGATCTGGTAGCTATCGCCAGTACCTACTCCACACCCTGCTATGTATACTCGCATGCAGCATTGACACAAGCATTCCAGGATTTCGACAAGGCACTGCGTGGGCGCAACCATCTGATCTGCTATGCGATGAAGGCCAATCCCAATCTCGCCATTCTGAATCTGTTTGCCCGCCTGGGTGCAGGGTTTGATATTGTTTCCGGGGGAGAGTTGCAACGTGTCCTGGCAGCCGGCGGCGACCCGGGCAAAGTAGTATTTTCCGGCGTAGGGAAAACAGTAGAGGAAATTCGCCTGGCGCTGGATAACGGAATTTTGTGCTTCAACGTGGAATCCGAAGCCGAATTACTGCGCTTGAATGAGATAGCCGGCACCATGAACAGGATTGCGCCGATAAGTTTACGCGTCAATCCGGACGTGGATGCCAATACCCATCCCTATATTTCCACCGGCCTTAAAGGCAATAAATTTGGTGTTGCTCACGAAGATGCACTTCGCTTGTATCGTCTGGCTGCGTCATTGCCACACCTGAAAATTAAAGGTATCGATTGCCACATTGGGTCACAGCTCACGGAGACGCACCCTTTTGCAGATGCGCTTGATCGTGTACTCACGCTTGTAGATGCGCTGGAAGCGGATGGCATCGTACTTGAGCATCTCGATCTGGGCGGTGGTCTCGGTATTCGTTATCAGGATGAAACACCGCCACTGATAGCGGACTATATCGATACCCTGCTCGCCAAGTTGCAAGGCCGCACACATACCATTCTGCTGGAACCGGGCCGCGCATTGGTCGGCAATGCCGGATTATTATTGACGCGCGTCGAGTATCTCAAGCATGGCGCCGAAAAAAACTTTGCTATCGTTGACGCAGCAATGAACGACCTGATGCGCCCCGCACTTTACGACGCATATCATGACATCGTGCCTGTTGTGCCCCGTGACGACCCCAAAGATATTTATGAAATTGTTGGCCCTGTTTGCGAGAGCGGTGATTTTCTCGGTCACGCACGCCTCCTCGGCCTGCAACAGGATGATCTGCTCGCCATCCTTTCTGCCGGCGCCTATGGCATGTCAATGAGTTCCAACTACAATTCACGCGCCCGCGCTGCCGAAGTAATGGTCAACGGACGGGAAAGCTTCCTGATCCGTGAGCGCGAAAGCACAACAGATTTATTCTCCCTTGAGCATACCCTACCCTGATTGTAGCGAGCCGATATTGTTTTGATTCGATACAATATTTACAAAAAATATTTTCAATATTTGCTCTCTATATTGCGCATTTAAAAAAAAACTGTTCTAGAATTAGCGGCACCAAGCGGAGAAGCGCGATCATCAACCCTTTGCAATGTTTTTTCGGGAGTTGAAAGCGGGATAAGTCGTAGATGCCCAACGTCTTGGAAGTGCATTTGCAAACTCTGCACGAAGTGGCAACTCAGTTGTTTAACTTTTAGAGGAGAAATAGTGATGGCAACAACGGCAAAAAGTAATGCCAAACCCGCAGCCAAAAAAGCGGCACCCGCCAAAGCGGCGGTTAAACCAGCCGCTAAAAAGGTGGTGGCCAAGCCCGTAGCTAAAAAAGCAGTGGCCAAGCCCGCAGCAAAAAAGGCTGTAGCCAAACCAGCAGCCAAAAAAGCAGTGGCCAAGCCCGCAGCAAAAAAGGCTGTAGCCAAACCAGCAGCCAAAAAAGCAGTGGCCAAGC
>NZ_JBTSEG010000045.1:0-16597 GCF_054605375.1 Sulfuriferula sp. | reverse complement strand
GCTGTAATAGGTGTAGCTGACCGGATTCTGCGACCCTGCCAGCGCCAGCGGGTTCTTGAAGCTGGTCAGGTTACCGTTGGCGTCATAGCCGTATTGGTAGGTGCGCCCGCTCCAGTCCTGCATCTGGGTGAGGTGGCTGCCGCTATAGCTGAAGGTCAAGGCCCGGCCCAGGCCGTCGGTGACGCTGGTCAGGTTATTGCCGGTATAGGCCAGCGTCAGGGTGTTGCCGTTGCGGTCCACGATCGAAGTGAGCGGCGCGGTCTGGCCGGCGGTATTGCCGGCATTGGACTGGAAGTGGTAGGTGAGACCATTCTTCTCGCGAATGGTATAGGTGCCGTCGGCGGCGCGCTGGAAGCTGACGAAGACGCCGGGGGCGTTGCTCAGCGTGGTGTTGACGCCGACGCCGCCGGAGACCGGCGCGGCGCTGAAGAATTTCTCGCCGCCGCTGCCGTCGACCCAGCTCAATTTGACCAGGTTGTTCTCTACCCCATAAAACTTGAGGAAGTGGTTGAAGCTGTGGGTCCAGCCGAAGCCCAGCGGGCCGTCGGCGGGCAGGCGCGAGTTATAGGTGCGTTCGAACACCAGCGGCAGGCCACCGCGGCCTTTGATGGAAAGATCGCGCTCGGTGTGGATCAGATTGCCGGTCAACACGTTAACCGGATCGCCGGCCGTGCTGATGAAGCTGTTCCAGCCGTTGGCGGCGGGGCCGGAGTTGAGGAAGTTGTTCTGCCCGGCGTACAGATTGGTCAGCGCGGTACTGATACCCGGATCGGTGCCGAAGTTGTACACCAGGGTCGTTGGCGTGGGGGGCAGCGCTATGCCGCCGGCGTAGCTGCCGCCGATGATATAACCGGCTGACATGCGGCCGTTGACGGTGTCGTTCTTTTCCTGCTCCCACACCGCGCCGGTCCAGTTGGCGACCTGAATCAGGCTGCGCGGAATGTTGACCGTATAGCCGTTGTTGACGGCGGTCTGGATGGTCGACACCGTGCCCGCCGGGTAGTTGAGCGCGGCATTGCTGTTGCTGGTAAGCAGCGGCATCTGGGTGGACGCATTGGCGGCGGTGATGTTCAGCACCGGGATGCCGGTCTCGTTGGCGAACTGCAGGCCGCGCACCGTGGATACCGCGTCGCGCTGGGCGTTCTCCTGCCACATGTAGGATTCGTAATTGGAGGAAGCATAGCCGCTGAGCAGGAAGGTTTTCCAGACATTGCCGCCGCTTGTCAGATCGACGCTGCGGCTCTGGCCGCCGGGGAAGTCCACCAGCAGGCCGGTACGGTCCACCGCGAACGGCAGGTCGAACACGTATTGCACTTTCATGGCGGTCGACACCAGGCCCAGATGGTTGCCGCTCTGCCCCGAGCCGCCGTCGATCCGGCCGATGGTCTGGTTGGCGTCGGCAATGTAGCGCAGGTATTTCAAGCCCACCAGGTGCAGATATTCGCCTTCGGTTTCCTCCAGGTTCGCGTCCGGGTTGGGGTAGGTGTTCACGTTCTTGAGCAGCTTGGCCGCGCGCTCGGCGAGGAGGCGATCCGACGCTTGAAAGCCATAGGCCTGCAGCGCGTGGTAGTTGGCACCGCCGATATTGGTGTAGGTGATGGTATTGACCGTCGGGTTGGTCAGCTCGCCCAGGCTGACACTCAAAGCGAGCTGATTGTTGGTGGTGCACAAACCCACCGCCGTGGTACCGGTCGCTTGTACCACACCCTCCAGCTTGACCACCGGCACTACGTTGACGGTGCAGGGCATGGCCGAAGTCGTGCTGGCGTCGTTTTGCCATCCGGACAGCGTGGTCTGATCGGTGCCTGTGGCGCCCTGGAATGACAGCGTCACGCGGTTCAAGGCGGTCTGCGGCAGCGACAGCGTCACCGCCGGTGCCAATACCGTGCCGCCGCTGTTCATGACGCTAACGCCGAACTTGTAGCGATGCGTATCCGGCAGATCGGCGGTCTCGGGCGTGCCGCTGTTGCTCCAGTTGGTGAAGGCGCTCACCTCGTAGGGCAGGGTCGCGGGCAGCACATCCACCGTGAGCGGCATTTGCGTGCCTTTGTAGGGCACATCCGCCAGGGTGTTGTTGGTGTAATTGGGCGCGACCGTCTTGATCGCGCCGGTCACCTGCTGTTGATACCATTCCTGCGCCAGGGTGTCGCTGCGCTTGGCCAGGAAACCGGCGTAGTCGAAGCTGACGTTGGTGGCGATGCCGGCTTGATAGGTGTTGTCCTTGAAGCTCGGATCGAGCGGTATCCAGCGGAAGCCGGCGTTGTCGGTGGCGGCGCCGCGGTAATGCGCATACGGCACGCAGGCTTCGGCCCAGACATGGCTCACCCTTACCCCAATCACGGGGCCGCCAGTACCGCTGGTCAGCTGGATATGCGTAGGCGCCAGCCCCTGGGCCAATATGCCCTGGGCGCCGGCATAGGATTTGGCACCGACCCAATGCGCGACGCGCCCGCCATCGGCGGCAGGGCTGCCATCGAGCACGTCCACGGTGCCACGCACGTAGCGCGCCGGAATGTTGGAGGCACGCAGCAGCGCGATCAGCAACGACGCCTGGTCGGTGGGCCCGCCGGCCCGGGTATACAGCACACCGCTGGCACCCTTGAGCGAGCCGTAATACGGTTCGTATTTGATATTGTTGACGACGTACTGGAAGATTTTAACCGCCGAGTAGTTGAGGCTGGCAGCCAGACTCTGGATCTCCGGAGTGATCGGCGCATCCTGGGTCGCCGCCAGATCGGCTGCGGTGAAGTTGCAGGTGCTGGCCTGCGGCGGCGTAACCGGCGCCAGCAGGGTGTTGCCCAGAAAAGCGTAGACGTTGTCGCCGGGCGCTTGCCGGTAGGAGAGATATTGCGGTTTTTTGTTGCTTTTGATGGGTTGTTCGGAGGGGCGGGCAGCTTCGCTTTTCCAGGTCGGCGCTTCCGGAGTAAGGGTGCCGGCGCGGGCCTGTCTGGGCAGTTCGTCGAGCTCGTGCAGCACTTGCCGTGCCGCGCCGATCGCGACCGCACGCTGCGTGGCATCGGGTGCCTGGTCGATTTGATCAAGGGCTTGAATCACGCGCTGGAAACGCGCTTCGATCTGGCTGCGCAAGGTGGGCGAGGGGGTTTCGCCCAGCGCCGCCAGCCGCGCATCCTGTTGATCCAGGCGTTTTCGGATCTCGGCTCGGTAGCTGTTCAGCTCGTGGCGTTTGGCATGCAGGAGCATCGCCTGGCCACCGCGCAATCCCGGTTTGCCTTCCTGTTTGTCCTGGTGCTGCTCGGCGTCGATCTGCCTGACCATCCCCGTCGCTTCGTCCAGGCTCTGCTGCAGGCTCTGGAACAGCGGATCCGGCGCCACGAAACGGGCCACCAGGCTCGCCACCTCTGCCGGCACGGGGGCGGGATCGGTATGCGCCGCCTGCGCACCGGTTACGCAGCAACTTGCTGCGAGCAACCAGACCAGACAAGTGCGAGCACAGTGGTAACGCAGGCCGCGGTTCATGATGTTGTTCTCCCTGAATCGATCAAGCGGACGTGATGGATGGATGCAGACGCACGCGGGTTAGCTGCGCCGTTTGCGGTTTTGTAGTAACTGGCTCAGCATGAGCAGGGCGGCCATGAGGATCGCGCCCCACTCCGGCAAGGTCGGCACGTCGCCATCCTCGACGGCCGCCGCAGCCACCACGATTTGACCCGCGGTGCTGAGGCTGGCGCTGCTCGCATCGGTAGCTTGATAGTTGAAATTAAACGGTCCATTCCGGGTGGGGGTGCCGCTGATGACCCCGCTACCCGGATTCAGGCTCAATCCGTCCGGTAGCGTGCCGGCGGCGATGGCGTAGATGTAGGGAGCGGTGCCGCCGCTGGCACTGAGGGTGTAAGTGAACGGCACGCCGACCGTGGCATTCGCCACCAGCAGGGATGCGGTCAAGCCGATCACGCTCTGGCCGTTGCCGGCCGTCAGGCCGTGCGCATCGGCGACGCCGGGATTGGTGCCGAGCAAGGCTTCCACCACGTCTGGAACGCCGTCCTTGTCGGTATCAGCCAGCGTCGTCGCGGGCAAAGTCTGCAAGGCGACGGCGGTGGCCAGCGCATCGCCGCCCCAGCTACCGTCCGTCCCCTGGTTGTTGACGAGGAAAGTTTGCGCGTTGTCGAGGGTGGTCTGCGCGCCGATCGCCGCGGCGTTGCCGGCGAGCTTGGCCTGGTTCAGGGCCTGATACACCAGTGCCGTATCGTAGGGGTTGCCGATGGTGGCGCCGGTATCTTCGGCGAAGCCGCCATCGCCCTTTTGCTGGCTCTTGAGCCAGTTGACGCCATTGGTGAGATAGCTGTCGACATTCCAGCCCAGCGGTTTATAGCGGCTCAGCGTAAGCACGTTTTGCGCGGTCGGAATCAGCCGGCTGGCCGCACTGTTGGGTTCGGTGGCGCTATTGGGCCAACCCCCGTCGGCATTCTGTTTGTAGGCGATGAAGCCCAGGCCAGAACCGGTATCCGCATAGGCTGCGCCGGACGCAAGCAACGCATCCATGGCCAGCGCGGTATCGGGGAAACCGCCCTGATATTTGGCGTACGCCCCCCAGCTTTTGGTGGTGTCGTCACGCTGTGTAATCAGGCGCTGGGTCAGGGCTGATACATTGGCGCCGCTATGGGCGAGCGCGTTGACCTGGCGCGACAGGCTGTCGTTGCTGGAGGTGGGCGCATTGGCAAGCCAGGCTTGCGCCATGGCGTAAGGGCGGGCCGATTTGAGCCCCGCGTTGGCCAGCGCATCCATCGCCAGCGCGGTGGGTTGCGTCTTGATTCCGGAAGCCGTCTGCCAGCTGCCATCGCCGTTCTGGTGCGTGTAAAACCAGGCCAGGCTTTTGGCGCGCACAGCATCGAGCTGTGCCGGCGTGGCGGCCTGCGCCGCCAGATTCACGCTCAGCCCGGCGATCATCCAGGCGCAACCCAGCACACGACGCGACATCGAGCCCATGACACCCTCCCTGGGTGAGTTTTTTAATTTCTTGGGATCAGATTAGTAGGCGTTCATGACACTTCATGCGGATCAAGATTCAGCTTTCATAGCCCATTCGGACTATGCGCCTGTCGCATCCTCCCCCTGCGCCCGACCAGCCGTCCCACCCCCCGCTGCAGCCCCGCCGCCCCCACCGCTGCGGCAATGCTCAACGCAAAACGCCCGCCCCCATCCATCACATGCACCCATTCCACCAGCCAGGGTGCGCTGACACCGTTCGGGGCCAGGTTGAAGCTGAGCAGGTCATGAATCGAACTGGCCAGCACCAGCGGTACGTCCAGCATTTCCAGCAGCACCAGCAGCGGCAGACTAGCCAGCACGCGCAGCAGCCGCCCGCGCCAGCTCAACCGCGGCCACACCAGCGCCGCCAAGCCCAATACCAGCGGATGGAGCAGCGCGATGGCCATCGGCGTGGATGCCTGGACAGAAAAGCCTGCGGGCAGCAGATGGCCGTACAGCACCTGTATGTGTTCAGCGATCACCTCGGTGGCAAACACGTATTCGTGATTGAGGTGGATGTCCAGGCTGAGCACCCTGAAGCCGGGCAGTGCCAGACCCAGCACCCATTTGTATAACGGCACAAAGAAGCCGGCGTAATCCCTGCCGCCGAGCCAGGCCAGCCCGAGCAGCACCGGCAAGCCCAGCGCCAGGCGCCACAGCATATCCAGCGTTTCACGCCGGGTGAGATTCATGGCGCGCCAGGAATACCAGGAAGTAGGCCAGGCAAATGGCGATCATGACCAGCGGTAGCACAGTACCGTGCAATACCCCGAACAGGCTGCGCTGATCCAGCCAGGCGTGCCACAGGATCACGATGCGGGCTTGATTCAAGCCATACACCAGCAAGGTGCCCAGGGCGATTCCCCACAGCCGTGCTTTCCAGGGAAAGGGCTGGCTGAAAAACGCCGCCACCAGCAAAAACAGCGTCTCCAGGCCTTCGCAGCCGTTGCGGATGTTGAGCCGCGCCAGTAGTGAGACGATGCGGTAGGCATCGGCGTGTACCGGCGTTGCGCTACCCAGCGCATTGATCAGCCAGGCTGCGGGCATGACGGTGGCGTGGTTGATGACGGTGCGTTCCAGCCAGGTGTCGCGGCTCATCTCCCAGCCGTACTGCAAGGAAAAAAATACCGCCAGGAAGATCAGGATCAGACGTAGTGGCTGGCGACGCCGGGCGTGAGCCTGGGCGTCGGCGTGCAGCAGGGCGGCGTAGTGGGTGTCGGGCATGATGGCTCGCTGTGGGGCTCTCCCGATGGTGCACCACCATGGCGGGGGAGGGTAACGCTATGGGAGAAATGTCCACATACAGTCTACTGCGGGCATGATGACGCAGATGTGACAGCGAGGTTGTTAAAACCTGGGTCATTTATTCAAATTTGAAGCATGACTGCTGTCTCGCGCTTTCAGGCAGTATTTCGGACTATGAGCTACATCACATAACTGTCATGCATGGTCGATACTCTCCGGTTCTATTGCCACTTCCAAGTGACCATCATTGTCTATCTATCGATTTTTCGTTACTGCCATTGTGCTGTTTCTGATCTGGTTAGGCACCTGCTTTGCACAGCCTGCTGTATTGCCGGCGGCGATCGAAAGCCGCCTGCTGGCCGGGAAATCGGTTGATCTGATTGTGGAATATCAATCCAGTGCAGTAGAGCAAAAGGCCGCAGACATGCGTCGACATGCCGGACTCGTGCATGATGATGCCGGGATTCTCGTGCTGAAGGCTCAACAATATAAGGCCATCAAGCTTAAAGTTGATCGTGCGATAGCACGCCCTGACATAGAGACGCTGCGTGACTATAGTCATCTGCCCATGGCGTACAGGCGTTTCCACTCGATGGCAGCATTACAAGCCATCCTGGCTAATCCGGCAGTCAAGGCGGTCTACCCGAACCGGGAATTTCATCCTGTACTGACCGTGAGTCTGCCGTTCATTGGCCAGCCTGCGGTAGCCAGCGCCGCAGACAAAGGCAATGGCACGACCGTCGCGGTGATCGACAATGGCATCGACTACACGCGTTCCGCCTTCGGCTCGTGCACGGCACCAGGCACGCCCGCCAGCTGCCATGTGGTGGCCTCGGTCAATTTCGGTACGGGAACCACCGATACCAGCCATGGCACCAATGTCTCCGCGATAGCTCTTGGCGTGGCGCCAGATAGCCGTATTGCCATGCTCAACGCGTTCTCCGGCACGTCGGCCTACACCTCGGACGTTATCTCGGCGATGAACTGGGCGATTGCCAATCAGCCCACCTACCACATCGCAGCGATCAATATGAGTCTGGGTGACGGCAGCAGGAACACCGTGCCCTGTAGCAGCGGCAATCCTTTCCTTACTCCGGTGGGTAACGCCCGATCTGCCGGCATCAGCGTAGTAGCGGCCGCCGGTAACGACGCTTATTCTGATGCAATAGCAAATCCGGCATGCACCCCCGGTGTGATTTCGGTGGGTGCGGTTTACGATGCCAACTATGGTGGAATTAATTGGGGGGCAGGCCTGTGCAGCGATACGACAACCCAAGCGGATCAGATTACATGCTTTTCCAATAGCGCGAATTTTCTGACGCTGCTGGCACCTGGTGCATTGGTAACGGCTGGTGGGTACACCGAGGGTGGTACATCGCAGGCATCGCCTCATGTAGCAGGGGCGGTCGCGGTTCTGCGCTCTGCGTTTGCGACGGAGACGCTCGACCAAACGGCAACCCGCCTGACCGGTAACGGTGTTGCGTTGACCGACCCTCGCAACGGCATCGTCAAGCCACGCCTGAATCTGCTCGCCGCCACTCGCCCGGCCAATGATGATTTCGTTGCTCGTTTCACGCTGAGCGGCAGTGCGGGTAATACAACCGGGCAAAATCGGCTCGCCACCCAGGAGCCCGGCGAGCCCAGTCATGCGGGTAACGCCAGCGGCCGCTCGGTCTGGTGGAAGTGGACTGCGCCAGCGGCGGGCCAGGTCAGCCTGGACACCCATGGCAGCAGTTTTGATACCTTGCTTGCCGTGTATGGCGGAACCGCCATCAATGCGCTGACTCCCATCGCAGCCAATGACAACGATGGCACCGCGAATGGTGTGAGCAGCCTGTTGTTCGAGGCGCAGTCCGGGGTGGAATACGAAATCGCCGTGGATGGGGCCAATGGGGCAAGTGGAAATATAGCGTTAAATTGGGCGCTCAATACCGCAGCACAGGCGAATTTGTCAGCCAGTGTCGCGGGGCCTACCAACGGCGTGGCGTATTCCACGGCTGCTTACTCAATCAGTGTATCCAATTCGGGGCCCCAGGCGGCGACGAATGTCAGCGTCTCCGCCACTTTGCCACCAGACGCAAGTTTTGTGGAAGGGACGGCAGGATGCGCGGTAAGCGGAACTGTGGTCACCTGCCCGGTTGGTACCTTGCAAGCTACCGCAACTGTAGTACTCAATATCACCGTAATGTGGGGTGCCTCAGGGACCGCAAACTTGTCTGTGAGCGTGACTTCGGATCTGCCCGATTCAGCCACTGCCAATAACAGCGCCACTGTGGTAATTAACATTGCTGCCGACAGCGCAGATATCCCGACCTTGCCGCAGTGGGGTATTGGGCTCATGGCGATATTATTGTTGAGTCACATTCTCTGGCCGCGGCGACAGCTATTGTAAACGGCATAAGGTTGCAATAGCGAAACCATCCTTGGCCTGCATCTGCGCGCTTAATGGCATTGATGGCTTCAAACGATCCAGTGAAGAAACGGCGTGATGCGCTCCCGAAATCGAATGTTGTGAGTCAACAGCTCCGGGTATTCCGGAGCATCCTGCACAATTCCCTACGTAGCAAATTCATCTATATTGCCGAAACGGCAAGACACTGCTGATCGGCCCGGGTTCCAGCTACCATCCTCTGCACTTATTCCGCGTGTGTAAGGCGAACCGTCATTCCAATAATCTCGTCTCATTGCCGAGTAAACCTCTGGATCTGTACGCATAAAGCCAGATCTGGCCTAGGTATTGCTTCATAGGTGACTGGACACCTAACGCGCGACCACCATCAACTTGGCCGTTATCCAAGCACCATGGAAATACAATTGCTTCGGATAAGGATTCATAGACCGAGTGACCTATGTAAGGGTACTGAGCGGGTAAGCTGAGTGAAATATTGGCTCGGTATAATCAGAACAGCGCACAGTACTGCACGCTAAAATGGGGTAATTGTTTTCCGCGCGTACAGAGACACCCGCCTTATCCTGGGTTATCCGAGAAATTTCAATTGGTATGTTTGAAAAATTCGGTATTCCAGTTCGACCGTTGTTTAGGGATTGGCCTGAATTCAAGCCAATCAAACTTTGATGATGAATTCTTGGGAGTACCGATCATGTTCACTGCAAATAAACTATTGCTTGCTATCGCTTTGACGAGTGCGGCGGGATACGTCCAGGCGGCCCCGGTAACGCTTGATGGAGCGTCATTTTCCGTCACTTATGACGATGCGCTGGTTGGGTTGTTTGGCACACCGACCCTGTCCGGCAATACGCTGTTTTTCACCCCAACCAGTTTCAAGGCCATTTCCACCAATGGTGCTGGCATCAGCCTCACCAGCCAGACCAGTAACTTTGATTTTTTGCTCAAGCCTTCTGCGAATTTACGTTTAACTTCAGTTGATTTGAACGAGGGCGGTGATTATTTGATGATGGGGCAAAACAGCTTCGTGAATGCGCTGGGTCAAATGCGGGTGCGCAACAATGCAAATCCGTCGATGGAAATTGTCAGTTCAATCGCGCCGACCGCTCCGCTTGCCTTCAAAGATGGTATTAACCACAACTGGACTGCCAGCGCGAATGCAGATCTGAATAGCGCTGCCTGGAATAACGCCGGGAGTGCCCGCGTCACGCTGGAAAACATTCTGTTAGCGTATACCCAGGCCGATACTGGCCCACAGTTGGCTTTCACGGAAAAAAAATATGCGGGTATTACATTTAATGTGAGTCCCGTTCCCGAGGCTTCTACATGGAGCATGATGTTGCTGGGCGTGGGTTTACTGGGCTACCTCGGTTTGCGTCGCCGTAATCAGCAATAATCGATGTGGCCATCGCAAGATCAAAGAGCATGGGTTGACTGTGCTCTTTGTTTTCAAGAAGGTTTTCCCGGGCAGTATTTGACAGATACTTCCTACGGGCAGGAGTGTCATCTGATCGATTTCCGTAAAAATGAATAAGAAAACGCTGCAACTATTGGGATTGGTTTTTTTGGTATTGGCGCTGACAGATCAGGCGCATGCAATTATCGGTGGCGTTGCCCCGGATTCCCCCGCCGCCCATGTGGATGCGAACAGTAAAAGCTCGCCCTTTGCTGGTGTGGGTTCGATTTCAATCAACGGTGGTAAGTATTCCGGAGTGCTGATCAGCGACCAATACGTGTTGACTGCCGCGCATGTAGTCAATGGTGTGGATCCCACGAAAATTCAGTTTAATTTGAACTATGGTGGTGCCTTGACCGAGAAATTCGGCACTGCAGAGGTGCATGTCAATCCCCGTTATACTGGCGCACTTGTATCTCCCGGCGGTATTGCTCATGACGATTTGGCTATTATCAAGTTGAATGGACATGTGCCGGAGGATGTGCCGGTGTATCCGATTTCCGGGGTTCCGCTTGCGCGTGGAGACGTGATTACTTTCGTAGGCTATGGCAGTGGTGGCTCAGGCGATGTGGGCATCACTGTGGGTGCCAATCCTGCAGTCAAGCGCGTGGCAGAAAACCGTGTGGACATGTTGTATGGCGATGTTGATGGTTGGACCAGGCAGGCGGTAGCCTATGAATTCGATTTCGACGGTGCTCGCGCATCCAGCAATGTTTTTGGTTCCAATATCCCACGCAATTTCACTTTGGGCAACATGATAGAAGGCATGCTGGCGGGCGGCGATTCCGGAAGCCCCAGCTTTGTTCAGGACAGCCAGAGTAAGTGGACGTTGGTGGGCATTAATACTTTTATTCGTACGATGGGCGGTGGTGGGCCGGTTTTTGGTTCTACCGGTGGCGGCATGCTGATGTCGGCTTATTCTCCCTGGGTAGAATCGATTGTGTCACCCGTACCTGAGCCTCAGACCGGATTCCTCTGGCTTTCCGGCCTGAGTGTTATCGCTTTTGCCGTAGCGCGTCGCGCGGACTGAGTTTCGTGGTTGACGGACATTTTCTGCAGGAGCGCTGGAAAATGGGTGCGGTTTATCTATCGAGTCCCGGTTTGGTACTGCCGTTATCGTAGTCCGAATAGCTCATAACCTGGGCCTGTATAAGAAATATTTCTACCATAGAGCCTTTGTATACTGAAACTCCAGTGCAACCCACATTGAATAGGAGTTTTCATGATGCGTACTATGCTTAAACTGGCTGCGGTAGCGGCCTTGAGTCTGGGTACTACAGTTTCCCAGGCAGCAATCTATAATGCAGGCACTTTGACTACGGAGCCATATAACAATACGTCTATTGTGGCTCCTGGCAGCTTTCAGGATACCTACAATATGACAGTAGGCAACAATCCTTCCGTAGCGGCGGCTGCCGTTCAGCTAGTGCTGAATCTGGGTAGCCTGAGCGTATATAACATTCAAGGTCTTAGCGCCAGTCTGTTTGATTCCAGCAATAACTTTATTACGGGCGCAACACAGGCTGTCGGTAGCTATGATCCCGTCTCCTTTAGCGCAATACTTGGTTCCGGTAACTATTACGTGAATATCGCAGGTAACGCTATTGGCAGTTCAGGAGGCATCTATACGTTCGCCGTCGCTGCTGTGCCTGAACCCGAAACCTATGCCTTGATGCTGGCCGGTCTGGGTTTGGTAATCCTGGTCGCACGCGCCCGTCGAAAAATCATTTAATTCACGCGCGTCTCGATCAACTGGTGATCTTCGTGGGTAAGCTGTTTACAGCTTACCCACGTTTTTAGAATAGCTTGTGTAGCCCTTATGTTGCAAGCTGGCCTTTGCTTACGGAACATCCCGCAGAACATTACCGACGGGATGCAGTGGAGCGTAGAGCAGGTCAATGCAATTGTCGCGGGCGGTGTTGTGGGATAGCACGGTAATCCCCCCACTAAAAAGAGGCATTTGAAAGTAGAATTTTCTTAAATGAGATTTTTTGAGGAATTTTTACATGAAGACATCCCGCTTTACCGACAGCCAGATCATGCAGATTTTGAAGCAAGCAGAGGCTGGCAGCCTCGTCCCTGACCTGTGCCGCGAGCATGGCATGAGCTCGGCAACGTTCTACAAATGGCGCGCCCGGTTTGGCGGCATGGACGTCTCGATGATGTCGCGCCTGAAGGAGCTGGAGGACGAGAACCGCCGTTTAAAGAAGATGTATGCCGAGGTGCAACTGCAGGCCGACGTGCTCAAGGAGGCCATGTCAAAAAAGTGGTGAGGCCGTCTTCGCGTCGCGAGATGGCCTGGTGGGCGGTACAGGACAAGCAGCTCAGCATTCGCACGGCGTGTGCAGCGTTTGGCATCAGCGAAACCTGCTACCGCTATCGCGCCCGACTATCGTCGGAAAATGAAGCGATTGCCGACTGGTTGATCCGGCTGACCACGCACCAGCGCAACTGGGGCTTCGGCCTGTGCTTCCTGTACCTGCGCAACGTGAAGCAGTTCGGCTGGAACCACAAACGCGTCTACCGCATCTACCGGGAGTTGGAACTGAACCTGCGCATCAAGCCAAGACAGCGCCTGGTGCGTGAGAAACCGCTGGCACTGGCGGTGCCGGCGCAGATCAATGAAGTATGGTCGATGGACTTCATGCACGATCAGTTGGCCGATGGCCGCAGCATCCGGCTCTTCAACGTGATCGACGATTTCAACCGGGAAGGGCTGTGCATCGACGTCGATTTCTCGCTGCCGTCAGAGCGTGTCGTCCGATCGCTGGACCAGGTCATCGAGTGGCGCGGCGCACCGAAGGCGATCCGCTGCGACAACGGCCCGGAATACATCAGCGCCGTCACGCTGGCATGGGCAAAAAAGCGCGGCATCCGCATCGACTTTATTCAGCCTGGCAATCCGCAGCAGAATGCTTATGTGGAGCGTTATAACCGCACGGTGTCAAACAGCGTCCAATACTTTCCACCAATCAGCGTCCAATAGTTTCCACTTTTCCAGCATTCTGAGGGTGATTTTTACGCTGCTTGAAGCGGTAGGAATCGTTGCCTGTTTCAAGGATGTCGCAATGATGGGTAACGCGATCCAGTAAAGCGGTTGTCATCTTCGCATCGCCGAACACCTGTACCCATTCGCCGAACGACAGATTCGTGGTAATGATCAAAGAGGTCTTCTCATAAAGTTGGCTAATGAGATGGAACAGCAGTGCACCGCTCGACGCCGGAAACGGCAAATAACCCAGCTCATCTAAAATGACGGCATCCACCAGGCACAGTTGCTTGGCCAGATTACCGACACGACCCAGATTCTTCTCCCGCTCTAACTGATTGACCAGATCGACCGCATTAAAGAAACGTACTCGTTTGCCGTGATGGATCGCCGCCACGCCAATGGCGGTGGCCAGATGCGATTTGCCTGTTCCCGTACCCCCGACCAGGATCAGGTTGTGTGCGGTTTCCATGAAGGCCGCGCTGGCAAATTGCTCAACCACTGCCTGCGACAACGGTGTTTCAGCCCAATCAATGCCGAGCAAATCCCGGTGGATCGGGAAGCGAGCGGCCTTGAGCTGATAGCGCAAGCTCTTGAGCTGGCGATCGGTTTGTTCTGCCGCAATCAGACGCTCCATCCAGCTTTCAGGGCGATGGGTTTGTCTGGGCTTTTCTGCCTGCAACTCACCCCATGCCGTTGCCATGCCATACAACTGCAGCGCCTTTAAACTTGTCGCATGGTCAATGGACATTGCTTGCCCCCAGCAGATGATCGTAGCGCTGGCAATTGGCAAGCGGCTCAAGCGTCAAGGCAATGCCATCAGGGATGTTGTTCATTGCCGCAGGCAAATGCGGCGCAATGAGACGGCGCAGTTCGTTCATCACCACCGCTGCACTGACAACGCCGTGCTCCAGTACCAATTCGCAGGCGACCGTCAGCGCATCCAGCCCCGCTTCTCCTGCCAGCATCAGCAGCTCAACAAAGGCGCGGTCTCCTTTGGGTTGTTTCAGGATGCGGTCACGCACCCTCTGAATGGGGAGGGGCAAGTCCCATGCCACAAAGGGTGCGCCATTGCGTAGCGCACCGGGTTTCTTCTCCAGCACCGGCAGGTAATGCCAGGGATCGCAAATCAATTGGTCTCGGCCGAACGAGCGTGGATGGGCAGCAATGACTTCACCCTGCGCCACAACGCGAACCTGATCGGCCGTGGTACGAACAGAAACCGCCTGACCGGCGGCGCTGGCGGGCACACTATAGCGATTGCGATCCACCCTGATTAGACAGGTCGAGGACGCCCGCATCATGTGTTCAACATAGCCATCAAACCAGGCTGTAACAGGCCGCAGCAGTGGCTGTTCGTCAGCAAAGACGGCGGCAATGGTGCGCAAACTGTGCGCAGGATGGCTGCGCTGCGCCAATTCTTTGCAGCGGGTACCGAGCCAGTCATTCAAACCGGCAAACGAAGCAAAACGCGCCAGGGGCGTGAACAGCCATTCACGCACATTGCCGACCTGGTTCTCAACCTGACCCTTCTCCCAGCCGGAGGCGGGCGTGCAGGCGACCGGTTCAAACAGATAATGATTGGCCAGCGTTAAAAAACGCCGGTTAAACTGGCGATCCTTGCCCGTGTATACCGTATCGACTACCGTCTTGAGGTTGTCGTAAATCAGACGGGCAGGCACGCCGCCGAAGAAGGCAAAAGCGCGATTGTGTGCATCAAGCACCATCTCCTGCGTTTCTCGCGGGTAAGCCACCACAAACATCTGCCGGCTATAGGCCATGCGGAAGTGCGCCACTTTAATCGTTTGAATGATGCCGCCCAGCTCCACCTGCTCCTGACTCCAGTCAAACTGGCAGGCGTCCCCGGGTTGAAACAGCATCGGGACGAAGGCTTCGGTCAGCTTGGGGCCAATATGGTTGGATTTCCAGCGTTTGACGAAACGCTGCACGCTGTCATAGGCGCCGCTGTAGCCGATTTCCTGCAAGCCCTCGAATAGTCGATGCGCGGTGCGGCGGCGTGGTCTTGGAAGTTTGGCTTCGTCAGTCAGCCATTGCCTGAGTTGTTCCTCAAATTGATCCAGCCTCGGTGAGGCTGGGTGCTCACGCACGTACTGGGGTTCTTCGACCGTTTTGAGATGCTTGCGCACCGTCGGGCGAGAAACGCCCATGTCACGGGCAATCGCCGTGATCGTTTGCTTTTGTACCAGATGCCGCCGACGAATTTCGTAAATCATGTCCATATAAAACACTCCAGATACCCCCGGCTCAAAACGCCGGATGATTACATGCTGGGGTGGAAACTATTGGACGCTGTTTCCACCCCTAATCTGGAAAGTTTTGCACGCTGTTTGACACCCGAAAGACTGGGTGGTGGACTGCAAATCCGTCGGCAGCGGCGAGAAGGCGCTCATCTATCTGGGGCGCTATCTGTACCGGGGCGTCATCCGCGAACAGGACATCGTCGCCTGCGACAACGGCATGGTCAGCTTCCGGTATCGCAACGCCAGGATGGGCAGGATGGAACGGCGGACCGTGTCCGGTGCGCAGTTCCTCTGGCTGGTGCTGCAGCATGTGTTGCCCAAAGGTTTTCGACGTGCGCGCAACTTCGGCTTTCTGCACCCCAACTGCAAGCGCCTGATCGCCTTGCTGCACATTCTGCTCAGGTTCGATCCGGGTCAGACGATGGCATGGGTCAAGCAGCGCGCGCCGATCCTGTGCGCGTGCTGCGGTGCGGTGATGCTGATTGTGCGGACGCGGATTCGATCGGTGTTCGCAGGACCGCTGCCGGTTCCCATTGTGATTCGAGGTGCGCAGTGACCATGTAAGCGCATCGGCAATCGACAGCAGGTGAAGGAACGCAGTGCCTGAAAGCTGAGGGACACGCTTGCCTGGCATCGGCGCTCAATCAGCCCCGCAGCCCCAAAATCAGGCATCGGCTGCCGCAATGGAACCGATAAAACGGGCAATCGAACGCACGGCCTTTGGGTCAAGGCTCATCCGGGGTGGTTTCCAAAAAGATATTTTCTGCGAGGCTCGATCACGCTCAGGACCGGGCTCGTCCAACAAACGGTTCAGATCGTGGCTGCGCACGATCTAACCTTATTCGTTAGGGTTTGCCATCAGGCTTGATTTTGGTAGTTTTAGTGGAAGCACTTTTTGCTTCGGCAGCCATTTCAAACATTTTTCGTTGCAATGCTTGGGATTGTTGTGCAACTTGCCTATTCTTTTCATCAACTGCTCGTAGACGGGCAGCCTCGGTAGGATTGTAGTGACCATTGACCAAATTTGCGGGATTTTCTTCTGGAAAATCCTCAATGTATTCAGACCATTCGCCCATTTTAAATCTCCTTTTTTAAGAACCACGTAAAAATTAAAATAAGTAACCCTAACGAATGAAAGGGACTTCCCCGTCCCGAGGCTGCGGCGAAGTTGCCGCGAACGGCATCAAAAGTGCCATGATGGAATTTCTCGATTTCATCAACACCACCAGGAGGGGAAAGTCATGAGTATTATC
>NZ_JBTSEG010000044.1:0-16675 GCF_054605375.1 Sulfuriferula sp. | reverse complement strand
AACACTGTTGACCAAACGCCCTGCTTACTTTAACATTCGCGCTTCTTAATTCCCTGATAGCTCAGTTGGTAGAGCGACGGACTGTTAATCCGCAGGTCGTAGGTTCGAATCCTACTCGGGGAGCCAAATAAATCAAATGGTTAGACTAAATGTCTAGCCATTTTTTTGCGCAAAATCAATTTTTGCTGCAATTCTGCTGCACTCGTAGCTATACGGTGTCCCAACCATTGGAGACACGCATGGCTACCATCATCAAACGCGGTTCGTATCAATTTCAAGCGACAATTCGCCGCAAAGGCTATCCCTGCCAGACAAAAACCTTCGAAACTAAGCGCGATGCGGAGTCGTGGGCGCGAGCCATCGAATCCGAGATGGATTCAGGTCGTTACGTTTCAACTAAGGAAGCGGATCGAACCACCCTGCACGAAGCTCTGACCCGTTATGCTCATGAAGTAAGCTCGCAGAAGCGCTCTCACAGGACAGAAGCGCGCCGCATCGTCGTATGGCAAAAACATCCGCTTGCCAAGCTCCCGTTATCACAGATCCGAGGGGCGGATATCGCCACGTACATTCGAGAGCGCAGGGAATTCGTCAGCTCGGGTACGATCCGACTGGACCTCGCAATCATCAGTCATTTGTACACCGTGGCGCTGCAGGACTGGGGGCTTGAAAGCCTCGACAATCCTGTTCTGAAAATCAAAAAACCCGCACCCGGCAAAGCAAGAGAGCGGCGATTGGAGGCGGGTGAAGAAGAGCGCCTGCTGATCGCTTGCGCTACATCAAAAACGGCACCCTGGTTAGGCGCAGCCGTGGGGCTTGCCATCGAAACCGGCATGCGCGCAAGTGAAATTTTATCGATCACTTGGCCACAGGTACGCCTGCAGGATCGCGCCATCCGGCTCGAGAAATCTAAAAATGGCGATTCGCGCACTGTCCCCCTTACACGAGGCGCGGTAAAAATCCTGGAAGACTTGCCGAGGTCAATTGACAAACGTGTTATCGCGGCTTTTTGCGACAGCAATGGACTGGGCTGTGCATTCAGCATCGTCCGCAAACGGGCAAACATTGAAGGCTTACGCTTTCACGACCTTCGACACGAAGCCGCTTCTCGTTTTGCACGGATTTTCAGCGCACAGGAACTTGCCAAGGTGATGGGCTGGCGCACCCTGCAAATGGCATTGCGGTACTACCATCCACGCCTCGACGAATTACTTGAAAAAATGGGTTAAATAACAGTTGGTACCGCTGAGTAGCCATGCGCTGATTTGATGTATGGCAAAAATAGTGGTTCTCATCACGCCACGCCACGCCAAAAAATAATTTGCAAGAAAATGGCTAATTTTTTTCTTCAGTAGCTACACGGATGTGTAAACGCACTGTAACGAAAATTCGTATTTGTAACTTGGTGAAGCCCGCTACATCCAATTTACACATCGATTACATCGCTACATCGCATTTACATACGTCACTACAACTAATAGTCATGGAGCAAATTATGTGTATGGAAAAATATGTTGAAATTGTGGAAACAATGCTCACCAAGGGCGAAAAAGTTACGCTTCAGTCGGTTCGCCGTGTTGCGGGGAAGGGCAGTTTCACGACTATTTCAGAAGCCATAAGATTGGTGCTCACCCGCGGTTTGATTCCTGTTGAGGTCACCGGGCCGGTCCCGGAAAGTCTGATGGATGTAACAAAAGGTCTATGGCAAGAAGCCTGCAAGATTGCAAGCGGAGTTGTTGCATCAGAACGTCTCGCGCTGCACAGTGCCCGTGTAGCATCACAGGAAAGTCAGCGTGAGCTGACTGTTCTCGCAGATGCCCTGGCGCTGCAGGTCGATGAACTCGCGGCCCAGGTCGAAAGCCTACAAGTGGAAAAAATTGCGGCAGAACAGCAAGCCCAAGAAGCCGTGATCAGTTTGAAAGCAATGCAGGAAATGTTTCAGCAACTGGGACTCAAATCCACCAAAATGGAAGTCAAAAAAGGACAAACTACAAACGAAGCATAATTTTTAGCTGATTCATCATTCGTTGGGGCAGGTTTTCCTGCCCCATTTTTTTGGGTGTTTTGAAAGGCAGATTAAGGTGTTCATTTGACCTGCCATGCTCCACTTTTTTAGTCTAGCCAGCGGCTGACTGGAAAGATATTCCCCGTATTTCCCTGGATGAATAGTCCATTTGCTACGGATTCCCATGCATAGGTGTAGGGTTCTGCAGCTTTCTTTGCCGAAAGTTTGCGAATAATTCGCTCCAGTTCGGCCTGTGTGTGGATGACAATCAACCCATAACCCAGGCTTGTTGTGACGTCGATCGGCTCCCGAAATTGGCGGGGTAGCCCCTGCCCGTCAACAGCCCCGAGTGTGGCGCAAAAAAACTCCAACATCCGGTCCATCTCCTTGTTCGACTTCCAGGTGTTCTCTATTTCTCCCCAGGCAAGTACCACTTCGCCGTCCGCGGCGATGGTTTTTTCTGTCCAGTCGAGCAGGACGTCGGGGATTTTGCCGCGCAGCACTTTGAGGGGTGCGCGCCCGGTCTGAATTTCGTGCTCGGTCCAGGCGATTTTTCCTTTGGCGATCCAGTCGATCGCGATGTCGTTTGCGAGGGCTCGGTGATCGTAGGCCGTCAGGCAGCGCATGCAGTCACGGGTAGTTTTCGCATCCTCAAGCCCTGCGAAATCTCGCAAGAATTTGGCACCCCCTTGTCCGATGGCATAAATCGTTGCGCCATCCGGTGCGAGTTTCGGGATCACTTTGTGCGCAAGCTTGAGCCTGCGCAGAGTTCTTTGAGCCATGCTGTAGCCGCCCCCTTCGGCGGATTCCGGCCACACCAGCGCGGCGATTTGTCGGGTTTTAAGCCAGCCAAACCGGTGTAGATAGATGAGGATGGCGGTTTCGTTGTTTGCAGCAGTTTGTCGCGTGTTGGATAGCATTGCGGGGTACTCATGTGGTATGCAAGATTGCAAACACATATAGCTACCCACAGTCCAACCCCCACCCCTGTTTTGGGGTGTACGGTTAAATTGGTGGCAAGTACCCGGACCGTCATCCCTGTCCCTGCGCTCCCCCCTGGTGGGGGCGGGCTGTCTAAGCCGGCTGGACGCCGTCTTTCCTGGTCGCAGTAGGGTCGTCCCCTTCCCGCTTCGCGGGCCCCTTCCCCTCCGGGGCAAAGGCATTTTTCTGACCCGCTTCCCCACTTTCCGCTACGCGTCAATCGGGGACCCCGCGCGGTTCATCGTTCGCTTCGCTCACTGAAAAATGCCTTTGCCCCGCAGCGGCGGGGACGACGGGCTGCGCCCCCCACCCCTGGCACTCGCTTGGGCTCGTTAGCTCGCTGTCGCTCGCTCACGGGGTCGGCTCCCCCCGAGCATTCGCTGCTGGACGCAGCTCACCATGCAATCGGCGGTGCCTCACAGACCCGATCCTCCGGCTGCGTGCATCCTCAACTGCGCGAAAATCCATGAACCTGCCTATCCCCGCGAGTGCGAGGATAGGCATTTGCTGTCTACTCGAAGATAGCACTCCTCCACTATCCGCCGTATCCGCACGACTGATGACACCTACGACCAGTTCAAACAGACCTCATGGGTGTCGGTATGCCAGCCCTGAGAGAAGAACAACATAAGGGCAATACACTGTACGTACCACAATCACTTCGCTCGCGTGGACCAGCATTGTTCGCTTCGTTCCGCATGGTCTTTTAAACTGCCTCAACTCAACTGGCTAGAAATTCACTATAGCAATAGTTGCGTAAGGCGTTGATACATATGGTTAATAACTTTGACTATGGGTTGAGATGACATATAATTCCGTTGCGGCGGTAGCTGATATCGCTGGTCTACGTGAATCCGAGGGGATATGCATACAAACTTACAGCTGAGACACATCAAGTTCTTTTTTTGGTCTGCAATGCGCGAAACGCCACAAGGATATTTTGCACCGGTCGTGGCTTTCGTCCGGGCAATAATTGAGAACGCAACGCCTGCCTCTTTTTTTAGCAACAAGGACTGAGGGATGCTGAGGGTAACCGTTGAGTTAGTGCCCGGGGGTGATGAAACTCGCAGGCGTGTGCTAGGGACGGCCACGATTGAAAACGTATCTGGCGGCGAAATTGCAGATTACGACGTGTGTGTGACCGGCGACGATCTGGTGGGGGTGCGCCATGCCCTGCTCAAGCGCTATCCGCGTCGGGCAAGCAGCGTATGGGATCTGGTGCTCCGCGCAGTGTGCCGCACATTGATGCTGCAGGAACGGCTACCCAAACGCCCTCAGCCCTTGAGCAGGACCGTGCCAGTACACACATCAAAAACCGGTATTTCCTTTGTGCGGATGAGGGATATTCCGGAGCCTGCGCGCACCGTATTTACGTGCAGCATGGCGCACAGCACTCGTCCTGTAATCGAAGAAGAATCGAACCCCATGGGCTGTATCTATGCATGGGATTTTCAGGATTGGCTTGATGGTCAACGCTAAGCAAACCAGCGTAGCGTTAAAAAAGGTGAAAATTATGATGACCGATGAAGAATTTTTCCGACTGTTGAAAGCTTTATTCAAACTCAGCATGGAGGATGGGGATATAGGCTACATGTATTGGACGAAAGTAATTGAAGACTTGAAAGAAATGCGCGCGGTTTATCTCGCGCAAATAGCCAGCGGCAATCCTGAGCATGACAAATAAAACAAGAACCAAAAAATTACGGACTTGGTAAATGTGAATGGAAAAAAGAGCAGTGCATCAAGGTATGTGGAACACCATTTGTGCTTGAAATTAAAAATTAGAATACCCTCTGGGCAACAGTGGTGAAATGAAGAAATCCTCTTTTTTTTAAACGCAAGCCTCGAATTCGGCTGCTGGACACATCTATAAATTGCAACGTATCGCACCAGAATTGAGTATTTCTAATATGCACAAGCCGATTGATGGTCCCATTCTGTACCTGGATTTCGACGGTGTTTTGCACCCCGGAGAGGTTTATCGCATTCGCGGCCAGATAGTGTTGCAATGTGACGGAATTGGCTTGTTTGAATGGGCGCCTTTACTTGCAGAATATTTAGAACCGTATCCTGACGTACGAATTATTCTATCCACAAGTTGGGTGCGGGTTTTATCTTTTTCTGGAGCGCGAGCATGGCTGCCGGAGGCGCTTGCGAAACTGGTGATCGGCGCTACGTGGCATAGCGCGATGAATCAGGACTGGTGGCGCGGACTTTCGCGTTACGACCAAATTAGCCGTCACGCCCAACGTCACAGGATTGCGCGCTGGCTAGCCGTGGATGATGATTGCCATGACTGGCCCAATGAGCGGTCCAAACAGCTTGTACATACGAACTCTATGCTCGGCATTGCTGCCCCGGATAGCCGTGAATTTTTGCAACAGCGGCTGCACGAATTGTGAACGGTGCTTTCGTTAGTCGACCTTACGGAGTGACTATATTGGGTCCGAAACTGACCATCGCGGCCGTCAGAACTGTGCCAATTGCTGCCGTTGGGCTGTCTAGCTGGGAATGTCAGCAATATCGCTAATTGCTGGCCGTGGTAAAACTAAACCTCGAATGACGGCTCGTCACCATCGTCGAACATTAGGTGATCTAGCAGACTGATGTCTGCCTCGACCATCCCGGTAAAGCTAGACCGCGGAACGCTACATGGTCTCACGGACAACCGTCTACAATGTGACCCTCGCAGTTCCGTGCCAGCTAATGATCCTCAGTCGGACGTGGGCGGGAAAAGATAATAAAGGCAAGATGCCCCATGAATGCAGTAGAAATCGAAGAAGCCATATCGGACCTGGCCCTTCAGCCCTTCGACACGGCTGAGTTTCCGTTCGCGTTCCTGGCTGCTTTCGGCAATAAGGACACGGCACTCAAGCGCCTGCGTACGGGCAACAACAACGCTTCGGATGTGCCTGGTGGCGTACTCCAGCGCAACAACATCCATATTGCCGTGTGCGAAGCAGGCACCGTGGGTGCTTCCCTCAAGGCTTTGCGCGCCAGCCCGGCTACCACCAAAGCCCGTGCCAAGTTCATTCTCGCCACCGACGGGCAGACTCTTGAGGCCGAAGAGCTGGCCGGTGGCGAAACCATCGCCTGCGCGTATCCGGACTTCCCCAACCATTTCGGGTTCTTTCTGCCGCTGGCCGGCATCTCCACCATCAAGGAAATCAAGGACAACCCCGTCGACGTGCGCGCCACCGTGCGGCTGAACAAGCTCTACGTCGAACTGCTGAGTGAGAACCCGGACTGGGCCAGGGACGAACGCCGCGCCGACATGAACCACTTCATGGCGCGGCTGGTGTTCTGCTTTTTTGCCGAAGACACAGACATCTTCAATGGCGAGGGCCTGTTCACCCACACCATCGAGCAGATGGGCGAGCGCGACGGCAGCAACACCCATGAGGTGCTGCAAGCCATCTTCCGCGCCATGAACATCAAGGTTGCGGAGCGCGCCAACGCCGAGCCGCGTTTACCGAACTGGGCCAATGGCTTCCCGTATGTGAATGGCGGCCTGTTCTCCGGCAGTACCGACGTGCCGCGCTTCACCCGCATGGCGCGCACCTACCTGCTGCATACCGGCGGCCTGAACTGGAAACAGATCAACCCCGACATCTTCGGCAGCATGATCCAGGCCGTCGCCGATGACGAAGAGCGCGGCGCATTGGGCATGCACTACACCAGCGTGCCCAACATCCTGAAGGTATTGAACCCCTTGTTCCTGGACGACCTGCGCGCCGCTTTGAATGAGGCGGGCGATAACAAAATCAAGCTGCTGAACCTGCGCAAACGCATGGCGCGCATCCGCGTGTTCGATCCGGCCTGCGGCTCCGGCAACTTCCTGGTCATCGCCTACAAGCAGATGCGCGAGATTGAGGCGGAAATCAACCGCCGCCGGGGTGAGCCGCACTTGGGCAGCGAGATACCGCTGACCAACTTCCGGGGCATCGAACTGCGCGACTTCCCGTCAGAGATTGCCCGACTGGCGCTCATCATTGCCGAGTTCCAGTGCGACGTGCTGTATCGCGGACAGAAGGATGCGCTGGCGGAGTTTTTGCCGCTGGATGCACAGAACTGGATTGTTTGCGGCAATGCGTTGCGGCTGGATTGGTTGAGCGTCTGCCCCT
The DNA here is from genome assembly GCF_054605375.1 of Sulfuriferula sp. NCBI lineage: Bacteria > Pseudomonadati > Pseudomonadota > Betaproteobacteria > Nitrosomonadales > Sulfuricellaceae > Sulfuriferula > Sulfuriferula sp. The sequence goes on along the minus strand of NZ_JBTSEG010000044.1, from coordinate 9,565 downwards.
CCACGGGCACGGGGGTAAAAGTTCTCTCCGATGACCTATTTGGCACGCCGCTCAATCAAACGGAAATCGACTTCGCGAACGAAGGTGGCGAGACATATATTTGTGGCAATCCACCGTATTTGGGTAGTCGTTGGCGCGACGAAGAGCAACAAAGGGACTTGGCCTTGCTATTCTCCGCTCGAGCAAAGAGCTTCAAGGACTTGGATTACGTTGCTGCTTGGTACATTAAAGCCGCTGACTACATACACTCTGTTGAAAACTGTCGATGCGCCTTTGTTGCAACGAAGTCAATTTGCCAAGGCGAACAAGTGGCCATGCTTTGGCCGCTGATTTTCGAGCAGGAGTTGGAGATATTCTTCGCTCATAGACCATTCCACTGGAGCAACCTTGCAAACAAAAATGCTGGCGTAACTGTCGTTGTTGTTGGCATTGCCTCCGAGAAGGTGGGGCGAAAGGTAATCTACGAAGAGGAAGAAAGGCGAACTGTAGAAAATATCGGTCCCTACTTGATACCTATGGGGAACGTGATTGTTGAAAAAGCCGCCAAGCCAATCAATGGCCTTCCAAGGATGGATTACGGGAATAAGCCAACGGACGGCGGCAATCTAATACTAGACCGCGACGAAAAGGATGCTCTTGTTCACAAATTCCCGCAGTCAAGAAAGTTTATCAAGCAATACGTTGGCTCAAGCGAGTTCATCAATGGCGTGCCACGCTTTTGTATTTGGATAGAAGATAAGTTTGTCAATGAAGCGAGGTTGATACCTGATATTGACGCGAGACTTGAGAAAGTCAGGGCATTGCGTAGAGAAAGTAAGGGCCAGCAAGCCAACGCAAATGCAGACACGCCGCATCGTTTTGTTTTCGCTCCACATAGAGAAGGAACTGCACTAATTGTTCCCAGAGTTTCTTCTGAGCGCAGGCCATATTTACCTGCGGGGCTTACTGATGATTTTACCGTTGCATCCGATCGTGCAGCCGTTATTTATAACCCAGAGATATGGCTCCTCTCAATCGTTACCAGCCGTATGCACTTGGTTTGGATTGCCAATGTTTGTGTCCGTATGAGAATGGACTTTTCGTATTCAAACACCCTCGGCTGGAACACCTTCCCCGTGCCGCTGCTCACCGAACAGAACAAGGCTGATCTGACCGCCTGCGCCGAGGCAATCCTGCTTGCCCGCGAAGCGCATTTCCCCGCCACCATCGCCGACCTGTACGACCCGGACACCATGCCGGAGAATCTGCGCCACGCCCACGCGCTTAACGACGAAGTGCTGGAGCGCATCTACATCGGCCGCCGCTTCAAGAACGATACCGAGCGGCTGGAAAAACTGTTTGAGCTTTATACGAAGATGACGGCGGCAGCCAAAGCCGCACCGAAAGCGACAAGGGGGAAGAAAGCATGAGTAGGGAAAAGCCGCGCCCTTCCTTGCCTTTGCCACAGGCTGAAACGCTAAACGTCGAATTCAAGAGCGACCGCAAGCGCCTGTCCGATGATGAGCTGGTTGAGGCACTCGTGTGTCTGGCCAATACCGAAGGCGGAGAGCTCTGGCTGGGCGTCGAAGATGATGGAAAACCCTCCGGCTTGCATGAAGTCCATCAGAATCTGGCTGGTTTGCCGGGCCTGGTTGCGGCCAGAACGTCTCCGTCCCTGGCGGTGACGGTTGAAGCGTTCGACATTGCGGGCATCCGCGTGGCGCGCATCGCTGTTCCCAAGTCCGCATCAGACGTGGCGACGACGGCAGGGGTGTATCTGCGCCGCCGCCTCAAGCAGGATGGCTTGCCGGAGTGTGTGCCGATGCTGCCACATGATCGCAGCAGCCGGGCAGGCAGCTTCGGGCTGGCGGATGCATCGGCGCAAGCCGTTGCCGGGGCGACACTGGCCGACTTCGACCCGCTAGAGCGGGAACGCCTGCGCCAGGCCATACGCCAGTATGGCGGCGACCGAGTGCTGCTGGAGCTGGATGACGAGGCACTGGAGGGCGCGCTGGGGTTCAGTACACGCACGCAAACCGGAGAACGTGTTCCCACCTTGACCGGGCTGCTGGTGATAGGCCGCGAAAGCGCGCTGCGCGAGCGGGTGCCCACGCACGAGCTGGCTTTTCAGGTACTGGCGCGGGAAACGGTGTCATTCAACGAATTCCGGCGATTTCCGCTGCTGAAGGCGCTGGACTGGCTGGAAACCAATTTTCGCCCTTACAACCCGGAAAAAGAGGTGCAGATCGGCCTGTTCCGCGTCCCTGTTCCCAAGGTCGACATGGGCGCTTTCCGCGAGGCTGTGGCCAACGCTTTGGTACATCGGGACTATCACCGACTGGGTGCCGTGCATGTGCGTCTGGATGACCAGGGGCTGGCCGTCAGCAACCCAGGCGGTCTGGTCGAAGGTGTCACGCTGCTCAATCTGCTGACCACCGAGCCGCGCCCGCGCAATCCGGCCCTGGCCGATGCCATGAAGCGTATCGGCATTGTTGAGCGATCCGGGCGCGGCGTGGACAAGATTTATCGTGGCATGTTGCGCTTTGGTCGCCCCGAGCCAGACTACAGCCGCACCGATAGCAACAATGTGGTTTTGCAACTGGCGACAGGGGATGCGGACGAGGTTTTCCTGCAACTGGTAGTCGAGCAGGAGAACCGGCAGAACGGAGCCTCGCTGCCCATAGACAGCCTGATTGCACTGGCTGTCTTGCGCGAGCAGAAACGTCTCAGCATGGATGAACTCGCCCGCCATATTCACAGGGATTCAATCCAAGCCCGCCGCACACTGGAGTGGTTGGTGGAGGCGGGGCTGGTGCAGGCACATGGCAACACCCGTAACCGTAGCTATACCTTGTCGGCAGAGATGTATCGAGCCGAAGGCCAACAGGTTGCGTACACGCGCCAGGCGGGATTCAGCAGCTTGCAGCATGAGCAGATGGTGTTGAGCCACGTGCAACATCATGGCCGTGTCCAGCGCAGTGAGGTCATCGAGCTGTGCCATCTAACGGGAGATCAGGCTGCTAAATTGTTGAAGCGGCTCAAGGCCGAAGGCAGGCTGGTGAAGCATGGCGAGCGGCGTTGGGCGTTCTACACCTTGAGCGAGAATGAGCCGCTATGAGCGCTGGAAAAATTTTGATTGGGTTTTGATTCTCACCTAGCGGAAACCGCTACACACGCCGGGATGACGAATAAATACCGTTACTTAACAAAGCGTTGCATTTTAGATGCGAGCAAAAAAGTTTTGATTCGCTATGAGCCGCTATGAGCCGCTATGAGCCGCTATGAGCCACGCCCCCTACCCTTTACTCTCGAACAAATGCCATGAACACAACGACCAACCCGACCAACGCCTACACCGTGCCATCGGTGTCCATCACTACCGCACGCACGGGCGCATCCAGCAAGGCCAACGCGCTGGGGATGCGCGCCATGCAGGAGCTCGCCTATGCCAAGCGCGGCGAGCAATACCTGCTGATCAAATCGCCACCGGCATCGGGAAAATCCCGTGCGCTGATGTTCATCGCGCTGGACAAGCTCAACAACCAGGGCTTGCAGCAGGCCATCATCGTGGTGCCGGAGCGGTCGATTGGCAGCAGCTTCGCAGACGAACCTTTAAGCCAGCACGGCTTCTATTGGGATTGGCAGGTGGCCCCGCAGTGGAACCTGTGCAATGCCCCTGGTGTGGACGAGCCACGCGTAGCCAAGTCCAAGGTGGACGCGGTGCGCAAGTTTCTGGAAAGTACCGACAAGGCACTGGTCTGCACGCATGCAACCTTCCGCTTTGCAGTGGAAGAGCTGGGTGTCCAGGCGTTCGACAACCGCTTGATCGCCATCGACGAGTTCCACCACGTCTCCAGCAACCCGGACAACAAGCTGGGCAGTCAGTTGGGCGCGTTCATCGCCCGCGACAAGGTGCATCTGGTGGCCATGACTGGCTCCTACTTTCGAGGCGACAGCGAGGCCGTGTTGGGGCCGGTGGATGAAGCCAGATTCGAGACGATCACTTACACTTACTACGAGCAGCTCAACGGCTACCAATGGCTCAAATCGCTGGATATCGGTTACTTCTTCTACACAGGCCCTTACGTTGATGCCGTCACCAAGGTGTTGGACCCGGCGTTGAAAACCATCGTCCATATTCCAAATGTGAATGCCCGTGAAAGCCTCAAAGACAAGGAGCGCGAGGTGAACGAAATCATGCACGGCTTGGGCGAATGGAAAGGCGTTGACCCGGTCACCGGCTTCCATCTGATACAGGACCGTGGGGGCCGTACGCTAAAGGTGGCTGACCTGGTGGATGACAGCGACCCGGCCAAGCGTTCCAAAGTGCTTACTGCCTTGAAAGACCCAGCGCAGAAGAATAACCGTGACCACGTGGATATCATCATTGCGCTGGGCATGGCGAAGGAAGGCTTTGACTGGATTTGGTGCGAACATGCACTGACCATTGGTTACCGCAGCAGCCTGACCGAAATCGTGCAGATCATTGGCCGCGCTACCCGTGATGCCGAGGGCAAGGAACGGGCGCGCTTCACCAACCTGATCGCCGAACCCGCAGCCGAACAGGCCGCCGTGGCCGAAGCGGTGAACGACATGCTGAAAGCCATTTCCGCCAGTCTGCTGATGGAACAGGTGCTGGCTCCGCGCTATGAGTTCACCCCCAAAGACAACGGCCCATTGGGCGGCTTCGAATACGGTGAGGGAGGCTACAAGGAAGGCGGCCACAACATCGGGGTGAACACGGACACCGGCCAGATTCACGTCGAGATCAACGGGCTGGCAACGCCGCAAAGCCCGGAGGCCACGCGCATCTGCAAGGAGGACTTGAACGAAGTCGTGACCAGTTTTCTGCAAGACAAGATTGCGCTGGAGCGCGGTCTGTTCGACAAGGAAAATACGCTGCCCGAGGAGCTGACGCAGTTGCGCATGGGCAAGATCGTGCGCGAGCGTTATCCGGACTTGAGTGATGTTGACCAGGAAGCCATCCGACAACACGCCATCGCGGCCATGAATATCACCCAGCAGGCCAAACTGGCCTTGGCGCAGGCCGATGCGAATGGCGGTGGTACAGGCGACGACGCGATGCAAGGCAATACGGCCTTGCTGGATGGGGTGCGCAAATTCGTCAATGTGCGCGACCTGGACATTGACCTGATCGACCGCATCAACCCCTTCGATGCCGCCTATGCGGTGCTGGCGAAAGCGATGGATGAGAAATCGCTGCGCCAGGTGCAGGCCAGCATTGCCGCCAAGAAGGTGAGCATCCCAGAAGACGAAGCCCGCGAGCTGGCAAAACGCGCTTTGCAGTTCAAGAACGAGCGTGGCCGCTTGCCGGACATCAACTCCGTCGATGCATGGGAAAAACGCATGGCTGAAGGCGTGGCTGCGCTGGCGCGCTACCGCGCACAAGCGAAGGCGACACAGGCGCAAGGAGAGTCAGGCAATGGCTGAGATGGACGATGACGAGCTGCTGGATGCGCTGGGCGTAGAGGTTGCTCCACTCAAGACGTCCAGCCGAACCCCGCGCGAGGAACGCATCATCGCGGGCTTTGAGGACATCCTGCGATTTCATCAAGCGCATGGTCGCGCCCCGCAGCATGGCGAGGGCCGTGACATCTTCGAGCGCCTGTATGCCGTGCGCCTGGATCAGCTACGCAAGTTGCCGGGAGCGCAAACCCTGCTGGCTGAGTTGGATGGCCCAGGTCTGCTGTCTGGTGTGGCAGCTGTTCATGTCGATGTGGAAGGCCTGGACGAAGATGCCTTGCTGGCCGAGCTGGGTATTGGTGATAAACCCGCTGACCAGAACGACATCACTGTGCTGCGCTATGTACGTTCTAGCGTTGAAAAGCGTGCGGCAGAGGAAATTGCCGACCGCACGCCGTGTGCGGATTTTGACAAGTTTCAACCGCTGTTTGAGCAAGTGGAGCGGGAGTTGAAGGCGGGCGTTCGCATAACGCGACGCTTTGGACGCGATACCAGCATTGCCAGCGGGAACTACTTCATCGTTGGCGGGCAACTCGCCTACGTGGCCGAGACCGGCGAAACCATCAAAGCTCCGAACGGCGAAAGCGATGCGCGTCTGCGCGTCATCTACGCCAACGGCACGGAAAGCAACTTGTTGCGCCGCTCTCTACAACGGGCGCTCTACAAGGACGACACCGGCCGCCGCCTGACCGACCCGGACATGGGGCCGCTGTTTGGCGATGCGCCAGAATCAGACGATATTGAAACAGGAACCATCTACGTGCTGCGCAGCCTATCCAGCCACCCCTTCGTTGCCGAGCACCGCGAGCTTATCCACAAGATCGGCGTAACCGGCGGCAAGGTGGAGACCCGCATCGCAGGCGCAGAAAAGGACGCGACCTATCTCTTGGCTGATGTGGAAATCGTTGCCACCTACAAGCTGCACAACCTGAATCGCACCAGGCTGGAAAACATCTTTCACCGCTTATTCGGTGCAGCACAGCTTGACTTGACCATCGAAGACCGCTTCGGACATCCGGTCAAGCCAAGGGAATGGTTCCTGGTGCCGCTCCATGTGATTGATGAAGCGGTTCAGCGTATACGGGATGGGTCGATTACCGAAGTGGTCTATGACCCGAAGACGGCTCAGTTGGTAGGTTGAGCGTGTGTCCAGAATTCTGTGAATTTGCGCTGACAGCTTTGCGTTCTATTGTCGACGCTCCTCGGTCGCAGAACCTCCGGCAGCTTTGGCCGGTTCCGGCCATTCGCCGCAATCACCATGACGGGCGGATCCTCGGCCTTTGCTGACGGTCACCACATCCTGATACACGACACTCGGCAGTGTCGGCTTTCGACAATGTTGAAGTGGCGCTTTCGACCCTAAGCCGCCCTTCGTCGAGTTGACCAGAGCGCCAGCAACGCAGCGTAAGGAGACGGTCGCGAACGGCAGGTAGCTGGAAGTCCTGCGGTTGTCCGTAAATCCATCGACTCACATTTGAATTGCGTATGCCCGTTCGGGCTGGAGCCGGACCGGTGGATGAAATCCACGGCGCCAACGTGAGGGTTTTCTTATCTACCTGCGCCGCACCGGGACTAGCGCAGCGTGTGCAAGGAGTAGAGCAGGTTGTGTGTGGTTTGCACTGGTGGCGCCAGAACCATGTCGCCATCAGTCAAGACGTTCTACCGCCGCCTCAGATTTGCGTTGCTAAGGTTATTGTGTGCTGCCTTACACCGCTTCCAGCGCGAGCAGCTCAGCCACCGTCTGCCTTCGTCGAATAAGCCGGGGCTCACCATTTTCCATCAACACTTCGGCAATCAGCGGGCGCGTGTTGTAGTTCGATGACATGGAGGCGCCATACGCACCGGTGTCGTGCAACACCAGCAGATCTCCCACCTGCGCCTGCGGCAAGGACCGGTGCAACATCACGCCACCGTCTCCCTGCGTAAACACATCTCCCGACTCGCACAGAGGTCCGGCAACCACCGTGTCAAACTGCAGGCCATTAGCCGCTGTGCCATCAGAGTGGATCAACTCCATACCGTGGTAGGCGCCGTATAGGGCCGGGCGAGCCAGATCACTGAAGCCGGCGTCCACCATCACAAAATGGTTGGCGCCCTGTTGCTTCGTGGCGCGTACCTCGCTGACCAGCACGCCGGACTCGGCCGTTAAATAGCGGCCCGGTTCTATTTCCAGTTTCACCGGGTGCCCCAGCAGTTGTTCCACTGTATGGCGCGCGGCATCCCACAATGAAAAATAGTGCGCCGTATCAATGGTGGGTTCACCTGCCTGGTAGGGAACGGACAGACCGCCGCCCGCGGAGATGGCGTGCAGGTCCAAACCCTGCGCATTCACTACCTCTACCAGCTTCAGCATGGCACCGCACACTTCCTGCAAGTGCGCGTAGTCCACGCCTGAACCGATGTGCATGTGCAGGCCCTGCAAGGCCAGGCCGTTGGACTTGATCTTTTCGCAGGCGCGAACTAGATCGCCATGCCAGATGCCATGCTTGCTATGCTCGCCACCGGTATTTGTTTTGTTGGAATGGCCATGCCCGAAACCTGGGTTGATGCGTAGCCACACCGGGTGCCCCGTATGGACCGCACCCAATTGGTCCAGCATGTCCATGGAGCCGCAGTTCACGGGAATATTGAGTTCCACCACGCGCGCAAGCGAAGCGCGGTCCAGCAGATCAGCCGTGAACACGATGTCTGCGTGCCCGTTGTGCAAGCCCGGCGTAAAACCACCAGCCAACGCGCGTTCGATTTCACCCAAGGACATCGAGTCCACCACTGCGCCCTGGTGCTTCATGAGGCGAAGGATGTGTGTATTGGAGTTGGCTTTCTGAGCGAAACGCACTACGTCAAACAACTGCAGAGCGGCAATCTGGCGCGTTATGGTGGCGGCATCATAGATCCACAGCGGGGTACCGAACTGCTGGGCCAAAGAAGTGAGGGTAGCGGGAGTAAAAGGGTTCATGGGTGGATGATCCCCTTCATAATCAATTCAATCAATGCTACTCTTGTTGTATAGCTATTCAATATTGATATGAATCTAACCCATCGCCAGCTGACGATGTTTCGCGCCATCATGCTGCACGGCAACCTGGGGCGTGCAGCTGACGCGTGCGCGTCAAGCCAGCCCACTTTGAGTCGCGAGCTGGGGCGTCTGGAGCAGTTGATGGGGTTTAACCTTTTTGACCGGGTGCGGGGCCGATTACGCCCTACCGTGCGGGCACTTGCGCTGATGCAGGAAGTAGAACGCTCGTTTATAGGCTTGGAACAGATCGCAGCGCGCGCCAGCGAATTGCGCACGCAAGTGACAGGTCGCTTGCGCATTGCGTGTTTGCCGGCATTGGCTCATGCCTTGGTACCCCGCGCACTGGTATATCTCTCACGTGCACATCCTGAACTAGGAGTCAGCGTGCATCCCATAGAGTCGCCCTGGCTGGAGCAAGCCATGAGTGAACAGCGTTTTGACCTGGGACTTAGTGAAACCCAAGAGGCACCTGCTGGAGTTGCCTTGCAGCCCTTGCTGAAGGTCAATGAAGTGGCCGTTTTGCCACGTGATCACAGCCTGTGCCGCAAGGCGCGACTGCAACCGCGCGACTTTACAGGCGAGCGCTTCATCAGTCTCGCGGTTGGCGACCCGTATCGAACCGCCATTGATGCGATGTTCGAGGACGCTAAAGTACATCGCGCAACCCTGCTTGAAACCACGAGCGCAGTGGCCGTCTGCGCCATGGTGCGTCAGGGCCTGGGCGTTGCCATCGTAAACCCGCTCACCGCACTGGAACTCAGCGGACCGGACCTAGTAGTGCGGCCGCTTACCGTTGCCATCGGTTACCAGGTGAATATGCTTCTTCCGGACATCGCAGCTCCGCACCCCTTGCAGGGCGTTCTCGCAGACGCCGTACGCAAGGCCTGTGCCGCCTTGCATCACTCGCTATGAGTTCCATAGCTGCCAACGCTTTATGACACGTACTTCTGCCCCCCACCGCGCGGCCTGCGCCATCTGTCTGCGCCTGAGCGCTGTCATCCCAAGGTGGCTCAGGTACCAAGGCGAGCGCTTGTCAAAGTCAGCTATGGAGCGACCAGTTCGGGAACCTCAATGCCCGCTGATGGC
>NZ_JBTSEG010000043.1:0-17153 GCF_054605375.1 Sulfuriferula sp. | reverse complement strand
CGGCTTCTGTCGCCGGGCGCGTTCGCGTCCGGTCCCTTTGCCCGGGTGGCGGAATCGGTAGACGCAGCGGATTCAAAATCCGCCGGTGGTAACACTGTGGGGGTTCGAGTCCCCCCCCGGGCACCAAGTAGGCGTATCACCCAATAACATGCAGCGCCTAAACCCAAGGTAAATACTGGCCTCATGGGCTGTCTATTGTTTCACTGCATAACATCGCATAACATGGAAATACCGACTTTTTGGCGGTAGCTATGGCGGTAGGTTGTGCCAGACCGGATCGCCTACCGTCACTTTATGGGGGTGTTTCCATGCTGACCGATACCGGAATCAAGAAAGCCAAGCTGTCCGACAAGCCTTTCAAGATGGCAGACGGCAAGGGCTTGTATCTTCTGGTGAATGCTGCCGGCAAGTATTGGAGGGTGGATTATCGCTTCGGTGGCAAGCGCAAGACACTGGCCTTGGGTATCTATCCCGACGTCACTTTGGCGCGCGCCCGTGAAAAGCTCGACGACGCCCGCAAGCTGTTGGCCGATGGCATCGACCCGGCCGCGCTCAAGAAAGCCACCAAGGCCCGCCGTGCCGAATGCGCAGCCAACAGCTTCGAGGCCGTAGCGCGCTCATGGTTTGGCAAGGCCTACGCCGACAAGGCGCAGACCACGCGCGACAAGACCATGACCCGGCTGGAACAGGACGTTTTCCCGTGGATCGGGGCGCGGCCGGTTTCGGAGATCGCGGCAGCCGACGTGCTCGACGTGATCCGGCGCATCGAACGCCGCGGCGCGCTCGACATCGCGCGGCGGGTGTTCAACTACATCGGCCGCACCCTGCGCTATGCGGACAGCCACGGCATGGTCGAGCGTGACGTTTCGGCCAGCATCGACCTCGGCTTGGTTATCACCCAGCGGGAAACCCGCCACCATGCCGCCATCACCAGCCCGCAGGCCGTGGGCGGTCTCATGCGTGCCATCGATGGGTTCACCGGCGGCTTCGTCACCCTGTGCGCCCTGAAACTCTCCGCGTTGACCTTCGTGCGCCCTGGCGAACTGAGGCATGCCGAATGGGAAGAGATCGACCTCGACGGCGCGACGTGGAGCATTGCCGGCCGCAAGATGAAGATGGGCGCTGATCATATCGTCCCGCTGTCCACGCAGGCCGTGGTGATCCTGCTCGAGCTGCAGAAGCTCACCGGCCGTGGCCGCTACGTCTTCCCATCGGAACGCGGCGGCTCGCGACCGATGAGCGAGAACACCGTCAACGGCGCCCTGCGCCGGCTGGGCTTCACCAAGGACGAAATGACCGCCCATGGCTGGCGCGCCGTGGCCCGCACCCTGCTCGACGAAGAACTCGGCTTTCGCCCCGACTTCATTGAGCACCAGCTGGCGCACGCCGTGAAGGATCCGAACGGCCGCGCCTACAACCGCACCGCGCACCTGGGCGAACGCCGCAAGATGATGCAGGTATGGGCGGACTACCTGGACAAGCTGAAAGCGGGGGCTGACGTCATCCCGCTGCATGGGAAAACCGCCGCCTGACCACATCGATGCAATCTGATCTGAGCCTATTTCTGACAGACGAAGAGCTTACGGCCCTCACTGGATCGCCGCAGCCGGCCACCCAGGAGCGTGTCCTGCGCGAGTGGGGGTTGAACGTGACACGCAACCGGGTGAACAAGATCATGCTCACGCGCGAGGCCTTGACGCGCCATCAACTCGGGCTGAAGACGGAAACAAGGATAGAGCCCAAATTGAGGCTACACAGTACAGAGTAACCAACCATTCAGAATCTGGCCGACGCAATGTCGGCTTTTTTGTGCCTGGCCGACCGAAAGCCCATGCCCAATAAAACCCGCGTTCTCCGGAGCGGCCGTGTGCCTTGAAACCCGCGTGAGTGATGGGATACGGGCGAATTTCTCCAGTCTTGTATCAACCAATAATTTCCGAAGCTTAGCCGTACAGGTCCGTGCCTAGCCTCATAAAGTCGCCCAAATCAGCGCCACCCAGGTGCTTTTAGGAGATCAAGTGATGGCAAAGCGTTACATCCCGGAAAACCTCGACACGCTGCCTGATTCGGCGAAATTGAGCGCGCGCGAAGTGGCTGGCTGGAAGGGTGTCAGTATCAACACGGTTTGGAGGTGGGTGCGCGGCGGAGTGATTCCTGCACCTCACAAGATCGGCCCGAACTGCACTCGTTGGACGCTTGGCGACCTGCGCGCTGCCGACAAAAGGGCGGCGTGATGAGAGCCGCCAATGGAAACGCCCCGGGTAAGGCTGGCAGGCCGACCGGGGCGCAGAGGAAACGCAACGCAGGAAGCCATCATAAGAGGCTAGGCGCGGCTGCCTGGAAATTCTCTGCTGACGTGCGCCTGGCCAGTATGTGGTGGGAGGCATAACCATGGCCCACTACCGCAAGATCGATGTTCGGATCTGGAACGACGCGAAATTTATCGCTTTGTCCAACAGCGGCAAGCTGATCTTCCTGTTCCTTATCACCCACCCACAGATGACGGCCTTGGGCGCGATGCGTGCGACCCCTCAGGGCCTTGCTGCGGAACTCAAGATGGACATCGAAGCCTTCGCGGAAGCCTTCGATGAAGTCTTGTCGCAAGGTTTGGCGAAGGATGATCGGGGGGCATGCTGCATATGGCTGCCGAACTTCCTCAGGTACCAGTCGGCAGAGTCACCCAACGTGCTGCGCAACTGGTCAAAACAGGTCGAGTACATCCCCGAGTGCGAGCTTAAAGCCCGCGCCATTGCTGGATTGAGAGACTATGCGGAAGGCTTGAGCGAAGGCTTCCGCAAAGCCTTCCGCGAAGCCTTCCCGAAAGACATCCCCGAATCAGTAAGCAGTAAACAGAGAGCAGTAAACCCTAGCCATGACGTCGGCACCCTAGCCAGAGAGAAGTTTCTACGGGCCTCAAATAGTACTAAGGGGGGCAGCGCTGAAAACCTGGCTGGGCAGGGTGACGAGGGGGTGACATGGAGCTGAGGCCATATCAGACCGCCGCCATCCAGGAGGCCCGCGTCAATCTGGCCTCCGGCAAGCTGCGCCAGATCGTCTACGCCCCCACGGGGGCAGGAAAGACCATTATCGGCATCGAATTAATCCGGGGAGCGCTACGTCGCGGCAAGCGAGTGGCGTTCATCGCCAACCGCATCGGCTTGGTCGGGCAAACATCCAAGCGCCTGTCGCAGGCCGGCATCGCACACGGAATCCTTCAGGGTGAAAATACGCGCGGGCTGGATCAGCCCGTGATTGTCTGCTCAATCCAGACCGTTTCCCGTCGGCGCCTGCCGGATGTGGATGTGATCGTGATCGACGAGGCGCATGCGGTTGCTGGCAGCCAGGACTATCGGCGCGTGTTGTTCCAGAACAATGCCCTGCCGGTCATTGGCCTTACCGCCACGCCGTTCAGTCGAGGGCTGGGGCAGTCTTACCCTGAGCTCGGTGGTGAGCCCCTGTTCCAGGGCATTGTGAAGGCGGCCACCATCCGGGAACTGATCGGCCTTGGGTATCTCGTGGATTGCGCGATCTTTGCGCCCGCTGAACCGGACCTTTCAGGTGTGCGGTTGACGCGTAATGCCTTCGGTGAGATGGACTATTCCGAGAGCGACCTGGCCGGCGCCGTGGACAAGCCATCCCTGGTGGGCGACATCGTCATCCACTGGCAGAAGCTGGCGAACGACAAGCCTACGGTTTGCTTCGCCACCAACATTGCCCACAGCAAGCATATCGCTGATGCATTCAACGCGGCAGGGGTGAAGGCTGAGCATGTCGACGCCTACACCGAGGAAGATGAGCGTGCAGCGATTCTGCAGCGGGTCGAGTCCGGCGAGACCAAGGTCATCAGCAACGTCGGCATCCTGACTGAAGGGTGGGATTTTCCGGCCTGTGAGGTCATGATCCTGGCGCGGCCCACGCGCAGCTTGATTCGCTGGGTGCAGATGGCCGGGCGCATCCTGCGGCCGTACCCGGGCAAGTCCAAGGGCATCATCCTTGACCACTCCGGATCAGCGTTGCAACTCGGATACCCGACAGACGACTTGCCGCTTGAGCTCTGCGATGGCAAGCCGAAACACGGCAAAGCTGGCAAGCCGAAGCCGGCCGAGCCGAAGAAGTGCCCGTCCTGCGCCTACGTGAAGCCACCCAAGGTGCACGCCTGTCCGGCATGCGGGTTTGCGCCCGAACGCCAGAACGATGTCACTACCCAGGCCGGTGATCTGGTCGAGTTTACGCGGACGAAAGGCAGGGCCACCCATGCCGAGAAACAGGCCGTTTACTCTGGACTGGCATTTATTGCAGACCAACACGGGTACAAGGCCGGATGGGTTTCCAACCAGTATCGCGCCTACTTTGGGGTGTGGCCACGCGACCTTTATTTCATCCCCCGGCCCCCGACTCCGGAGCTGACCAGGTGGGTGAAGTCGCGCCAGATCCGTTTCGCCAAAGGCCGGGAGGTGCGCGATGCAGCCTAAGGTGCGCGAAATTTCAGTCGGCAAGTGGCGCGGCATTCTGGCGAGCTTTGGCCTGACCGACAAGGCGCTGTCAGGTAAACACGGCGCCTGCCCGATGTGCGGCGGGCGTGACCGCTTCCGCTTCGACGACAAGGAGGGCCGGGGCACGTGGTTCTGCACACACTGCGGCGCCGGTGATGGTGTCGCCTTGGTGATGGGTCTGAAGGGCTGCAGCTTCAAAGAGGCCGCCCGCGAGATTGAGCAGGCGGCAGGCGTCGTCCAACCTGTTCAGGCCACACCGGCAGCGGATGACGTCCAGAAGATGGCGAAGCTCAAGCGGACGTGGTCTGAGGAGGCGTCTCCGTTGGTGCGAGGCGACGATGCCATGGTCTACCTGGCAGGGAGGGGGCTGGCAATCGAGACGCCGCCGAAATCGCTGAAATTGCATCCCGGTCTCGTCTACATGGACGGCGATCGATTCCTTGGCAAGTTCCCGGCCATGCTTGCCCTGGTCACGGGCCAGGATGGGAAGGCCGTGACCATCCATCGTACTTTCCTGAAGGACGGCGGTAAGGCGCCGGTTCCATCACCCAAGAAGCTCATGCCAGGAAAATCAGTTTCCGGTGCTGCCATTCGACTTTTCGATGCGGGGGAATGGCTGGGCATAGCGGAGGGAATCGAAACCGCTCTGGCGGCCTCTGCGCTGTTTTCTGTTCCGGTCTGGTCGTGCATCAGCGCCCATGGCATCGAAACCTTCATTCCACCCGCGGGTGTGAGGCGCGTCAGCATCTTTGCCGACAACGACGAGAGCTTTACCGGCCAGAAGGCAGCCTATGCCGCAGCGTACCGCCTTTGGCAACTTGGGTTCCAGGTTGAGGTGAGGATTCCACCCATGAGCGGTGACTGGCTGGATGTGCAAAGATGAATAACCCCGTCCTGAGCCACGAAGAGCTCGCCGCCGCCGACGCGACGTGCGTTGCCCAGATGCTTGACGCCTGCCTCAGTATTTTGCAAAACGATGCAGACCAGCTTCTGGCCCTCACCAATTTCTATGGCAATGACAACTGCGCCGGGCTAACGATTGCGATTATGGCGTTGGATGCCAAGATCAAGTCGATGCGGGCAGACATGGCGCCCCATCTGAACAGAGTGGTGGGGAATGATGTACTGGCAAGTCGTGAGAGAACGGGTGCCAGCATCAACTGAGCGCCGTCTGATCGGCGATGCCGAGATCCTTGCCGCAGCGAGGTGGCGGCTGGCCGCCTGCACGCCGGCAGAGATCGAGGCTGGCCGCGCACGCCTGGCGCAGATGATCGAGCGGGGCGCGGAATTGGATGGTGCCGCGGTTGAGGATTTGCTGGGCTGCCTGCATCGACGTGGCGACCGACGTGATCCATGGACGGCCATTTGCGCCATGGCTGTGTTGCACGCGAAAGCGCATGGGCTTGCCAGCCTGTTCCTGCGGGCCGGGTTCGAGGTTGTTGGCGCCTGGCGAAACTCCAGGGCGCGCAGGCCCGGGGTGGCACGTTCGATCCTTACTCGCATGATGGTTGAGTACCAGGCAAGACAGCCAGACGCAACGGCAGCCGATTACTTCGACCTGTTGGCGAGCTTGGCCGGCATGGATCCTGTGATCGCCGATCATGACTCCGCAGCCGACCTTCTGACCTACGTTGACGGTGATCGGATGATAGACATCAAGCGGGATAGCTTCGCGCGCCAGTTCCGCCGTGCCAAAAAATTTGCAGGGACGGCTTTACATGATACTGTTTTTTGATACCATATGATTCATGATCAACGTGATGACCATCAACGGATACCGAGCCGTGATCGCCTACGATCCCGAAATCAAGATGTTTCGGGGGGAATTCCCAAGCCTGACCGGCGGGGACTACTTCTACGCCAAGGAAGTGAAAGGATTACTGCGCGAAGGAGAGAAATCGCTCAAGGCATTCCTGGAAGCCTGCGCTGATGATGGCGTCGAGCCGCGCAAACACTTCTCTGGAAAGTTCATTCTGCGCCTGGATCCTGAGACGCATGAGGCTGCGACTGTCGCAGCGGCTGCACATGGCAAAAGCCTGAATCAGTGGGCGGTCGATGCCATCCGGGAGGCTGCCAGCACTTAACCACCGTCCCCGGTGCGGTTCACCGGGAAAGCGGGCTGACTTGGTGCGCCAACACTGGGCCAGCCCTAACCGCAATCGATCTAAATAGGAGATCAATCATGGCTATCACCAATTCTACCGAACTCGCTTCTTTCAACGACGAAATCCAGGACACGCTCAATGTTCTCGCCGCCAATTTGCGCGCCGCAGAATGCCTGATCGCCGATCATGAGCGCAGCGAGGATGAAGAGCTTGTGGCTGCTTCGCTTGTGCTGCATGGTACCCGCGATCGCATGAACGAGCTGGCCGCGCGCGTGGGCGCTGGTTGTATGGCAGCCGTTGCAGTTGCGAATGCGAAGGCCCATAAAACCGTCGCCTGACGGGCTCATGCAAAAGCGGGGCGGAAGGGTGTTACAGCAGTTGTTACAGCATCCGGCCGCCCCTGACCCGAACACCTGTATTCGTAGGAGGTTGAGCATGACCACTGAGACCAAGCCCAAAAAACAAGCGCCACGCAAAGCACCTGGCAAACGCCCAGCAACGATCCGCGTCACCAGCGTAGGCAAGCCGCCGCTATCGGGGGCTGAGGCGTTCGCGCGCATGCTGTTCAAACAGCAGCCATGATCCTGACGTCCGAAGAACTACAGCAACTGACAGGCCGCACACGGCGCGATGCTCAGGCGCGTGTGCTGCGGCATATGGGTATCGAGCACCGCGTGCGGCCGGACGGTAGCATCGTGGTTCTTCGAGCGCACGCCGAACAGGTTCTCGGGGCTGGCAAAACCAAGGCCGCGACAGAGAAGGATTTCGAGCCCAATTGGGCGGCGATTAAGTAATGCCGCCGCGAACAGCTTGGACACCAGACCACGGTGGCGCGTGATGTCCTTGGCCTGCAGCTCGGCGTTGGCCTCGACCTGTTCGTTTTCTGTTACCAGATCATTTCTTGGTAACTGTTCTGGTAACCGCGTCCTTGGTAACCAGCGCCTTCTTTCTCTGTAACAGGCGTCATTCTTGTCACAGGACTTGTTACAACATCTTGTTACACGGTCTTTCGATGCAACTTCGCGTGTAACCATGGATACTTTGCTGGATACCGCATCCTTGGATACCAGCGAATAAGCCCCCCCCCGGGCCGTGCGCCGGGGATCTACTGAAACCACTGGCTCCTGGCAAATGCCCCACAGTGGTGACGCGCCCATAATCGCCAGTTACCAACTTCTCCAACCATGCAGGTGTGAGCTGCTGACAGATTGGCACAGTCGGCGCAGCATCGAAGTGCTTGGCCGCTTTCTGGCTGTGGACTTCTGTGGTCAACAAAAGTAAGGTTCTTTGAGGCTTTCATGGGGTCAGGTTTCCCAAGTAGACCGGTCTCAATCTGATCTGGTTTGCCTTCCGCCCCGCAGTTGCCGGAGAGCCTGCGCCTGGCAATGCCGCTGGCGCGCGACTCGGCCAGCGAATTTTCGGCCGCAACCAGGACATGTTTCAACAGCCTTCCGCCTTGTCTGGACGCTGTATGTGGGCAGTTATCTCCGCCAGACCCTTGCCGTAGCCTTGGGCTCACCATGGGGCCCGGCTCCTGCCTGATCGCGCGCAGTGCATCCTTGCGTGGTCGACCACCCTTCTTGCCGTTCTGTCTGGAGGCCTGCTTCCCTGATTCGGTGCGCGGACCAGTGGAAAGCCCGCCATGGAATCGGCAACGGCCGTTTATGAAGATGTCCTTTTTCTGGCATGGCTTGCCGGTACGCTTGCTCCTGGCGCCACAGGTCAGGCCAGCAATTTCCTCCACCCTGACATTTCCGTGGTCAGGCTCCCTGAAGTAGCGCTGGTACTTCTCCAGCAATTCACCCTTACCAGGCATCAGGCTGCTTTCTTGGCCGGTTTCATCGCTTTTATGACCTGCTTCACCGCACGTTCCAGGGCTTTGTTTCCGGGCACTTTGGCCGGCTTCTGCTTGGTTGGCTTGGTTGGTTTCATCACGGTCTCTCCTTGGTTCATGGGGTTTGCTCTCGCGCCTTCATCGATCCCTCCGCATCCTGCACAGTGGCCTTGATCAGCGCATTGCGCTCGATGGTCAGTTCGTCCAGGCGCGCGCGTTTGTCTTCCGGACCCAGGCTTGAGTCTCGCCGGACCAGTCGCATTTCGGCGTTGATCTCCTGCAGATTCTTCGCGGCGCGCTCGAGTGGTTTGGCCTCCTGGCCCAGTTCGTCCTGCTCCTTGCGGTCGGCAATGTCCTGGCGGCCAATGCGATCAAGCTCACGCATCGTGCCTCGCAGTCGCTTGGATTCCTCCAGCAGGTCGTAGAACTGTTCTTCGTACTTGGTATGCCTGGCCGGTTCCTCGGCATAGAAGCGGCGAACCACAGGCAATTCATCCGTCCGCTTCTCGGGCAGCTGATCATGGAAAAACGCCTGGTCGGACAACATCAGGCCGTACATGGCCCAGGTGTTGAAATACCCACGCAGCAGGGCCTCGGTGCGGGCCGGGTTGACCTGTAGGCTTTCAGGCATGTCAGCGGTGGACATGCCAATGGCCTTCATGGTCTCGCTGGTGCCCGGCTTGGCGCGCAAGAATGGCTGCATGTTTTCCATGCCCGGGGTTTCGATCGGCGCGCCGGTAAATCCGTTGCGATTGGTCGCCTGCTCGTAGATAGGGGCCATGATCTGCGGCATCAGATTCAGGTTGAAGGTGGCGCCCAGGATGCGCGCGAAGTCCTTGCCAAGATTCTCCGGGTTCTCATCCAAAGTGCGCTCCACCGTGCGCTCTGCCGCGGATGAGAGGGCGCCCACCTCCCAGATCTTCGGGTAGCGGAAATGCTGGTCTCCAACAAAGAAGTGCCAGTTTGCGTCTCGATCCCAGTCCGGCAAATCCTGATAGCGTGGGTCGTCACGATTCAGCAGATACAGGGCGGCCGATGACATGGCCAAGGCGCCAGCCTTGATGGCAATGGCGCCGCGGTTCGGATCATGGGCAAGACCGCGCGCCAGACGATCCCAGGACAGAACGGCAGGCTTGAGGAACATGACCGTGTCGTACATCATGCCCAGGGCCTGGGAGTCGCCCCGCATTGCAAAATCGGTCGACACCTCGCGCCCTTGGTAGGCCGCATGACGGGGATTCTCGCCAGCCTCCAAGGCCTTCTTGAATTCACCCAAGCGGGTGCTCATCTCGAAGGCATCCCCCAGGGTCTCGACAAAGCCCAGCAGCTTGTCGGGGGTGTCCAGGACGGTGCGGTAATCGATGCCCTGACGGTTGTAGAACTTCTCCATCTTCGCGCGCAGCTTGGTTTCGTCCAGGTAGATCGAGGACAGGCCGCCGCCGTTGGCGATGTACTCCTTGTAGACCGGGTCATTGACCATCCGCAGACGCATCCCCTGCAGGGAATCGATCACCGGCCTGAATCCGGAGCGGCTCATGACGCTGCCCATGATGGTGTCGCGCGCAAGGTTGGCGATCCAGAAATCCGGCGTGAGCGTGATGGAAGCCTGACCAACTCGCTTCGGGAGGCCAAGCCATTTGATGAGCCAATGCTGGTTGGTGCGGTCGATGCTGGACAGCGCACGGTAGAGCAGGGGGTCTCCCACCTCGTACCACTCTGGTTTTCCGTTGCGCAGCACGGCCACAACGTTCATGCCGGCCGGCGGCTGGTTGCCCACCATGAAATCCAGCATATCAGGGCTGTTTTCCAGTTCCTTGATGACCTTCTCGGCAATCTTCGGGAGCTTCTGTCCTTGTGCGTGCCATTCTGCGCGGTTGATGCCCATGGCCTTCAAGGCAGCATCGATCACTTGCTGCTTATCGATCTTCACCGGCCGTGCCTCGGGGTCGATCTTGACCATGAACCGGCCTCCCTTGGCCTTGTCAGCCAGGTCGGCGATCTTCACGCGTGCCTCATTTTTCACGGCCTTGTCGACCAACTGCGCGGCGTTTTGCACCATGTTGGCCAGCACGTCCTTGATGTTCTCGGTTCCGCCTGTGAGCGCCTTAACGCCGCTCCAATCGCCAGGTTTCGACCCTTTGAACCCGTCAGACTGGCCGACACGGTGAAACGGCAGGTACTGCGTTCGTTGCCACGTCGCCCGGGCCTGTGAATTAATGACGCCTTGAGCCTCCGCAAAATCGAGAACGCCGCGATTCCAGGCCTGATATTCATCAAAGGCCTTTTTCCGTTCCGGCGTGGCCAGCTTGAGCATGGCGTCGATTTCAGCCTGGGTGAACAAATGCTCACGTCCCTGTGCCAACAACTCACGGGAGGACCGCCCGACGAAGTACAGCATGGCATCGTCAAGGGACTCGGATACGGGCTTCAGGATTTCTTCCAGGCCCTTGCCCTTGAATGTGAAGGAACCGTTCGACTGCTTCACCGGGTGGCCGTAGCGCACAGCCCCATCGGAAATCGATGCGGCAGCACGCGAAAGCCGCGCTGATTCATAGGGGCCGGCCGGGCTGATCTTCCCGGTAAGGTCGCGTTCCATCTTGTAGATGCCGTGCAGATCGTCAACTGTCGCCTGGCGCATGCGGTCGAAAAGGCCATCGAGATGCTGGGATAGTGGTTTCTCGGTGCCGATCTTGGAGCGCGCGCGGTTCAGCGCATCCTGGCCAAACCACGCCGTCATGTCAGCTTGAGCCTTGCGCAGGGCAGGCCCGTATTCGTGGGTGTTGGTGAAGGACTCGAGCCAGGCATAGACCTTCGGCGCCTTCGCTTCCAGGGCATCGGGCTGGGTCAGGAACAGTCGCACGCCCTCGGCGAAGCCCTCTTTCACGTTCTTCTGGTCGTAGCTGACCGACTTCAGTTCCTCGCGCAGGGCCTTGTCGGTGCGCCAGGCGTTGGCGATGTCTGGCACGCGACTATCGATCAGGTGAGCGACCTCATGCGCAGCAACTTCGACGTCATTGGCCCGCTTGATGCGGACCTCCTCATTTCGGGGGCGGAAGAAGCCAAGGCGCTTCTGGCCTTTCACTCGCCCCTCATAAATGCTGGTCCCGATCCCCTTGGCGAAATCGGCGATGATGTTCTCGCGCCGGATGGGGGCGGGTAGGTCGGCGACGGTCTTGGCCATGCTGGCAGGCGGTACCGCATCATCAACCAGCGGCACATAGTTTGCCCCCGGTGCCCAGGAGTTGAGCGTATCGGGTTCGGTTCTAGCGGACAGGGTTGCGCTATCCGGTTGGTCTGGCACGCGCACCAGCACAGGCCTTCTCATCGCGTCGATCTGCTGGGGCTGCAAGCCAAAGCGGCCGGCGTTTTCGCGCAGATATTGCCGGTATCCCTCTGCCTTTGCCCCGTTTGCCTGGTAGACACGCTGGAGCGCAATCGCCCGCGCGTTGCCTGCCTCGACAAGACCGCTCCCGGTTACGATGGGCGCGCCGGTTGCGTCATCGGCTGAATCCGTTAGGCGGGCCGGATCGATCTCGCGCACGATGTCTTGCACGCGCTGTTCCGCATTTTCCCGCGTCCAGTCAGGCCGCGCCAAGCCTTCCGGATAGTCGGGCGTCGGGCGCAGGTTGGCGTCATGCGAAGGTTTCAGCGTGTCGGCTTCGATCAGGGCATAGCGGGCACTTTTCTGGTTCGGAACAACCGCGGCGTCATGGCCTGATCCAGTGGCCACCCGCGCTTGAGCCTGGCCCATAGTACCGAGGCCGGAAGCCGGATCCGACGCGCCCATTCCGGCAATGGCAGGGTCTCGTTGTTGAATGTCAGCCACATCGAGCTGCGGTACAACTTCGCGGCTGGCGGGTTCTCCATGAGAAGGCCGTGCGTCTGCCGGCGCAGTACCGTGTTCCTGCTCGGCTGTCCCGGCAATCGAGCCACTTCTGCCGCCGTCAATGTCTGGCCGTGCAGCGTCACTCGTCTGCAGAAGGTGCGGCGCCTCTCCTGTGGCGGCTGGGTCGTCCAGAGGCAATTCCCCGGCTCGTAATTCCCCAGCACGTCCCTCCTGCCCAGCCAGTGCCGTTGCGTCGGCGCCCGCCCCATGTCCTTCAGGAACTGCTCGAAGCTCTCCTGCCACGCCGTGCAGACCTTGATCCCCTTCGCTCCGTAGCGCTTGAAATCCTTGTGGTTCGGCTCCTGACATCGCCTGTGCATCGTCCGCCAGGCGCTGCGCTCCCGCCTGAGTTGGCTCGGTTGTCTTGGCATACTCGCTCCGGATGTGGACATCTTTGGACATTGCATCATCGATATGGCTGCCGATCGCATCTTCGGGCGTGGCGCGCTGTGCTTCACTGGGCGAGAATGCCCTGCGCTCGACGGCCTGGGATACGGCCTTCCGTGCCCCTTTCGCGGCGGGCACAATGGCCATTGGCAAGACACCCTCGATGACCGTGCGGGTCGCAGTCGCAGCGGCAGGACTGCCGGTCGCATCGAAAACTTTGTCACCTGCAGCCTCCCCAGCTTCTTGCAGCTTGGTGAACGGGTACATGGCCGCTTCGGTCAGGTGTTGGCCCAAGTCCGATTTCGGCTGATAGGTCAGTGTGTTCCCCACGGCATGCACCACGCTGGCCGGATCGGCATCGGTCAGCCCCAGCGCATTGGTCGCCAGCGCGCCAAGTCCAGCCAAGCCAGCGACCGGCAAGGCCACGGCCTGGGTGGCGAAATTCGCCGCGGTCTCGGCTACCGGGTAGACCTGTCCAATTGCGCGCAGGGTCTTTACGGCAGGATTCTCCGGCGTTGCCTCAGGCGCATCGTCCAAGGGGATGAAACCGCCCGGCTCATCTTCGCGGCGGCGCTTTTCAGTGGTTTGCAGCGGGGTGAATGGCATGCGTTCCCTCCAAACTCAGCGGTAGTGGCCGAGCAGCTTGCCGGACTTGTCCAGCACCTCGACCCCGTTGGGCGTGTCCTTGCCCAGCTTGTAGGCGTTCATGCTCTTGTCGTAGCGGAAGCGCTTCGCCACCTCCTGGCGATCAAAGGTCTGGGGCGTGGCTGGCTTGGGCTTCGGGGCGCTGAACTCATCGAATGTCTGGTCATCCCCAACCTTGCGTTGATTCGCCAGTCGTGCGGTGGCAGCCAGCTGCGGGTCATAGTCCGGGTTTTCGCGACCAGTCGCGGTGTATGGTTGGGTCTTGCGGCGCACATCATCGGCCGACATGCCGGTGAGGCGCCGGCGCGCCGCGTCAATTTCCTTGTTGTTGGCATCCTGTGCCGGCGTGATTCGATCACCCGACAGGCGGCGCTCCATGGATGCAAGTTGGCGGCCCTGACGTGCATCGCGACGATCTTCGCGCTCCGCATCGCGTTGGTCACGCGCCGCATCCTTCACGGTTTCTCTACCGTCCTTGCGATCTTCGATCAGGGTCTGCTTCTCCAAAGCCGCAGCCTCTGCTGCGCGCTTGCCTTCCTGTTCAGCTAAGAATTTGACCGCTGTACTCGGCTCCAGCGCCAAGGCTGCCTCCTTCGCCAGGTCGGCGGTGCTCTTGGTCACACTGACCAGCAGATTGCCGTCCTGGTCGTACTGCTCGACGGCATACTGGCTGCCGTCTTCACTCGGCACCAGCTTCACTGTTCGGTCGTCACCATAGGTCTGGTCGTTGTACATCCGCTCGAACGCCTTGATTGCGCCATGGTTGTCACCGATAGACAGCATGCGGACACCGCCAAGCCAGCGCTTCGCATAGGTGCGCCCCCGCTCGGAATCGACGAACTGCTGAAACTTCTGCGCGTCCTCAGGCCTGCCGTGTTTCAGCATGGTCTGGATTGCTTGCGGCGCCACTTTCTGCAGATAGCGATCCAGCCCGACATCCTCATCGGCTTGCTGGGTGCTCTGTGTTGAGGCCGCACCGGGTTGCGAGGGCTGAGAGCCGGATGTCGTAGGCGGAGTGCCTGGAATCGTAGGCTGGGTAGCGGAAAGCGCAGACGCAGCTGGCTGCGCGGGTTTTCCTGGTATGGCTACCGCCCCTTGAATACCACCCGCAGCGGAGCGCGCAGCCGGCTGCCCTGATTTCGCGATCGCCCCTTGAATGCCGCCGGCAAATACCGAACGCATGTCGTCTTGGTATTCCCGGCTCCGCTCGGTTTCATCGGCCTGAACACCGGCTGCGCGTAGTTTCACGGCGCCGCTGATGTCCCCGTATCTTTCCAGCACGCCGGCCTGGGCAGCCAGACGCGCCGCGCTCTGCTGCCCGGCCGTGGGCGCGGTGTCATAGTCGTTCCCCAGATACCGGAAACTCGTTCCGTCCTGCACCTTCGAACCCATGCCGTAGTCGCCGGCAGATTCACCGAAGGTCTGGGCATCCTGTGCAGCAATGGCATCAGTCTCGGCCTTCGCACTGGCGATCTCGCCATCGGTTGCGTCCCTGACCTTGGCCACCTCTTCAGGTTTGGCGTCGGCAACCTTAGCCATCTCGCGGTCCTGCATCACCCCGCTGGTGAGTTTGTAGGTCGATGCGAACGCATTGAGCGCGTCGGCGATGCTTCCTCTACGACGTTTCCTTGCCATGGCTGACCTCCAATGTTGATGCCTTAAGGCTAAGCCGCCATCCGGACGCCAACGCCTTGTGTCCGCTCGTGGTCTGAACACGGTCCGCCAGGTTTTCCCGGGCAACTGGCAAGCTGTGGTAAATAGTCGTTGAAGCGAAAGATAAAAATGATCAGGGGGGAGTGTAGAAATGCGACAGAGCCAGATTTTGGGCCTGGCCAGGATAGTGGCCTTGCCGGTTGTTGTGTCCGGCCTATTCCTGGCTGGCTGCGATTCAAAGCCGCCTTCAGAGAAGGAGCGCGCCGTCCTTACGGCTGCCGACCACAAAGCGGCTTTTGAGAAGAAGCTGGCCACGTTTCGCCAGAAGGCGGAAGCGGGAGACCCGATCGCACAGCTTGAAATGGGGCGGGCTTATGAGGTGGGCATGGTCTGGGCCGTGAAGTTGCCGGAAGGCGCGATTGCTTCAAAGCGGAAAGACCCACTGATCGATCTCGACAAAGCGGCCGACTGGTACGGAAAGGCCGCGATGCAGGGAAACGCGGAGGCTCAATATCGGTTGGGAATGCTGTGGCTACCTTCTGAAATCGATGAGGTCCTGGGCTCACCGAAACAGCGACCGCGTGATGCCGCCAAGGCTGCGGAGTGGTTTGAGAAGGCGGCCAAGCAGAAGCATGCCGAGGCCGCATATGAACTGGCTTTGCTCTACCGGCTAGGAAAAGGGGTCGAGCAGGACAAGCAAGCCTCATTTCAATATTTCCTGGTTTCCGCGGAGCAAGAGCATGCCGGTGCGCAAAACCAGTTGGGCCATCTATATGCCAATGGTGAAGGCGTGCCTAAAGATGATGTCCAGGCATATGTGTGGTGGAGAAAATCTGCTGAACATGGGGATGCCGAGGCACAGAATAGCGTAGGCGTTTCTTACTCAACTGGTCTTGGAGTTCCAAAAGATGCGGCCAAGGCTGCGGAGTGGTTCCTCAAGTCAGCCATGCAAGGGGAACAGGTCGGCCAATCGAATTTGGCCAGGCTATACGGATCCGGAAATGGCGTGAATTTGGATATGGTTCTTGCCTATGCCTGGTTCAATCTGGCGGCGGCAAATCCGCAGGGCAATGAATATTTGGCGGAGGACGCAAAAAAATGGCGCGTACAGGTAGAGGAAGTTCTCTTGCCCGCAGAGGTTTCTGAAGCGCAACGGATTTCGTCATCCTGGAAGACGGGGAAGATCATCGCCCGTGAATCAGCAATTGCTGGTGGCGGCATCAAGTCGACGGGAAAACTGCAGAAGACAGGTACTGGCACGCTGTTCGTGGTCGGCAAGGCTGGTCAGGCCATCACCAATCAGCATGTGGTCCAGGGCTGCACTGAATTGAGGATCGAGGGACGCGAGGGGGTGGCGAAGCTGACGACCGAGGACAAGATCAATGACCTCGCATTGATCCAGATACCCGGCAAGGTGAAAGCCACAGCGACCATCGCGGCAAAGCCGGAAGCCCTGCGCCAGGGGGAGGACATTGTCGTGTTCGGCTTCCCGCTCAATACCGTGCTGTCGTCTGGCGGCAACCTGACCCCAGGTGTGGTCAGCGCTCTAACGGGGCTGGGCAACAACACCAACCAGCTTCAGATTACCGCGCCGATCCAGCCAGGCTCGAGCGGCAGCCCCGTGCTGAACAAAAAGGGTGAAGTGGTTGGGGTGGTGAACATGAAGCTCTCCGACAGCAAGATGGCCAGAGCGACAGGTGAAATAGGCCAGAACGTGAATTTTGCGATCAGTGGGCAGACGCTCAAGGCGTTTCTCGACAAGCACAAGGCAGGCTACCGAGATGGCGCCGGCTTCTTCGCTTGGGAGAAAGACACCGCCGATCTGGCCGAGGATGCTCGCAGGTGGACGCTGGTGGTGGAGTGCTGGAAGTAACCCCGGGGCTGTCCTTCATATCTATTTTTTTGCTTTGATCCCAGGGTACACCAGCGTGCGGTGGCGGTAGTTTTGACGGTAGCGCGGTGCACATGGTTGCGGAATGCTGCGTCAAATAAGGCTCGCGTGGCACAGTTCGAGTCCCCCCCCGGCACCAATCAAAACACGTGTTATGCGCCTGGCTCGGACCCAGGTGAAGTCTGCTTCTCGGCGATTCTGTTGGAAAACTCGATGTTGCAGCCGGGTTCAGCTTTCACCAAGGCTGGAATTTCGAAGC
>NZ_JBTSEG010000042.1:0-18020 GCF_054605375.1 Sulfuriferula sp. | reverse complement strand
TGCAGGGCGCGTTCCACTATGGCCTTGGTGAGCTGCTTTAAGATGCCATTCTCACCAATCAGGTCTTCGGGTTTCTGGTAATCAGCGAGTAAAAGATCAATCAGATCGGGCTGTACTACTTTGCGTTGGGTCATGGTTTTCCTTTGGAGGCGGCAGTCTCCTGCCTAATGACCGTTTACACAAAATTATTTACACCCTCGAAAAATTGCAGCTATTCCGTGCGCTCATACATTTTCAGATACGCCGTTTTATCCAGCGGTACCAGTTTAGTCACTGCCAGCACATCTTCCAGATGCGCCGGCGTGCTGATGCCTACCAGCGTAGTCCCTACTCCCGGCGTGGATCGGTTGAACTGGATGGCGCGTTGCGCGTCATTCTGCAGCATGGGCATCGCCTGGGTGACTGCGTCCATGGCCTGACTGGCAAGATGCCCCTTGAACAGCGTGTGACTTGCCATCAGGTAAACGCCTAGCTGATGCGCTGCCTGGATGGTTGAACCCACATTGCCCTGACCAGTAGTCTGACTGAAACGAGTAAAGCCTTCCTGCATGACTTGATTGAACGGCATTTGCACCACCTTGAACTGGTGCTTGGCCCGGTCATCCTTCCAGATCGCACGCGCCGCTTTTTCAGCGTGGCCTTGCATGGAGGTAATGGACTGGAACAGCGGATTATCGGTTTCAGCACGGAAACCATTGAATGTTGAAATACCGTAATAACGCAGCTTTTTGTCCTTGACCGCCTGCTCCAGCACCATGAATACTTTTTCCAGCTTGCGGTTAAGCTGATCCTTGCCGATGACAGGAATATGAACTTCAGGCTGGTCGATCAGGAAAGCGTCGAGGGTTTCCACACCCATCAACTGACGTGACAGTTCCAGCTGGAAACCAATGTATTCCGGACTAATGCAATGTGCAAGGGTCAGGTCTTCCGTACGTCCCAATCCCTTTGCCACGACCTCACTCTGGAACCATGCTTGCAGATCGGTGGGAGGACCGTCGCGAAAACTCAAAAATCCCCCCTTGGATACCAGAAACATCTGCTCGCGCTTGACCCCTGCCTCCAGCGCCTTTATGACGCCCGCACCCACCGCCGCCGGGGAACGCGCATAACGATAATGCGTTCCCGTATCCACCACGTTGATGCCGTTGCTCAGCGCCCGCGCAATGATTTCGGCGTAGTGCGCGTCCACCTCGTCGGTCGGTGCACCCGGAAAGGTACCGATACCGATGGAAGACAAGCGCAGGTGGACATTGAGAAAATCGCTGTAATGGCCTTCGGCGCAATCCTTGCCGAAACTGGCGACATATTGCTTGCTGGCCATCATGGTGCAATGGCCGGGTATGAGGGGTGTGGTCATATGTTTTTCAGATAAGGATGTTGCTGAATTTGTTCGATCAAAGCATGAATTTCAGGGCGCACCGGGCGGCTTTCGAGCCGGTCCAGGCGGGAGACGAAAAGCTGCTCGAAGTAGTCCTCGTCTTCGTCCATATCCCACCCCACCGCACGCAGTGCCTGCACTCCGGCAGCGGGTATGGCTTCTGCCAGATCGCGTCCGGACAGCAGCGCCCACAGCCCGGTCCAGGCGCGCGCCAGCACCAGCGGATGATACCCGCCGCCGCCCGTCACCAGCAAGCGCGGGGTACCGTCGGCGTGGCAGGGGGCGGTTTCCAGAATAGTCCGGGCAGTCTCCAGGAAACATTGTGTGGAAAGCCCTAGCTTGCCCAGCGGATCAGCGAAGATCATGTCGGTGCCCGCCTGCAACACGATCGCGTCAGGCTTGAATTGGTCCAGCAAAGGTTGCCAAACAGCATCAAATAACAAGCGGTATTCTGCATCATGCGTACTGTGAGGTAGCGGTACGTTCAGGCTGGTATAGCCGGATTCTAACGTGCCCGCGCCGGCCAGTTGCCCGCCGCTGAAGGGGTAGGCGTAGCCGGTATCCATGTGCAGGGACAAGGTAAACACTTCCGGGTCGTCGAGGAATGCCGCTTCCACCCCATCGCCATGGTGGGCGTCGATATCCACATAGAGTACGCGCCAGCCCTCGCGGCGCAGCCGCAGAATGCCCAGCACCGGATCGTTGAAATAGCAGAATCCCAGTGCCCGATCCGGACGCGCATGATGCATGCCGCCCGCCGGATTGAAACCGATGCGGCCGCGGATGACCTCCTCCGCCGCCTGTATGGAAGCCCCGGTAGCAGTGGCCGGGATGGTGAAAAACTGCTCGAAATAAGGATTTTCCAGCGTACCCAGATTGTGCTGCTTGCGCACCGGATTGCTGACCCGGCCCAGCGCCTCGGCGCGTTTGAAAGCGGAAACATATTCGGGCGTGTGGAACCACTCCAGTTCGAAATCCGCCGCTTTGCGCGCTTGCACGAATTCCGCGCTGGTGAGCGCACCATAGCTATTGATCAGATCATAGGTCAGCGAAACGCGCGGGATCGCCAGCGGGTGATTGCTGCCGTAGGTCTTGCGCCGGTATTTGGCAGCGCCGATGAAGCTGGCTTTACGGGTAGGCAGGGGATTCATTTGCGCAACCGCAGGTAAATTTCCGGCAATTTTTTGGGTAGGTCGTTGATGTGATCCAACACCACGTAATGCCCGGGCCCGAAAATTTGTGGCAGGTACTGGCTGCCGGCAGCATCCAGGGTAATGCAGAACGGATGTACGCCCGCATCCACCGCCTCTTTCACCGCCATGCGCGTATCCTCATGCAGGTAACGCTCGTCACCGCCGTCATCGTAGTCTGCCGGCCGTCCATCCGACAGGATCAACAGCAAACGACGCTGGGATGGCGCCCGGTCGAAACCTTTCACTGCGTGGCGGATGGCTGCGCCCATGCGCGTGGCAAGCCGTCCGGACAAGCCACCCAGCACGGCGCGCGCATGCGGGGTCAGGCGCTGATCGAAACCCTTGATGCTGTAATAACTGACATTGTCGCGATACTTCGAGGCAAACCCGGCCAGACTATACGGATCGCCCACCTCTTCCATGCTCTCGGCGAACAGCAGCATGCCGGCACGGATGTGATCCACCACGCGTCCGCCGCCTTCGCTGGACTGCATAATCGAGGTGGAGATATCAGCCAGCAGGGTGACCGCTGTATCGCGGTGCTGCATCACTCTCTGCCGGTAGATATTCGCCTTGGGCGACATGCCGGCGCGCTTTTCGGCGATATAGCCAATGGCAGCTTCCAGATCCAGTTCATCGCCGTCGAACTGGCGCCGCAGCGGTGCCATGCGCGCCGGCTTCTGCGTTTGAATAGCGCGCTTCAGGCGCTTCAGTGCCGGTGCATATTGCGTGAGCAACCTGGTCGCCTCGTTGG
This sequence comes from Sulfuriferula sp., assembly GCF_054605375.1. NCBI lineage: Bacteria > Pseudomonadati > Pseudomonadota > Betaproteobacteria > Nitrosomonadales > Sulfuricellaceae > Sulfuriferula > Sulfuriferula sp. Next base: position 14,692 of record NZ_JBTSEG010000042.1, on the reverse strand, counting down.
CATCCAGCTCGGTCAACTCTTTTTCCTGCACCCATGCCCAGTTGCGCTTGTAGCGTCCGTCGCGGTAATCCCATTCGGCGTAGGGTTTGCCCTTCTCGCTGTATTCCGCGCCACGGGCATGACCGGTCACGTGAGCAGGTTGCGGGATGCCGACGCCGACGCGACCGCCCGAGCCAGTCGTCTCCTCGGGTGGAATATCAAAATCCGGGTCTTCGCCGGCAGCCTGCTTGGGGATTTCCCGTTTTTCCGGGTTGGGCTTGATCTCGGTATTCTTGACCGCGTCATCCTGATCTTCGGTACCGGTGCCGAATTCGGCGTGATCCAGCTCGCGGCGCGGATAAACCGGACGTGCGGCATTGGGTGAGCGGCCCGGCAGGTAAGCATGTTCGCGCTCGGCCAGCGTCATCGGCGGCAAATTGGTATCCGCATAGAGCAGATTGGCAATGCGGAACGCGTCAACTATCGTGGCCGATTCATTCAGAAGGGGTCGCCATGATTCCATTTCAACCTGTTGCGGCGCATCTGACGCAATCCAGCGCAGCGTTTGCCTGGCCAGTTCAAAATACGCAGCGGCAGCGCCAGCAGGCAGCGTTGCTGCCTCCGCGGCTGCCAGCAATCGCGCTAGATAATTCGGCACGCTCACACCGATGCGCGTATCCACGCGCAAGTCTTCACACAGGTCGAAAATCAGCTGAAAGCGGGTCATGTCCTCGCCAAAGGCGGCGAACAAGGGCCGCCAGGTGATGCGCTTGTCGGCGTCCAGGGGCGGGTGTTCGCGCCCGACTTCGTGGAACAACGCCTCGATATAACGCCGCTCGAAGGAGTGGAACGTCAGATGTCCGGCGGCATGCAACAGCGCCAGGATGGCTTCCTCACGGCTGGGCAAGGCAATGGGCAAATACAGCGCCGCGCCGTCGGTTTCGACAAAGGCGCGGCCCTTGTCCGGCGACCAGTTGCCGTCCAGCAGATCGAAATTCTCGCCAAACCAGGCATACAGAATCAGTTGTAATAAGCGTTGGTGCTCGGGCGTACGAAAACCGGGCAGATTCTCCAGCAGCATGGCCATGCTTTCTTCCGATTCCAGCTTGAAGAATGCTTCGCCGCGCAGCCGCCCCGCCTGCAGAATGTCCGCACCGCGCTTGGCCCAAGGCTGTACCGCTTCCACACCGAGCAGATTGCGCACCCGGATTGCGCCGGGAAGATAGGTGGCAAGTGCCAGACGACGCTGGCTGAACAGGTTCTCTGCCGGCAACACCAGTTCTTCCACACCGGCGATGCCGTGCGTCGCAGCCAGTTCGGCAACCGGGCAACGGAAATAAGTCGCACCCGATTCCAGATGACGCCCGCACCAGGCAATACCCAGTTCTGCCCAGCGTGCTTCGCCTGTACTGCCCAGAATACGGTAGGCGTCGGGCAACTGCTCCATGAATCCATCCAGCGCTTTCCAGGAACCGCGCCACTGTAGAAAGCACAGCGCCTGATGCGTCCATGGCAGCACCGTGTGGCCTGCCTCCAGCGCCGCACGACTGCCGCGAATGAAAGCCTTTCCGGCATCACGATCGTGCTGAAACAAGGCTTTGCAGGCACGCACCCATTCCAGTGCGATTTCATCGCCCTGACTCTGGATGGCGTCCAGCGCTTCCCTGGTATCGCGGTGTGCCACGAAGCTGATCTGCTCCAGATCAACCAGCTCCTGCTGGATAGCGGCAAGAATTTCCAGTTGTGTCATCAGCTCAAATCAAGCAGCAAAATGCGCCTTGATGATTTCCATCAGTGCCTCGGCCAGTTCCGGGTCGTCCGTCACCGGATTGACCAGCGCGGCCTTGCACGCTTCCACCGGCTCGATGCCCGCAACCATCATGTTGCCGGCGTACACCAGCGCGCGCGTAGAGGTCGCTTCTTCCAGTCCGTGGTCTTTCAGGGTACGGGCGCGGCGACCCGTGGCAACCAGTTTTTCGACTTGGCTTGTGTCCAGTTCCGGCACTTCGTTCTGGATGATCTTGCGTTCGATTTCTTCACGCGGATAATCGAAATTGATACCGATAAAGCGTTGCTTGGTGGACGGCTTGAGATCTTTCAGTACGGTCTGGTAGCCGGGATTGTAGGAAATTACCAGCATGAAATCCTCGTGCGCCTCGATTTCCTGACCCTTCTTTTCCAGCGGCAACTGGCGACGGTGGTCGGTGAGCGGATGGATGATCACCGTGCTGTCGGTGCGCGCCTCGACAATCTCGTCCAGGTAACAGATGGCTCCGGCTTTCACCGCGCGCGTGAGCGGGCCGTCCTGCCACACGGTGGCTTCACCTTCGAGCAAAAAGCGACCCACCAGATCGGAACTGGTCAGGTCTTCATGACAGGATACGGTCACCAGCGGGCGCTTCAGACGCCATGCCATGTATTCCAGAAAGCGCGTCTTGCCGCAGCCGGTGGGGCCTTTCAGCATCACCGGCAGACGTTTTTTGTAAGCGGCCTCGAAAATTTCGACTTCATTTTTCTGCGCTTCGTAATAGGGAGCTCCAGCTTCATCTTCCACCGGCTGCTGAATAATGTCGCGCTCAACCCCGCGCAAACGGTTCAAAAAGCCTTTCATGCCATCTCCAGTCGGTCTTCACGCATGCAGCGCGTTTTCATGAATAAATACAGGTGGCGCAGCGTGCGCACGGCCATTTTTTCCGGATTCTGCGGCAAAGCATCGAGGCGTTCCATGGCTATGCAGTTATGGTAATAAACCAGCTCGCGGCAGTTGTCGCGGATGGTGTTCCAAGATGGATCGCTTTTTACCAGCGCCTTGAATACGTCAAGCAGATCATCCGCTTGATCTGGCAGTGTTTTCTCACCCACATCGGCGATATAAGCGATGATGAGCTGCTTGGTCAGCGCCATCGCATGCTCGACCGTCTCCGGCAGAGGCAATGAGCCGCGTTCGTTGAGGATGCGTTCCAGATCGACGATTTGTCCGTCCACCTGCTCGAATGTTTGTATCAATGCGGTGTGATCCATTTGCTTACTAGACCGGTCAGGAGTTTAAGAATAAAATTAGCGAATTGTGAAATACGCAATACCCGATCATTTTACTCAACTTTAATAGATTATGGAATGCTGATATGAAAAAGCTGGTCAAGCTCGTCAAGGTCAACAACCTGCAGTACAACGCAAACCGCGATCCGGAAGTATACCGTCGCAGCGCCAACGAGAACTTCCGCATCCAGGCATTGGTTGATGGCAGCGGCGCGGTCAAATGCAAACTGCTGGATGTGACCGGCAAGCCGCTGAATGAGCAAACCGTCAATGCACCAGGCACCTACACTCATGAAATTTCATTCGCCACCCCCGGTGTACGCGTGGTGACTTTGTTGGTGGAAGGTAATGGTGAAAAGTTCACGCAAGACTTGCGCCTGGATGTGATGGAACACGCCTGGATCGGTTAAACCTCGATCAGTAAAACTTTCAGGTCAGCGCTACTCCAAACAGCCCGCGATTTGCGGGCTGTTTGTTTATAGGCTAGCGTTTTACCATGACCGGCCGATTATCCAGTTCGTTGCGCTTTCTGCCTTGCGCGGGATAATGCCGTTGTAGCAGATCCCCTACTGCCGCCACCCCCTGCAACGCCGCCGCCTCATATTGGCCCTGCTGCAACAGCGCTTCCATGGCGCGACAAACGCCCTCCCATTCGCCCGCAGCAATATGCCCGTGAATACCCCGGTCGGCGACAATCTCCACATCGTGGTCGGCCAACAGCAGATATATCAGCACGCCATTGTTGTGTTCCGTATCCCACACGCGCAGCTCGGTGAAAACATTCAGGGCCCGCTCGCGTGCGGACATGCCTTGCCATAGTTCGCCAATATCCAGCGCGCCTTCCACGGCAAAGCGCAGTTCACCGTAATGGTGCTGCTCGGAGCCATGTATGGCGGACTCGATCGCACGCATGGTGTGCGCGGGAAAGGCGAGATGCACGCGCCACGGAAAATGCAGAAGATGTTTGAACACACGCATCAGGCTCATCTCACCATCTCCCCGACGCGCCACCACCACCAAAGCCGCCACCTCCACCACCGAACCCACCCGAGCCGCCACCGAATCCACCTCCGCCAAAACCGCCGCCGCGCCCCAGGTTGATTCCGGAAAATACCGCAAAGAACACCAGCACACCCGCCAGGGACGCCATCAGCGCCGAGCCCAGCACCAGCCAGCCCAGACCTCCTACAGCCGCCGCAGCCATGCCTGAACCCAGAAAGCGCCCGAATATTGCACGCAGCACCTGGCCAATGAAAGTGGCACCTATGACAGCGATGAATAGCATACCGAGTGGATCGCTGCTGCTGTTTTGGGCTTTGGCTTTGACCGGCGGCAACGGCTCTCCATTTATCAACTTGATGAGCTGATCCACCCCGGCCTGGATTCCGCCTGCGAAATCATCCTGTTTAAAATGCGGCACGATAGTCTCGGCGATGACGCGTTTGGCAATCGCATCTGGAATCACGCCCTCCAGGCCATAGCCCACTTCGATGCGCAAAGCATGATCGTTTTTGGCGACCAGCAGGATCACTCCGTCATCCACGCCCTTGCGTCCCAATTTCCACGCCTCGGCCACGCGTATGCCGTATTGTTCAATCGCTTCGGGTGCTGTGGTGGGTACAATAAGCACTGCAAGCTGACTACCCTTGTGTTTCTCGAAATCAGCCAGTTGCTGCTCCAGGCTGGCTGCCTGAACTGAAGTGAGCGTATTGGTGAGATCGGTGACATGCGCCTTAAGTGCAGGCACCGCCACCTCAGCCAGCACCGGGCCGGCAGCCCCTATACACAACAGGGCTGCCAGTATGGTCAAGCAGCGTTTCATATCGAGGCTAATGAGCCGGCGCCGGTGCGGCGGGCGCGCCAAAATCGACTTTGGGCGCTTTGGAAATTTCCTTCTCGTTGTCTACAGTAAAGCTGGGCTTAACCTTGTAGCCCATCACCATGGCAGTGAGATTGCTGGGGAAACGCCGTACGGTGTTGTTGTATTCCTGCACCGCATCGATATAACGTTTACGCGCAACGGTGATGCGATTTTCGGTACCTTCCAGTTGCGCTTGAAGATCACGGAATACACCGTCCGCCTTGAGCTGCGGGTAATTTTCGGCAACCAGCATCAGGCGCCCCAGAGAATTGCTCATGTCGCGTTGTGCGGCCTGGAATTTGGCAAAGGCTGCAGGGTCATTGATCAGCTCAGGCGTGGCTTGAATCTGTCCGACGCGGGCGCGCGCCTCGGTCACTTGCGTGAATACATCTTTTTCGTGAGCCGCATAGCCTTTTACCACATTGACCAGATTGGGCACCAGATCGGCGCGGCGCTGATACTGATTGAGTACTTCAGCCCAGCTGGCCTTGACCTGTTCGTCGGAGGTCTGAAATGTGTTGTAGCCGCAGCCACTCAGGCTCAGCGTCAGCAACAGCATGAGTGACATCATCCAGTTACGCATTGCGGTTTCTCCTTGTGTGAATTCGTGACATCAGATTGAGGCGGCAGGTTGTTTTAACAAGCCCTGCATGGTCGCGACCGCCAGACACAGGTCTTCCCATGCGCGCGACTTGTCCGCCAGGTTGCGCAGCAGATAGGCCGGATGATACGTCACAATCAATGGAATATCGCGGTATTGATGCACCTGCCCACGCAGGCTGCTGATACTGGCATCGGTATCCAGCAGCGTGTGCGCGGCGAAACGCCCAAGCGCAATCATCAGTTTCGGCTGGATCAATTGAATCTGACGTTCCAGATACGGCAGACAGGCCGTGATTTCTTCAGGTTTTGGATTGCGGTTACCGGGCGGCCGTGATTTCAGAACATTGGCGATATAAACGTTATCGCCGCGACGCAGATGAATTGCTGTCAGCATCGCATCCAGCAGCTTGCCTGCGGCACCGACGAAAGGCTCGCCCTGAATATCCTCCTCGGCACCAGGTGCCTCCCCTACGAACAACCAGTCAGCATGAATATCACCGGCACCGAGCACGCCTTGGGTGCGGGTTGCATGCAGCGGGCAGGCAGTGCAGGTGTCCACCGCCTGCCGAAGCGCATCCCAATCCATCCCGCCGATATCTTCTACGCCACCTGGCGCGGGGGCAGAAGCGGCCGTCCCGGCACCACGCAGCTTCCAGCGGGGGGCAAGTTCCAATTCGCGAAGCACAATGTCACGCATCTTCTTTTATATCCAGCAGCATGATCACGGCGTCTTCGCGCCCTTTTTCAGCAGGGTAATATGCTTTGCGCATGGCCACATATTCGAATCCCAGCTTATGGTAAAGACGGCGCGCCACGGTATTCGACGGCCGCACTTCCAGGTACATGGTTTCGGCGTGATAATCGCGCGCGACTTCGATCAAATACTGCATGAAGGTACGTCCCCAGCCCCTGCCCTGCCACTCCAGACCTACTGTGATATTCAATAAATGCGCTTCTCCCGCTGCCAGCATCAGCACCGCATAACCCGCGACATATTGATTGTGCTGGCACACCCAGCAGCTATAGCCTGACTGTAGCGAATCGCGGAAATTGCCGCGCGTCCATGGAAATGGATAAACCACATGTTCTATCGCCACGACCACATCGATGTCGTCTTCGCGCATCGGGCGGAATAGCGGCTGGAAGTGTAATAGCGCACTCATCGTTCGGAAATCTTCAATGCGACCTTGTCGCGAATATAAAACGGCACCGCCAGTTCTGCGGCCACGCCCTGCCCGCTAGCGATGCGCGGCGCGGCCAAACGGGCAATGTCGCGGGCATGCGGATACAGTTCCGGCCTCACACTGGTCAGCACAGCGCCATATCGCGCCTGTAGCGGTTCTGCATACGCTTTAAATCCGCTACCGCACCCCATCCAGCCAGCGCCCTCAGGCATGGGGACCAGTTGGGGAGCGCACAGCTGCGGCTCGGATGCGCTTATCCAGTCGCTTCCCTCACGTTGATATACCGCATGGTATACCTCAGCCATGCGCGCATCCAGACAGGTGATGACCCGCTCGGCGCCGCTCGCCTCGGCCAGCGCCAGCAAAGTGCCGATACCCAGCACCGGCACGTCCGCGCCAAATGCCAACCCCTGCGCCACAGCACAGGCAATACGCAGGCCGGTAAACGAACCCGGCCCGGCACCGAAGGCGATGCCATCGAGCTGAGCCAAGCTAATCTGCGCTTCGGCCAGGATTTCCTGACACATGGGTAACAATAATTGCGAGTGGGTTTGTCCGGCGTGAATTTCACGAAAGCTGAGCGCATCGTCCTGCAGCAAGGCGACAGAGCAATACTCGGTGGAGGTATCAAAAGCCAGAATTCTCATCCGGCGATTATAGCGGAGGCAGGCTAATGAAGGGGCAGATAGACTTCGAACAGAACACGCTGCCACGGATTTCGGCTCGGGCTTAAACGGCTGATGCGTGCCTCCAGCCGGTTACCTCGATCCATCAGCCGCGCCACCGCCTCATTATCGCGACGCGGCACATAGCCCAACTTGACACCATGCCATTCCACTCGAACAGCGCGTGGATCATGGATATTTTGCGGCTCGCGCACCAATTCCAGCGTGTCGCCTTCGTGCATTTCAGCCCAGACCTGCTTGCCGCGATAGTACTGGAAGCCCGCCAGCGGCGATGCTTGCAGCAGGATATGTTCGGAGACTTCGGCAACGGCAGGTAGCGACAGCAGTACAGAAATCGCCACCATCCACCATACTATCCGGCCGGCCTGGGTGACGAATCCCATCAGGCAGCGCCGCGTGCGGGAAGCCTGACCTTATCGCACAGCAAATGCAAAGGTGCCGGTTTGTGTATGCCGTAGCCCTGAGCATAATCCACGCCCAGTATGCTGAGCTTTTTCAATATGGCATCATTTTCCACAAATTCTGCCACCGTCTGGATACCCATCACCTGGCCAATCCGGTTGATGGCCTCCACCATGGCGTAGTCGACCGCGTCCGTCACCATGTCGCGCACAAAGGCGCCATCTATTTTTACGCTATCCACATGAAGATTCTTGAGGTATGCAAAGGAAGACATGCCACTACCGAAGTCATCGAGCGAGAAACGGCAACCGATACCTCTGAGAACGCTGATAAATCGCATGGCCTGACTCAGGTTGGCAATCGCTGCCGTTTCAGTCACTTCGAAACAGATAACCTCGCCTGAAATGCCGCTAAGATGGAACTGGTCAATCACGAATCCGACAAAATGCTCGTCACCCAGTGACTGGCCGGAAATATTGATGGCGTAGCAGCGCTGCTCGGTACTCCCCGGATTATCCAGCAGCCATTTGAACATGGTGCGGATCACCCAACGGTCAATCAACGGCATCATTCCGTAGCGTTCAGCCGCCGGGATGAAACTCATCGGGCTCACCAGCCGGCCGGATTCATCCTCCAGCCGCAATAATATTTCGCAGTATTCTTTTCGCTGCTGATTGGGCTGCACTGCAACGATGTTCTGGTAATACAGAAGAAAGCGCTTTTCTTCAAAAGCATGGGTGATGCGCGCCACCCACTGCATCTCGCCGTGGCGCTGGAGCATCTCTGCACTATCTTTCTCGTGCACCCAGACCCGGTTGCGCCCTTTGTCCTTGGCCATGTAACAGGCTGCGTCAGCTGCGCTCAGCAACGCGGCAATATTTTCTGCATTGGCGGTCACCTCTACCAGCCCCACACTGGCGCCGACCTCGAAGGTTTTACCTTTCCAGACAAAACGGAACTCTGCAATCACCTGACGCAATTTTTCTGCAGTCTGGCGTCCTTGCTCAATGCCACATTCACGTAATAACACACCGAACTCATCCCCGCCCAGCCTGGCCAACGTATCGTGTGTTCGAATATGAGACTGGATGATCGCCGCCAGTTGGCGCAACAATTCGTCTCCTGCCCCATGTCCGCTGGTATCGTTGACCAGCTTGAACTGATCCAGGTCCATATAGATCAAAATGTGCCGGTGATCTGTCAGCTTTGCGCTATTCAACAATTCTGCCAGGCAACGTTCGAACTCGCGCCGGTTGGTCAGGCCTGTCAACGAATCATGGCTGGCCTGCCAGGACAGTTGTTGAGCCATGTTACGTGTCACCGTTACATCATGGAAAACCGACACAAAGCCTATGGTAGCGCCGCCATGATTGCGAATCGGCGTAACGGACGATTCGATGGAAAATTCCGCACCGGTTTTGCTGATCAGCACCGCATGGCGGTTAAGCCCTACCATCCACCCATCCAGTTGATCAGGTGCAAACGGTTGGTCTAGCGACTGCCTGGATATTTCATCGACCGTATTGAATATTTGCCAGAAAGGCAGTCCGTACGCCTGATCGGCACTCCAGCCGGTGAGTTGCTCCGCCACAGGATTAATGTAATCTACGTTACCCGCCAAATCGGTAGAAATGACGGCATCGCCGATTGAATGCAGGGTAACCTCTGCGCGTTCCTTCTCCTGGAACAAAGCGCGTTCGATACGGATTGACTTGCGCACCACCAGTATCATGATGCCGATGCCCAGTACAAAGGCCAGACCACCCAGCGTGCCGACCATCCAGACCGCAGACCGGTATTCCCTGGCGACGTTGTTCACGGCCACATGCGTATAGCGCTGCTCCATCTTAATCAGTTGATTGAACAGTGAAAACACCTGTTCCTGCGCAGGAATGGCCTGTATCTGCAGCATCTCCTGCGCCTGTGCGAGTTTTCCGGCCTGAATCAACTCGACCACATGACCCATTAACTGCGTAGAAACCCGGGTTTTTTGCTGCGAAGCCAGCAGTGTCGCTCTTTCTACGGGATTTAAATTCAGCCGAAACAATTCATCCCGGTTGCGAATAAACTCACCGGCAAGCTGGCTGAAGTGCTGCACGGCATCATCCAGCTGAAACGGGTCTTTCATCAACAGCATGCTATAGACGGTGACGGCGCGTTCGCGCGACAGGGAACGCAGGTTCGCCACCAGTTCGCTTTTGGTTTCACGATCCCTGACAATCGCCTCCATCTGTAGGTTAATGGAGTGCATACGCACCAGTCCGATCACGGTAATCGTGACCATCAGCAGCAATACCAGCCCAAAGCCGATCACAATGGCGTATTTGGAGTTTTGCATGAACAGCCGAATCGCTGTTTTCATAGATTAAGATCCGATTTTATATTTTTACTTGATCCAAATGACGACCAGTGACATAGCTCACTGCCCACCCATCCCTCAAGAATTTTTTTTAATGGCCACTATCTAATATCGGAATTTGAACGAAAACCTTTAATTACTGGCGGCATTAGGTATTTAGCCGGGTTTTGACATGCCTGCATGGTAAATAGCTTGATGCATGCATTCAATCGATTCAGAATACGCACCACCTTAAATCTTAATCAATCCGGATTTTTACCATGAGCGACACAGGTATTCACATTCCTCACCCACCCCATCACAGCCACGAGGCCAATTCGCTGGATCAGTGGGTAGCCATATTCACCGCGATTCTAGCAGCCCTGGGCGCTGTTTTGAGTTATCAGGGAAGTCATTTGATGAATGACGTGCTGTTGCAGAAAAACGAAGCGGTATTGATGAAGGAGCATGCGACTGATCAGTGGAATTATTATCAGGCGGTCAGTACCAAAATGCACCTGATGGAACTTGCCAAAACCCTCGCACCTACTGGCAAAACCAGCGGATTTGAATCCGAAATCACCAAGTACAAGTCACAAAAAACCGGAATCAAGGCCAATGCGGATAAATTTGAACAGGCATCCGCCAAAGCCAATGCCGAGGCCGCCCAGCTGAATGCGCCGCACGAGAAAATGTCGCTGGCGCTCATTCTGTTTCAGATTGCCGTGGCGCTGGCATCCGTTACCGCGCTCACCAAGCGCGCCTGGCTGATGAGTATCGCGTCCGTTTGCGCGCTGATCGGTATTGGCCTGTGGGCTTACGGATTGACCATGCTGTGAGCCTGACTCCGGATAATCCGCTGTATGCCTGGGGTGGGCTGAACCACCAGCTGTTTTTGTGGCTCAACAGCTTTCATGGTCCCTATTGGGATGCACTGATGCTGACCATGACGGCGCTCGGCAGTCATGGCAATTATCCATACTATATCGCACTCGCCTTGCTGGTCAGTGCCTGGCGTCCACGCTGGCTACCTGGCAACAACGTCCTGATATTCGGTGTGGGATATGTCGTTACCGGATTGATCGTCATATTGCTCAAACCTTTGCTGAATTTCCCCCGCCCTCTACTGGCTTTAGGGCAGCACTGGGTACATGTCGTAGGACGACCTGAATTCCACCACAGCTTTCCCTCCGGGCACGCCACTTTCGCGGTTTTGCTGGCGGCCAGTCTGTCCTATCAGGCGGCTTGGCCATTGCGCTGGGGATTGTGGGGATTCGCGCTGCTGGTGTGCCTATCGCGCCCTGCCCTGGGGGCGCATTTCCCGGCCGATATCCTGGGGGGCGCGTTGATAGGCGCTCTCACCGTGATCTCGTTGCGCAGCTTACAGAAACGATGGCTGCCGGCGCAGGAAAATGCCGGGGTTTAAGGCGGCAAGTCGCAAGCCGACACAGGGATTGATATACGACATGTGTACTATATCGGCACATTATTGACCGGATTCAGTACCCTGCCCCGGCATGGAAACCATCATGAAGCAGATCAATACCGCGCCATTCAGCGACACAAAAATAGTCGAATCCTGGCACAAAAACGCTGTGTCATGGACCGTGGCGGTACGTGAGGAGCACATCGAAAGTCGCCGCCAGGCTACCGACCAGGCGATCATCAACGCCCTGCTGGATTGCTCCCCGGGTTCAGTACTCGATATAGGTTGTGGCGAAGGCTGGCTGGTACGCGAACTTGGCAGCCGCCACATCCCGGCAAACGGTTGGCGCGAAGGCTAATGATGGCTTCAATGGCAGTTTTATCGACCCGGCTCCCTGTATTTCAGAACAATCGAAAGCTGGATAAGGCTGTTCACGCAGAACCAATTCCAGGTCTCTGAAATTCGGGAACCCGTTCACCCCAAGACCAGTAAGCCTGCTTCGATGATATTCATTGCGGATATGGGCGACTCGCCATCACGGGTAAGCATCCCCCGGCAGAGGGGGGCTTTAGTTTATGAGCCGCTCAAAGTGGCTAACCGGGGTCGCTAACGCGGCCCCGATTCCATTGGGCCACCTTGCGGTGGCCGGTTAACGCCATAGGTGCATCTGATCCAGGCGCTGGTCTTCCTGCTCCTGCTTCCTGATGTACTCCCGGATCACCGCTTCATCTCTTCACACCGTCGAAACAAAATACCCTCGGGCCCAAAAGTGTTGCCCGACGAAGTTCCGCTTCCGTTCTCCATACACTCGGGCCAAGTGAATCGCACTCTTGCCCTTGAGGTGCCCGATCACCTGCGAAACTGCGTACTTCGCCGGGATCAATATCATCATGTGCACGTGATCCGGCATCAGATGACCTTCCTCAATCCGGCTCTCTTTCCGCTCAGCCAGTTTGCGAAACACTTCCCCGAGGTGCTGCCTCAGTTGCTCCTACAACGTCCTGCGGCGACACTTCGGAATAAACACCACATGGTATTTGCACTCCCACTTCGAGTGGCTTAGGCTAGCCAGCAGCAGTTAGACAGCCAGGTAACGCTGCAATATGTCGGGTTGTGCCTTGATTTCCTGTGAAGGACCCTCGTGCACGATATGACCGTTGTTGATGATGTAGACGCGTTGCGCCAGTGCCAGCGTGGCCGCAAGATTCTGCTCCACCAGGACAATGGTCTGCCCGGCCGCCGCGAGCTCCCTGCAAGCCGTCATCAGGTCGCGCACGATGACCGGCGCAAGGCCTTCGAACGGCTCATCCAATAGGATGATTTTCGGATCACGGATCAGCGCGCGGGCAATCGCCAGCATCTGCTGTTCACCACCCGACAAGTCGGTGCCGCTACTGCCGCGCCGTTCTTTCAGCCGCGGGAACATTTCGTAAATGCGGTCGATCGGCCATTTGTTCGATGCCGTAAGTGCCGCGAGAGACAGATTTTCCTCAACATTGAGGCTGCCGAAAATGCGCCGGTCTTCATGCACAAGCTGCATGCCCGCTTGCGCGATAGTGTGGCTTTTTTTGCCGACCAGTTCGACGCCGTCAAGTTTTACCGAACCCGCGCGCGGTGTCACCACGCCCATCAGGCTTTTCAGGGTGGTGCTCTTGCCAGCCCCGTTGCGGCCGAGCAGCGCCACCACTTCGTTCTTTTCCACGCGTAGCGAGACATCAAACAGGATATGTGAATCCCCGTAATAACTGTGCAACCCTTCGACTTCCAGGAGGCTCATAATGCGATCTCCTCATGCACGCCACCAAGGTACGCTTCCTGTACTTTCGCGTTACCCTTGATTTCATCCGGCGTGCCTTCGACCAGGATGCGGCCTTCCTGTAGCACTGTAATGCGCTCAGCCAGCTCGAATAACGCGTCCATATCGTGATCGATGATGATCATGGTGCGACCCTGGCTGATGGACTTGAGCAGCTTGACGGTTTCGACCCGTTCCTGCGGACTCATACCCGCGAGCGGTTCGTCCAGCAGCAATAAGCTGGGCGAAGAAGCCAGCGCAAGGCCTACTTCCAGGCGCCGTTTCTCGCCATAGGCTAGCTGTGACACGGGAGTGTCGGCGCGCCCGGTCAAGTTGACCAGCTCCAGCGTGTGCTCTACTTGCTCGTCCAATCCGGGGGTATTTGACACGCTGGACAGCATGTCGAGCCTGAACTTGCCACGCAGCTCGGCCAAAGCGGAGATGATCAGATTTTGACGCACCGTCAGGCTATTGAACAGCTGATTTACCTGGTAACTCTTGGTTAAACCAAGTTGACAGACATCGGTGACGCTCAGGCCGGTGATATCACGTCCCTCGAACAGAATCTTGCCAGAAGAGGGATGCACTTCGCAGGTCAGCATCTTGAAAAAGGTCGACTTGCCCGCCCCGTTCGGGCCGATGATGCCGCGCAATTCACCCTGATTCACTGTGAAATCAATGTCGGTGTTGGCGTGTACACCACCGTAGTGTTTGGTAAGGCCGGTAACCTGCAGGATCGGCCCGGTGAAGCTCTTGGATACCGGGTGATGCGGCCGCATGGGCATGGGTGCTCGCGCAGCTTGTGTTCCCGCCGCCATTTGTCCATTTTCAGCCGTTGCCACTTCTTTCGGTTCTGTCGTCAACTTGCTTTTAACGTACCAATAGATATCCCTGAAGCCACCGATAATGCCCTGGCGCAGGAAAACCACCAGCAACACGAACACCACGCCAAGCACCAGCTTCCATGTCGCGCCCAGACCCAGCGTCGATTGCAGAAAATCTTGCAGAAACAGCCACACTGCCGCGCCGACCAGCGGACCGAACAGCGTAGCGCGGCCGCCGATAGCAGTCTGCATCACGAGCTGACCCGAGGTGTCGAACATGAAAGCGTCCGGTGGCATGAAAGCCTGCATCACACCCAGCAGGCCACCGGCCATGCCGGCGTAGGCGGCAGCAATGACGAACGCGGTAAGTTTGTAGCCCTGGACATTGTGGCCTACTGCGGCCGCACGCAGCGGATTCTCACGGATCGCGGTGAGGATCGCCCCAACCGGCGAGCGCACAATGCGCAGCGCGAGCATGATGCCGATGAAATAGATGAACGCAAGAAAGGGATAGAGCGACCAGCCACTGGTGAAATGAATGGTTTTGAAGCCGAG
>NZ_JBTSEG010000041.1:0-20920 GCF_054605375.1 Sulfuriferula sp. | reverse complement strand
GCAGCACGTCGCGCCCGGTGACGGCCTCAATGCGTTCGGCGTGCAGGGAATCCAGGCTGACGTTCAGCCGCGTGACACCGGCAGATTTAAGCGCGGTGGCGTGTTTGTCCATCTGGGTGGCATTGGTGGAAAGCGATAGATCTTCGATGCCCGGCAAATTGGCAATACGCGCAGCGAGCACGGGCAAATCGCGGCGCAGCAGGGGCTCACCGCCGGTGATGCGCACACGTTTCAGGCCCAGCCGGGCAAATGCGCCCAGCAAACGTTCGATTTCATCAAACGTGAGCCAGTGTGCGGGCTCCTCAAAATCCTTGAACCCTTCCGGCATGCAGTAGCTGCAGCGCAGGTCGCAGCGGTCGGTCACCGACAGGCGCAGATATTCGATGCGGCGGCCAAATCGGTCGGTAAGATTGGGTATGAGCGTAGCAGACATGGCTTTGCAGGCAGTCGTTATGTTGTATAGAATATAACGCTATATGAGGCCAAAATCAAAGAAAAATCGCGCATGAAAATCCTGGGCTTGGCAGGCTGGAGTGGCGCAGGCAAGACCACGCTGATCGAGAAGCTCATTCCGCTCTTTGTGGCGGATGGGCTGAAAGTGACGCTGATCAAGCAGACGCACCACGATGTGGACATCGATCAGCCTGGCAAGGACAGTTGGCGCGCGCGACAGGCCGGTGCGCACGAAGTACTGCTGGCATCGGGTCGGCGCTGGGCGCTGATGCACGAGATCCGCGACGGCGCAGCGCCGGGTTTGCAAGACCTGCTGGCACGCCTGGCGCCGGTGGATCTGGTGCTGGTGGAAGGCTACAAGCGCGAGGCCATCCCCAAGCTGGAAGTGCATCGTAGCGCCAACAATCAGCCGTGGCTGTATCCCGGCGATGCGGCCATCGTGGCAGTCGCCAGCGATGTGCCACCACCGGGCGAAATATGGCATCTGGATTTGAATGATGCGGCCGCTATTTATCGATTTATCCGAATGACCGTAGGAGTTTGAAGTGCTGACTGCAGACCAGTTACTGGAAGAATTACTCAAGCGCGCGCGCGGACTGACGCAAACCGAGGTAGTGCCTGTCGAACTGGCGCTGGGACGTGTGCTGGGGCAGCCGCAGGTAGCCACGATCAGCGTGCCGCCGCTGGATAACAGCGCGATGGATGGCTACGCCGTACGTGCCGCCGAATGCGCGCCGGGTGCGCTGCTGGCGGTCTCGCAACGCATTGCTGCCGGGCAAGTGGGCGGGGCGCTGGCAGCGGGCAGCGTGGCGCGGATTTTTACGGGCGCGCCGGTGCCGCCGGGGGCCGATGCAGTGGTGATGCAGGAGCATTGCACCGTGGACGGCGACAAGGTGCAGATTAATCACCAGCCCAAACCGGGCGAGAATATCCGCCGCGCCGGGGAAGATATACATCCCGGCGACACCATCCTGGCTGCAGGCACGCGTCTGGGTGCTGCCGCGATGGGACTGGCCGCGTCGGTGGGTCTGGCTGCGCTGCCGGTGTACCGGCGCCTCAAGGTGGCCAGCTTTTCCACCGGCGACGAACTGGTGCAACCGGGAACGGCGCTGGGGGCAGGGCAGATTTATAACTCCAATCGCTATACGCTGGCAGGACTGGTGCAGGGCCTGGGTTGCGAATGGTTGGATCTGGGCAGCGTGCCCGACACCCTGGCTGCCACGCTGGGCGCACTGCAGCGCGCGGCAGCGCTGGCCGATGTGGTGATTACCAGTGGCGGCGTGTCAGTGGGAGAAGAAGACCACGTCAAGGCTGCGGTTGAACAACTCGGCAAAATCGACCTGTGGAAGGTGGCGATGAAACCCGGCAAGCCACTGGTATACGGACGGGTGGGTGAAGCGGATTTCATCGGCTTGCCCGGCAATCCGGTATCCACGTTTGTCACTTTTGTGCTGTTTGCCCGGCCGTTTCTGCTCAAACGCATGGGCGTGGTCGATGTGCTACCCAAAACCTATCGGGTCATGGCCGCCTTCGGCTGGGCGAAACCGGGCCAGCGCCGCGAGTTCCTGCGCGCGCGGCTGCAAGCAGGACAGGGCGGCGAACTGGAAGCGCAGCTATTCCATAATCAGAGTTCCGGCGTACTTACTTCCGCCGTGTGGGCGGATGGTCTGGTGGATATTGATATTGGCCATACCGTCACGCGCGGCGAGCTGGTGCGTTTTATTCCGTTTAGCGAGGTGCTGGGATGAAGCTCAAGGTTCTGTATTTTGCCCGCCTGCGTGAACGCCTGGGGGTGGCGGAAGAAACCGTGGAACTGCCCGATGGCATGGGCATGGTCGCCATGCTGCTCGACGTGCTGCGCGTGCGCGGCGGCGTGTGGGCGGAGGAACTCGCCGCCGGCAAGAATTTCCGGGTGGCGGTCAATCAGGATATGGCCGGTATGGAAGCTCCCATTGAAGACAGCGATGAAGTGGCGATATTTCCGCCAGTGACGGGGGGCTGATGAAAATTCTCGTCGATGAAAAGGATTTTGACGCCGGTGCCGAAATCGCCGCGTTGCGCATGGGTAATCCGCAAATCGGCGCGGTGGCGAGCTTTGTCGGCCTGGTGCGTGATACTAATACGGGCAGTGACGTGGCCAGTATGACGCTGGAACATTATCCCGCCATGACCCGGCGTGCACTGGAGGCGATTGTGGCCGAGGCCGGCCAGCGCTGGGCGCTGCTGGATGTGACGGTGATCCACCGCGTGGGCGAGCTGCACCCGGGCGATCAGATTGTGCTGGTGGCGGTGGCCTCCAGCCATCGCGCGGACGCGTTTGCCGCGTGCGAGTTCATCATGGATTACCTCAAGACCCAGGCGCCGTTCTGGAAAAAAGAACAGACCCCCGAGGGCGCACGCTGGGTGGAACAGCGCGCCACGGATGAACAGGCAGCGGCACGCTGGGCTGAGTAATCGACAAAAAATCTGTCGAAGAATATGCCAGGAAGAACCTGGCCCCTATACTCGACATTCCAGACAACAAATAACAGCGCGTGATGGCCTGTTTTTTCCAGGCCAGGTTTCCATATAGCGGCTGCCTTCCAGACCATCAGTTGCAGAGTGAGTATGCACAAGCCATCCAGGCGCAATTTTTTTCTCCTTATCTGCGTGATCGGCGGCTTGGCAATACTCAGCTCAACGATGTCGAAGACGCCCGTATTGCCCCTGTTTTCAAAAGCACTGGGAGCAAGTCCTGCGGAAATCGGCTGGATCGTCATGGCGTCGACTGTTCCAGGCATATTGATCAGTTTTCCTGCCGGGGCGTTATCCGATTATCTGGGCAAGCGCAGCATTATCTACGCTGCGCTTATTGTGTTTGCCACGGCGCCTTTTCTTTACTTGCTGGTGAGCGATGTTTGGCAATTGATAGCGGTGCGTTTCTATCACGGTTTTGCCACCGCCATTTTCGGCACAGTGGTCAACGCTGCGATCGCTGAAAGATATGTGCAGGATAGGGCGGAAAAGCTTTCGGCTTATTCTTCCGCCACCATAGTCGGACGTTCCGTCGCGCCATTCCTGGGGGGTTTGCTCATTTCTCTGGCGAGTTTCCGGATGGTTTATCTGGCCTGCGGCATCAGTGCCGTATTGGCGCTGGCGCTTGGATTTCTGCTCCCGGCCGAATCGAAACCCGCTACCCGAAGCCATCCCCGCGATCACTTCGTGGAAAGTCTGAAAACAGTGCTGAAAGATCGCTATATCCTGGCCACCAGTCTGGTAGAGGCCGCCCTGTACCTTGTCTTCGGCGCGGTAGAAGCATTCCTGGCATTGTTCGCTTCATCCAAAGGTATTCCCGCCTGGGAGATCGGTATGATCCTCGGGGCACAACTGCTCAGCATCGTCTTTTTGAAACCTTTGATGGGAATCCTTTCTGATAAAGCGGGCCGCGAGCGCGTTATTATCCCTGGCCTGATCGTGGCGGGGATAAGCGTCCTGCTGCTGCCGCATTTCCCCAGCGTGTTTGGTTTGATGTTTCTGATTTCGATATTTGGCATCGGTTTTGCCGCTGTTACTTCGTCAACTTCCGCGCTGGTGGCAGACCTCACCAAAAACGGTGCGTATGGTTCTTCGATGGGCGTGCTGAGCACTATCATGGACATCGGTCAGTCCATCGGTCCGGTGCTGACGGGCTGGATGGTCGGCCGGCACGGATATACCGCCGCTTTTTACCTCCTCGCGGCGATCCTGCTGGCTGTCGCGATATCGTTTGGATATATCGCGTGGCTGCGAGTTAGGCATAGACGGTAACTCAGGCACCTATAGTCCAATATAGTGAGTGAGCAGCTTAAACGGCCAAATTTTCTCCCACAAAAAGTGCTCTACCGGAAAGCCTAGCGTTAATCCCAGCCAAAAGCTCACGGACAGCAGCACTGTTTTAGACTTGTGGTAGCACTTCACCATCAGGCCGTTTTCGTCCATATGCGTATGAAACATCTTAAGTTCCTACGTTTTGTTGTCGACCGTTGCGTGCGTTAAAACTTCCACCCAAAACCGACCCCGAACACTACCGGATCGAGCCGGACATGGCTGACCGTGGCGCCAGTCGCTGCAAGCTTTACGTCAGAGCCGATATAGATTTTCTTGACGTCGAAATTGATGAATTTGTTTTTGCCCACTTCCACATCGAAACCCGCCTGGAGTGCGCCGCCCCAGCTACTCCTGCCCATATCCAGTTGCCCCACGCCGGGCACGCTGAGGTTGACGTCGGAAAAATGCGTATAGTTGATCCCCGCCCCCAGATAAGGCCTGAATTTTCCATCCGGGATGAAATGGTATTGAACGGTCAAGGTGGGAGGCAGGTGCTTGGCGGTTCCGATCTTTGCGCCATTCAAGGAAACATCGTGCCTCTGGGGATAGGTCAGTATCAATTCCACAGCAATATTTTTCAGAAAAAAATAGCTGAGATCGATTTCCGGTGCCCATTTGTTATTCAAGGTAATCGCATTGGCAGGCACGCCTAGCGCCGGGATGGGATCGGACTGGTTTCTGGGTTGAATATCGAGCGCGCGTATGCGGACCAGCCAATCCCCCTGATCCGCTTGGGCTTGTGACTGCCCGATCGTCAAGACACCGAAAACAAATGCCGGATATAAATATTCTTTCATTACTTTCTCCCCAATATGGATGACAAGCTACAGGGGATAAAGCAATGCTTATGCCATAATAAATATCATTATGATACAGCTAGTTATGATATTTATTGGCTAGATAACCAGAAGCTGCACTTCCCGGAAGTGAGAGCTGTTTAGAAACAAAACATCCAATAAACAAGGGAAATGGAATACGAAAAGAATTTGCCCGATGGGAAATTTCATTTCCTTCTTTGCCATGGAAGCTCGGGGTTGGTCACTTGCCTTTATCCATATGTACGACTTTGAGCCTCACCTGGGAGCGATAGCTGTTGGGATCCATGCTGTGTAAATTGAGCTTCTGATGGATCGCCCTGGGCGTCACACCTAAAGACTTCGCTACCTCGCTGACATTGCCGTGGAAACGGCTAAGCGCCTGCCTGAGAATGAGCGCCTCCACCTGCTCGCCTGCCCGCTGTTTCGCCTCCTTGAGCGACAGGTCAGCGGCCTGCACCGCGCTTGCCGGCGCATCGCTGCCGGTTTTTGGAAGCAGCAGCTCGGCCATGATCGGGCCGGGTGAGAACAGGAACGAGCGTTCCAGTACGTTCTCCAGTTCACGCACGTTGCCAGGCCAATCGTACTGCATCACCCGCGCTATTGCAGCCTCGCTTAATGCTTTGATGACTTTGCTGTATTTCGCGGAAAGCTGGGCAAGGATGTGATTGACGAGCGGCAGAATATCCTCGCATCGTTCGCGCAGCGGCGGGAGAAGAATGGGCACCACGTTGATCCGGTAATAGAGATCCATCCGGAAAGTTCCCTCGGCAATGAACTTGTCCAATCGTGTGCCGGCCGCGGCAATCACCCGAACATTGGCGGACAGGCGCTGCTTCCCGCCTACGCGTTCGAACTCGCCACCCTGCAGCACGCGCAACAGACGCGCCTGGGCGGCCAGTGGCAAGGAATCGATCTCGTCCAGAAACAGGCTTCCGCCCTCTGCCTGCTCAAACAGGCCGTGATGGACTTCGTAGGCGCCGGTAAACGCACCGCGCTCATGTCCGAATAGCGTGGTTTCGACTAAATTTTCGGGTATTGCGCCGCAGTTCACTGCGACGAAATTCTTGTTCCAGCGTTCGCTCAATGCGTGGATGCGACGGGCAATGACCTCCTTGCCCACGCCGGTCTCACCGGTAATCAGCACGGTCGCGGTGGTCGGTGCCACGACCTGGATTGTCTCCAGTGCATTGAGCATGGCCGGGGACTTCGCCACGATGAAAGGTTTGTCGGCATTCTCGGGCTGGTTCGAGCTGGCACCGCACCAGACTTTTCCGTCGCGCCGTTCTCTAATAATCTGCGCTTTGACTGTAGCCCCCCGGCCGCGGATGACGCCCTGTTCGCGGTGATATTCGTCTCCTTCAAAGTTGGCGGCAATCCTGGGGTCGGTATAAATGCGTGCCTCGCACATCCCGTCTCCCACCGCAATGCGTTTGTCCAGGATCACTTTCGCGTAACCGAAGTTACGTGCGGCAATCCCGCCGAATACGCTGGAGGTCATCTTGCACAGCTCCGGCGCCTGCATGACGGCTTCCCCGAAGGGGCAGCGCGTATTGACCACGCGCACCATACCGGGCTCGCTTGATGCACGCGAAAAATTTCCGCCGATCTTGTTCTTGATTTCCACGATCATGCCCGCGTACTTGTCATGGTCCAGAGGGCCTTCTTGCGCCAACTCCTGACGGTACGCGGTCTCAAAGCAACCACTCGCGGTGAGGCCGAGCTGTTCGATGTAATTCAAGCGGTCATTTCTGCTGCCGCCCCCCATCTTTGCGCTGACCTCGACGCTCTGGGCAACAAAGGTTTGCAAAAACAGGATGGGATTCAGATGGGAAAAAAGCTTATCGGGCATAGTTGTTCTCCTCAAATCCGGCACCGCTCACACAAGTCGCTATAGTGGCGTGCCGATTATTTTCCAGACTACGCCAAAAAATTGATTGCGTTCAAGAATGTTGGCGTTGCCCACATCCACACCCAGGTCCATGTACGTGTTTTTCCTGCCCTGGTTTCGGTTGTAGTGAGCGCATTGCCAGTTCACGCCCGCGTGCCATATTGCCATGCGTTGCAGGTGCCGAGAGGATCACTTTTTCGGCCGCACCAGCGCATATCGGGCAATCCGGGTTGGGCGCGTTCATTGGATGACGCACTTCGAATTGCAGCTTGCATTGTGTACACAGGTAATCATAAGTTGGCATGTGGAACCCCAATTCTGTCGGTTAGTGCGTTTCTCATAAACGCCAAGACGTGGACACCTGTTACGCCAGGCGCCCACGTTTCCAGGTTGTCCCTAAGAGGCTAGCTCCAACGCGCCGGTTGCTTCCCCTTGACGCCGAATTGGCTGGAAGTAACATCGGTTCTGGCCCGTTTTTCAGGATCCCGGGTCGGCGCCCTCAGCCGACGCGTCTCCACTTCCCAGATCCAGCCGCTGATGACCACATCCTTGGGAATGAGGGGATGGTTTTTAAATGTCTCGATTGTCTTCATGCAGGTTTCGTCCACGTCGTCCATCATGCCAATCCACTTGGCAAACCCGCCTTTCTCCAGCTTCAATTCCGGCAGCGTTGGGTCCATCGCGATATTGTCCGTATCGATCCCCTTGTCGCGTAACATCTTTTCCAGATCGGTCGCATTCGCAGATAGCATGCCGCATTGCGTATGCTGCACGATGACGATTTCCTCGGTACCAAAGAAATTGCAGGTCAGCATCGCCGAACGGATTGCATCGTCGGTGACGATTCCTCCGGCATTGCGGAAGCAGTGCGCATCACCATGCCCGGCTGGCGTGTCTACGTGAATGCCGAGCGCTTCGTCTACCGGCAGGCGTTCGTCCATACAGGCAAGTACCCACAATTTTCGGTCGTTAGCCCCAGCCGGTCCATGACGGCGGCGTTTTTCCCAGATGTCGTATGCAGCGACGTGCGCAGTCAGTTGCTCTTTGAGTGTTGACATTTTCAGTCTCCTCGGTAAAAGGCTACAAATTTAGAACCCCTTGAGCAGCCTGACTTCTTTGGTAGCAGCCCAAGGGGATTGGTTACGGGCGATTACCCGCACCCCTGACTAGCAAGCCTCATACCAAAAATATATTTTATTAAAATTCAATAGGTTATATTTATACACTTGCTATCAAGCGATTTCAATTTCGTGTCGAAAACAAGTTGATTGCTTGTAATTCATTGAATTAAATGATGATATTTAAATGAAAAAAAACTTCTTAGTGGGAAGTAACGCTGCTTAAGGTGGGGTTATGGAACAATCGGACGCCGCGTTACCCTGATGGGGGCTTATTCCATCGCAATGAAAACTCAGGCCAGCTTGTAATGCTTCAGTTTGCGATACAGGGTACGTTCGCTGATACCCAGCATATCCGCCACATTTCGGCGATGGCCGTTATGGCTGATTAACAGCTCGGCAATGTGATGCGCCTCCAGTTCCGCAATGGAGGATCCATGTGAACTGCCCATACCGGTTTTGGACCTGTCACTGGTGAGCGCTTCGGAAGGTGCATGGTTGTGTGTGGATGAGTGGCCGCCAAGATGGATATGCGCGGCGCTGATGATGCCGTGGCTGCTCATGGCCACGGCTTTCAGCAAAATATTGCGCAGTTCCCGCACATTGCCCGGAAAGCTATACCGCATCAATTTTTCCAGAGCGTCATCGGTGAGCTTGCAGCGAGGCGCACCCGCCTGAGTAATGCGTTTGAGCATGGCTTCAGCCAGTGCCGGGATGTCGCCGCTCCGTTCCCTCAAGCTCGGCAGAGCCAGGTCTATGCCAGCAATACGGTAATACAGGTCGAGGCGAAAGAGTTTGGCTTCGGCCATCTCCAGCAGGTCGCGGTTGGTGGCCGAGATCAGCCGCACATCGGCGCGCAGCGTATCTGTGCCGCCGAGGCGGCGGAACTCGCCGGTTTCCAGTACCCGCAACAGTTTGGCCTGCATATTGGACGGGATTTCTCCGGCTTCATCCAGAAACAGGGTACCGCCGTCGGCCAGTTCGAATAGCCCCTGCCGTCTTCCTATACAGCCAGTAAACGCGCCGCGCTCGTGACCAAACAGCTCATCCTCGAACATGGTCTCTGCAATGGAGGCGCAATTCACTGCGATGAAGGGTTTGTTGCACCGTGTCGAGCGGCGATGAATGTACTGCGCTGCCAGTTCCTTGCCGACCCCGCTTTCGCCCAGCAACAGGATGGCGGCTTCGGATTCGGCGGCTCGGGTAAGTTGGTCAAGGCAGGCAAGAAAAGCAGGCGAATTGCCGATCATGCGCAGGTCTTCACAGTCCAGTTCATCCGAATTGGCGATGTGGAAAATCGCTTCACCCAGATAGCGATGCTGCCCGGGACCTTGGATTGGATGCCCCTTGATGCGCGCGTATTCCGGGCGATTATGGCGGTCGAAATGGGTATGGATAACTTCATGCGTCTGGCCGCTACGAAACACTTCCTGATGCGGGCAGTCCTCGCCATTCTGATGACAGGGAACCGGAGAGCGGTGCGATACCTCGTGGCATGTTTTCCCCACCACTTCATTATTATCCATGCCATAGGTAACGCAATAAGCACGGTTGGCTGCAACGATGCGGTAGTTTTCGTCTATCAGCACAAAAGGGTTTTCCTGTACGTCAATCAGGGATTGAAGTTCCGGTGCGAGCAGGGTATCCATAAGCATTATTCCTGACAAAGTGTCATGACATGATGTGTCAGCTTAGTATAAAGCGGCCAAAATGACATGACGTTTTTCGATATAACGTGTATTGATTGAAGCGATTAATTTTTGTAATCAAAGTGTTGGGATATTGGCATAAGTATTGCACAGCCATAGACGCAGGGACGACACCTGCGCAGCAGATGTTCACCATAAAAACCGATATTCAACATATTGCAGAGGATGACCAAATGGCACACATCGTTATCATTGGCGCGGGTATTGGCGGCATGCCCATGGCTTACGAAATGCGCGAACAGGCGCGCAAGGATGACAAGGTTACGGTTATTTCAGATACCGATACTTTCCACTTCGTCCCTTCCAACCCATGGGTGGGTGTGAAATGGCGCACTCGCGCAGACATTGCCTTCCCCATTGCCACTTATTTACAGAAAAAAAATATCGATTTCATCCACAGTGGCGCCAAACGCGTACATCCGGACAAAAATCAGGTCGAACTGATGGATGGTCGTAACGTCGATTACGATTACCTGATTATCGCCACCGGTCCGAAATTGGCGTTTGACGAAGTACCCGGTCTGGGGCCTGAGGGGCATACCCATTCCATTTGCCATGTCGATCACGCTGAAAAATCTGCCCAAAAATGGGAGGATTTCTGCGCCAATCCTGGCCCCATCGTGGTGGGTGCGGTGCAGATGGCTTCCTGCTATGGGCCAGCCTACGAATATGCCTTCATCATGGACACCGATCTCAAGCGCCGCAAGATACGCGACAAGGTGCCGATGACTTTTGTCACTGCCGAGCCCTATATTGGTCACCTTGGTTTGGGCGGCGTGGGGGACTCCAAGGGCTTGCTGGAATCCGCCATGCGTGACCGCCACATCAAGTGGATATGCAATGCCAAAACCACCAAAGTCGAGGCGGGCAAGATGTTCGTCACGGAGCTCAACGACGACGGCAGCGTGAAAAAGGAGCACGAGCTACCGTTCAACTACGCCATGATGCTGCCCGCGTTTAAAGGTGTGGATGCCGTGTTCGGCATCGAAGGTCTGACCAATCCACGCGGTTTCATCCTGATCGATCCCTATCAGCGTAACCCCAAGTTTCAGAACATCTATTCGGTGGGTGTGTGCGTCGCCATTCCTCCAGTGGAAGTCACGCCGGTGCCCACTGGCGCGCCCAAGACCGGCTACATGATCGAATCCATGGTTGCAGCCACCGCGCGCAACATCCGCAGCGCCCTGGATGGCAAGGAACCGATGGAAAAGGCTACCTGGAATGCCATCTGTCTGGCCGACTTCGGCGATACCGGAGCGGCCTTTGTGGCGCTGCCACAGATCCCGCCGCGCAACGTCAACTGGTTCAAGGAAGGAAAGTGGGTCCACCTGGCGAAAGTTGCGTTTGAAAAATATTTCATCCGCAAGATGAAACAAGGTACCACCGAGCCGCTGTATGAAAAATATGTATTAGGGGCCTTGGGGATTAAAAAACTCAAGTGACGGGATTGAGGCGTTCCGCCAACTGCAATTCTGTATCGTCAAAGTGACATGGCCGAACCACAGGGATTGTAAATGACCTGCTCTGTGTGTTCGGTATTTCCCCGGCTTAATCCCCTACTACTGAATCGTCCCTTCACCCGTCACCAATGCAGCTGAAAATTCCTTCTCAAGCTGACCAAGAAAATCCTGGTGGCGTTGTTCAAGTTGGCGATATGCAGCGATCAGTGCCAGCGCCTGCGGAGTAAGACGCGCGCCGCCACCGCCCTTACCGCCGGTGCTGGTGTTCACCAGCGGAGAATTGAATGCATTACCCATTGCATCCACGGCATCCCAGGCAGCTTTGTAACTCATTTTCATGGCGCGGGCAGCCTGCGAAATAGACCCGGTCGCGCCGATTTTTTCCAGCAGCTCCACGCGCCCGCGACCCAGCATGTTTTTGCCCGCTGCGGTCAGCCAGATGCGTCCGCGTATGCGAATATTGGCGGTATCTGTCATGGCATTTTCCTGCAATTGAAATATCATATTGTAACCAAGCTGCGTTGCTGGATACTTGCTTGTGGTGCCCTTTGGGTGAAGATATTTTGAGGAGATGCAGCATGAAAACAATGAAATTGTTTCTGGCAGTAGTCCTGATGGCATGCTCGCTGGGCAGCCATGCCGCGGACAAAGATTCCTACAGCGTGGTGTATACAGCTCACGGCGATTTTGAATTCATCCGCGATGCGATAGCCGCCGCCGTTGAGGGCCAGGGGCTTAAAATCAATCATTTCAACAAGATATCCGCCATGCTGGACAATACCGCTGCGGCGGTGGGAACTACCCGGAAGATTTATCTCAATGCCGAGCAGATTGAGTTTTGCAGCGCCATCGTCTCGCGCCAGATGATGGAAGCCGACCCGCATAGCGTGGCGATGTGCCCCTATATCATTTCGATATATAACTTGCCGGCTGATCCAAAAACCATCTATGTCAGCTACCGCAAGCCGCCCGTCGTTAGTTCTCCAAAATCCAGAGCAGCATTTCGTGCGGAAGAAAAACTGCTCGACAGCATTATCAAAGAAGGTATCCAGTAATATTGACGGGGTTCTGGTCTTTTAGGCAAAGCTTGATACATTCGATAAAACGAATATAATTGCTGCCATGCTCAGCGAACAGGCCTTTTTCGAAATTCTTTGTGACGAGACGCGCCGGCGCATGCTTGGCCTGTTGCGGCGCGAAGGCGAGTTGTGCGTGTGCGAGCTGTATCACGCGCTGGATTTGGCACAACCGAAAGTCTCGCGCCACTTGAGCGTGATGCGCGAAGCCGAAATCCTCAGCATGCGGCGTGATGGCACCTGGATTTATTACCGGATCAACAGCCAGATACCTGCCTGGTGCGACCGTATTCTCGCGCAGCTGGCTGATGTCTGGATGGGAAGCCCGAGGCAGCAGCAGGATGCAGCGCGCCTGACCGGTATGAGCAATCGTCCGGCGCGTTGTTGCACCTGATTTTTTTGCCAGTAAATATTTGTTAAAACGAATATATTATTTAAAACCAGAAATGGGCGGATGCAGAATCGACGGGAGGCTCGAATCATTGTGAGTAATAAATTTTTTAACGTGTTGTTTCTGTGTACCGGCAACTCCGCCCGTTCGATTTTAGCCGAGGCCTTGCTGAACCGTCTGGGTCAAGGCAGCTTCCATGCCTACAGCGCGGGTAGCCACCCCACAGGCACGGTCAACCCGTTTGTGCTCGAGTTGTTGGAAAGCAGCGGTTTGCCTGTTACAGATTTGCGCAGCAAATCCTGGGATGAATTCGCCGCGCCTCACGCGCCGGAATTCGATTTTGTGTTTACCGTGTGCGACAACGCTGCAGGCGAAATTTGTCCGGCCTGGCCCGGTCAGCCGATGACCGCGCACTGGGGTATAAGCGATCCGGCGGCGATGGTGGGTGACGATGCAGCCAAACGTAAAGCCTTTCACACGGCCTATACCCAGCTAAATCGCCGCCTGGCCATTTTCACCTGCTTGCCGTTGGAAAAACTGGACGCGCTGTCATTGAAAAATCAGCTTGATGACATTGGACGTTTGCGCGAACGTGGTGAGTAATTCCGCACGATTATGAGTTTTTTGCCGTTTTGAGAGGTGAGTATGAGTAATGCCGGACCGAATAATACCGAGTTGCATCCTTCCGTCATCGCACTGGTGTCACTGGCAGCCAATATCGCTGCCAATCATCCCGGACAGGGCTTGTGCCAGCTGGACAGACTTCGGCAGCAGGGTATAACGACTGAGCAAATTGATCAGGTGGTCGAAATCGCCCGTCATATCCGGGACGAGGCGGGCAGCAAGCTGGATGCCGGGTTCGATGCTGCATTGGCCGAACGTTCCCAGCCTGCAGCTAAGCTGCTCAAGATTCCTGTTGCCGCATCGGCATGCTGCACGCCCACGCCTTCCGGGAAATCCTGCTGTTAATCAAGGTTGCACATTCACCAGCAGTCGTGATCATCGAAAAAGTAAATCATGCCGGTAGTATGCCCGGCCAATTCAATGCGGAGAGTAGGTAATGAGTAAAAAAACGGTCCTGATCCTGTGCACCGGCAATTCCTGTCGCAGCCAGATGGCAGAAGCGTTGGTGAATCACGATCTGGGTGACGCAGTGCATGCGATCTCCGCAGGCACGCGGCCCCAGCCGAAAGTGGCCGATGGTGCGATTGCCGCGCTGCAGGATCTGGGCATTGCGACTGACGGCCTGTACCCCAAGGACGTGGATGCGGTCATGAACGAGGCGATTGATCTGGTGATTACCGTGTGCGACAACGCCAGGGAAGCATGCCCGGTATTCCCGCGTGCGATTCCCAGCGTGCATATGCCGTTTCACGATCCACATGGCGAACCGTTGGAAAGCTTCATGCGCGTGCGCGATGAAATCCGCGCAAAGCTGGTGGCAGAAGTCTCGCGTCGTCTGGGATAAGCCATGCTGGTTGCGCTGCTTATTTTTCTGGTGACGCTGGCATTGGTCATCCGCCAGCCCAAAGGTCTGGGTATCGGCACCGCGGCCTGGCTGGGTGCAGGGGCGGCGCTGCTGGCGGGTACGGTATCGCTGACCGACATTCCCACCGTCTGGCACATCGTCTGGGATGCTACTTTCACATTGATTGCGCTGATCCTGATTTCACTGATTCTCGATGCGGCGGGATTTTTCGAGTGGTCGGCGCTGCATGTGGCGCGCTGGGCGCAGGGGTCGGGCCGGGCGCTGTTTGTGCTGATCGTGCTGCTGGGCAGCGTGATTGCGGCGCTGTTTGCAAATGACGGCGCAGTGCTGATCCTGACGCCACTGGTCGTCGAAATGCTGCGCGCGCTGCGCTTTTCGCCACCGGCGATGCTGGCGTTTGTGATGGCGGCGGGGTTTGTATCGGATTCGGCCAGCCTGCCCTTCAAGATTTCCAATCTGGTCAATATCGTTGCCGCCAACTACGCAGGCATAGGCTTTGCCGATTACGCGGCGGTGATGGGTGTGGTCAACCTGGTATCAGTCGCGGCCTCACTGCTGGTGCTGGCCTGGTATTTTCGCCGCGATGTGCCACCAGCTTATGATGCGGCCCAGCTTGCTGATCCCGCGGGCGCGATACGCGACCCGTTTGTATTTCGTGCCGGTTGGGTGGTCCTGCCCGGTTTGCTGGTGGGCTATTTTCTGTCGCAACGCTGGGGCGTACCGACCTCGCTGATTACCGGGGCAGGCGCCTTGTTATTGATGCTTGCCGCAGGCCGTGAGCATCTGCTCAGGCGTCAACCCAGGGCGGTCATCCCGGTATGGACTATCCTGCGCGGGGCGCCCTGGCAGGTGGTGGTTTTTTCGCTGGGCATGTACCTGGTGGTATATGGTCTGGGCGAACAGGGCCTGACCGCTGGCCTGTCGCATGCGCTGGAATGGCTGGCAAGTTATGGCCTCACCGCCGCCACGCTGGGCACGGGTTTCATGATGGCGGCACTGTCGGCACTGATGAACAATATGCCAGCGGTACTGGCTGGCAGCCTCGCCGTGGCGCATGCGCAGGTCGATCCGGCGATACGCGAGGCCATGGTTTATGCCAACATTGTCGGCTGCGATCTCGGCCCCAAGATCACCCCCATCGGCAGCCTGGCCACCCTGCTGTGGCTACATGTGCTGGCGCAGCGCGGCATGACGATAGGCTGGGGGCAGTATTTCCGCATCGGCATCGTACTCACCTTGCCTGTGCTGTTTGCCACGCTGTTTGCATTGGCAGGCTGGTTGAGTTTTTTGCGTTAAACCTGCACTTCACGCTATCCTTGCAAGATGGGATTGAATGCTTTTGTTGCTATTGGAGTGGGCGCAGCACTGGGTGCATGGCTGCGCTGGGGGCTGGGGCTGTGGCTGAACCCGCTGTTTCCCACGTTACCGATGGGTACGCTGGCGGCTAATTTGCTGGGCGGTTATCTGATTGGGCTGGCGATGGCTTTTTTCGCCGATCACATCGGGCTGGCTCCTGAGGCGCGCCTGCTGGTGATTACCGGCTTCCTCGGCGGGCTGACGACGTTTTCCACCTTTTCGGCTGAAGTTTTTACCCTGATATCGCGCCAGCAATGGGGCTGGGGGCTGGCGGAAATATTCATTCACGTCATCGGGTCGGTGGCAATGACCGCACTCGGCGTGCTCACCTTCAAATTTCTGAAAGCCTGATGTCATGCAAGACCACTGGCTACGACTTTACACTTCCGAAAAACAAAAGCACGCCGGCAAGCCGTTGTTCGAGTGGCTGCTGGAAACCGCGCGCAAGCAGGGTATTGCAGGCGGTACGGTATTCCGGGCAACCGCCGGATTTGGCCGCCACGGCTTTACTGAAGAAACCTTCTTCGAACTGGCCGGCGAGTTGCCAATGCTCGTGGAATTCATTGCCAGCGCGGAGCAAGTCGACGCGCTGCTGGCCCTCTGCACGCAGGAAAATCTGCGCCTGTTCTATACCTGCCTTCCCGTTACCCACGGCTTCACCGGTATTTGAATGGCATGACCTCTTACGCCGACCAGGCCATCCTGTTCGTCGCGTCTTTCATCGCCAACTGGTTTTCAGCATTGTCCGGTGGTGGCGCGGGCCTGATCCAGTTCCCCATGCTGATCTTTCTCGGGCTGCCTTTCGGCGTGGCGCTGGCCACGCATAAAGTAGCCAGCGTGGCGCTGGGGTTGGGCGCAACCATACGCTATCTGAAGGGCAATCATCTGGAGCGCCGCTTTTCGCTGATTATCCTGGGCGCAGGCCTGCCCGGCGTGGTGCTGGGGGCAGGTACCATCCTGCGGATATCGCCACGCATTGCCATTTTGCTGCTGGGTGTGTTGACCCTGGGCCTGGGGGTGTATTCCGTGTTCAAACCGCGTCTGGGCATGGAATACGCACCGAAAAATCAGCACGGTAGCGGGTTGCTGACAGGCATGGCCGGTCTGTTCGTCATCGGCTTTCTGAATGGCTCGATCACTTCCGGGACCGGCCTGTTTTTGACCATCTGGCTGATCCATCATTTCGGCCTTGATTACAAGCGTGCTGTTGCTTATACACTGGTTCTGTGCGGATTGGCCTGGAACGGCACCGGTGCATTGGTGTTGGGTTATCTGGGCACCATCGCCTGGGGCTGGATGCCGGCGTTGCTGGCCGGTGCCATTCTGGGCGGCTATTTCGGCAGCCACATCGCCATCAAGAAAGGCAATGTGTGGATCAAGCGTGCATTTGAAGCAATCACCATCATCATTGGTATCAAACTGATTCTGGGCTGAATAAAAATCGTACGGGTCTATAGTAAGACTCAGTCAATACAAATCAGGCCCGCCATGAAGCGTTTCGCCACTTTCCTGTTGCTGTTATCCGCCCTGGCCTGGAGCGCGCCCAATCGGGCCGCAGCGCCTGTGCTGCTGTTGAAAATAGATGGCGGAATCGGTCCGGCCACAGCTGACTATGTGGTGCGTGGTTTGGAGCACGCTGCCCGGGAGGGTGCGCAGCTGGTGGTGTTGCAAATGGATACGCCGGGCGGTCTGGATACCTCCATGCGCAAGATCATCAAGGCGATCCTTGCCTCACCGGTGCCAGTGGCCAGCTACGTGGCGCCGGGTGGCGCGCGTGCGGCCAGCGCCGGCACCTACATCCTTTACGCCAGCCAGGTTGCGGCGATGGCACCTGGTACCAATCTGGGCGCGGCTACGCCGGTGCAGATCGGCATGCCGGGGTCTGGCGAACGGCACAATGCAAGCGATGGCGGGGATAAATCCGCTCCGGCACCCAAGGATGCCATGACCAGGAAAGTCACCAACGATGCCGCCGCCTACATCCGGAGCCTCGCCGAGCTGCGCGGACGTAACGTCCAGTGGGCAGAACAGGCGGTGCGCGAGGCGGTCAGCCTGCCTGCTGACGACGCGCTCAAAATGGGGGTGATCGATTATGTGGCATCCGATCTGCCGCAGTTGCTCAAACAACTGAACGGCAAAAAGATCAGCGTTGCCGGTGGCGAACGCACTTTGGCTACAACAGGCGCGCCGATGATCAGTTATCAGCCTGATTGGCGCAGCCGTTTTCTGGCAGTCATTACCGATCCCGGCGTGGCGTTGATTCTGCTGATGATCGGCGTATACGGGCTGTTTTTCGAATTCTTCAATCCCGGTTTTGTGGTGTCGGGAGTACTGGGCGGCATCTGCTTATTGCTGGCACTGTATGCGTTCCAGTTATTGCCGGTGAACTACGCCGGGCTGACCCTGATTTTGTTGGGCATCGCATTCATGGTGGCGGAGGCATTTGCACCCAGTTTCGGCATGCTGGGCATAGGCGGCGTCGCGGCATTTGTCATTGGCGGGGTGATATTGATCGACACGGAACAACCCGGTTTCGGCATTCCGATTGGCTTGATCATCGGCTTGGGCATATTGAGCGCAATCCTGGTCGCCTTGATGGCCGGTATGGCCATCAGGGCGCACCGCCGAACAGTGGTAAGCGGGGCCGAGCAACTGCTTGACAGTATCGGAGTGGTGATTAAATGTGGTGAAGATATCTGCTGGGCCCGGGTTCAAGGCGAGATGTGGCAGGTCAGAAGCTCGCAGGTTTTGATACCCGGACAATCGGTGCGCGTCACCGGTAGAGAAGGCTTGACGCTTGATGTTATTCCGCAAGCGAATTAATGACGATACGTATAAATAATAGAGGAGTCTGAGCATGGAATTCAGTTTTGGTTTTGGTGGCGTATTGATCATCCTGATTGTATTGGTGGTTTCGTCCATCCGTATCCTGCGCGAGTACGAGCGCGGCGTGGTATTCCAGTTGGGGAGATTCTGGAAAGTGAAGGGGCCGGGACTGGTGCTCATCATTCCGGGTGTTCAACAAATGGTGCGCATAGAATTGCGTACCGTGGTACACGAGATTCCTCCCCAGGACGTAATCTCGCATGACAACGTTTCCATCAAGGTGGACGCGGTGCTTTACTTCCGCGTGGTGGACCCGGAAAAAGCCTTCATCCAGGTGGAGGATTATTTGTCCGCTACCAGCAAGCTTGCCCAGACCACCTTGCGCTCGGTGCTGGGCAAGCATGATCTGGATGAAATGCTGTCCGAGCGCGACAAGATCAATACCGATATCCAGAGCATACTCGATTCCCAGACCGAGGCCTGGGGGATCAAGGTCAGCGTGGTCGAGATCCGCAATATCGAACTCACCGAAGACATGATTCGCGCCATTGCCAAACAGGCCGAGGCCGAGCGCGACCGCCGCTCCAAGGTCATTCACGCCGACGCCGAGTTCCAGGCATCGCAAACCCTGGTCAACGCCGCTGCCATTCTGGCTTCTGCACCCGGCGGCATGCAGTTGCGCTATCTGCAGACCCTGGCCGAAATTGCTACGGAAAAGAATTCCACCATCGTTTTCCCGCTGCCCATCGACCTGATCAAACCGTTTTTGGAGATCATGGAGAAGGCATCCGGCAAGGGCGATAAAGACACGCACGCTTGACGGTTGGCCCTGGAACCGGCCCAATACCTGCCTTTGCAGCAATAGGTATAAACGGGGCAATGGCGACGGGCCGCAACTGGGATATTTTCTGCACCGTGGTGGACAACTACGGCGACATCGGCGTGGCCTGGCGTCTGGCGCGTCAACTGGCTGCCGAGCATGGCCTGAATGTGCGCCTGTGGGTGGACGATCTCGTCAGTTTTCACCATCTCTACAGCGCGATCAATCCCGATCAGCCCGAACAAAGCGTGGAAGGGGTGAACGTGCGGCGCTGGGAAACGCCATTTCCCGATACCTTGCCTGCTGATGTCGTCATCGAAGCCTTTGGCTGCGAACTGCCGCAAAACTACCTGGCGGCAATGGCCGCAACGCAGCCAAGGCCGGTCTGGGTCAATCTGGAATATCTCAGCGCCGAAGACTGGGTGGGGGGTTGTCACGGTTTACCTTCGCCCCATCCCCGGCTGCCGCTGACGCAGTATTTCTATTTTCCCGGTTTTACCACCCATACCGGCAGTCTGCTGCGCGAAGCCGGCCTTATCGAACGGCGTAAAAAATTTCAGCACGACCCGGCAGCGCAGGCTGAATTCTGGACATGGCTGGGCGTGAAACCTGTACCTGATGCGTTGCGGGTGTCTCTGTTCGGTTATGAAAATGCAGCCGTACCCGCATTGCTCAAGGCCTGGTCAAGTGGGGGGCAGCCGGTGCAGTGTCTGGTGCCGAAAAGCAAACTGCTGCCACAGGTCGCCGAATTTTTTGGAGCGACCAGTCTGATTCCCGGCGATCAACCGCAACACGGCAACCTCACCCTGCACGTGCTGCCATTTTTCCCTCAGGCACGTTATGACGAATTGCTGTGGGCGTGCGACCTCAATTTCGTGCGTGGTGAAGATTCGCTGGTGCGCGCCCTCTGGGCCGCGTGTCCATTGGTGTGGCAGATCTATCCGCAACAGGACGATGCACATCAGGAAAAACTGGACGCCTTTCTGACCAGCTATTGCGCAGGTTTGTCTCCCCCGGCTGCCCAGGCTTTACAGGATTTTTGGCGGGCATGGAATACGGGTCAGGGAGCCGGGCGGGTCTGGGAGCAATACCGGCAGCACCTGGTCGAGATGGATGAACACGCATGCCGATGGGTGGAGTGTCAGTTGAAAAATATGGATTTGGCAGCGAATCTCGTGCAGTTTTGCCAAAGTAAGATAAAATGACCGGCTAAATTAGCGCTCACCCCCAATTTATTCAGCAGGATACAGCATGAAAACAGCACAGGAAGTCCGCGCAGGTAACGTGATTATGGTTGGCACCGACCCCATGGTCGTACTCAAGGCCGAATTCAGCAAATCGGGCCGCAACTCGTCCGTGGTCAAGATGAAGATGAAAAATCTGCTGACCGATTCCGCCTTTGAGGCCGTCTATAAAGCCGACGAAAAATTCGAGCAGGTCGTGCTTGATCGCAAGGAATGCACCTATTCCTACTTCGCCGACCCGCTGTATGTATTCATGGACACCGAATTCAACCAATACGAAGTCGAAGTCGAAAACATGGGCGACGCGCTCAACTATCTTGAAGACGGCATGAGCCTGGAAGTGATTTTCTATAACGGCAAAGCCATTTCAGTCGACCTGCCAACCACCGTGGTGCGTGAAGTCACCTACACCGAGCCAGCAGTGCG
>NZ_JBTSEG010000040.1:0-21034 GCF_054605375.1 Sulfuriferula sp. | reverse complement strand
CAGTGGCCAAGCCCGCAGCAAAAAAGGCTGTAGCCAAACCAGCAGCCAAAAAAGCAGTGGCCAAGCCCGCAGCAAAAAAGGCTGTAGCCAAACCAGCAGCCAAAAAAGCAGTGGCCAAGCCCGCAGCAAAAAAGGCTGTAGCCAAACCAGCAGCCAAAAAAGCAGTGGCCAAGCCCGCAGCGAAAAAAGCTGTAGCTAAACCAGCAGCCAAAAAAGCAGTGGCCAAGCCCGCAGCGAAAAAGGCTGTAGCTAAACCAGCAGCCAAAAAAGCAGTGGCCAAGCCCGCAGCGAAAAAGGCTGTAGCTAAACCAGCAGCCAAAAAAGCAGTGGCCAAGCCCGTAGCGAAAAAGGCTGTAGCAAAGAAACCGATGGCAAAGCCGGCTTCATCGCCGGCGCCCATCATGTCGCCGAAACCTCTCGGCCCCACAGGTTCCTAAACACTGCTATAAAAATTTGGGCGGGGATAACCCCCGCCCTTTTTATTTCTGATCGGTTTTATGCCTTCGCAGTGCTACCGAGACGCGGTCTCCTTGCTTTAAATAAAATACGAATCCCCAACAGCAATGCCAACACCACTGCATAGATCAAAGGCTGGGTAATATCTTTTTTCACCAGCCACCAATAATGCACAACACCAAGTGTCGCAATCGCGTATATCAGCCGATGCAATCTTTGCCAGTTTTTTCCGCCCAATCGCTTCATCATTGAATTGGTAGACGTTACCGCAAGCGGAATCAATAACACAAAGGCCAGAAACCCCACTGTGATAAACGGCCGTTTGATTACATCTTTCACGATCGTATTGATATCGAAGAATTGATCCAGCCAGATGTACGTCATAAAGTGCAGACATGCATAAAAAAACGTAAACAAACCCAACATCCGACGCAACCTGATTAGCCAGTTCCAGCTGGTAAATTTCCGTAATGGGGTAACGGAGAGCGTGGTCAGCAAACCAACCAGCGTCCAGGTTCCGGTTGAGTGGGTAATGAATTCAATCGGATTGGCACCCAACCCATCATTGACACCCAACCATATCAGTCGCAGCAAAGGCACCAGCGCAGCAACAAACAATCCGGCTTTGGCGAAACCCAGCTGACGTGCCGAGGGGGTTTGTAACGCATTCCACATACAGCCACATTCCTAAAAATTTTTGCGTAAATCCATACCCTGGTACAGCTGCGCAACCTGTTCACCATAACCGTTGAACATCTCGGTCTTGCGTTTGAAAAACTCACCAATGCGACGCTCTCTGGCCTGGCTCCAGCGCGGATGATCCACCTGCGGATTGACGTTGGAGTAAAACCCGTATTCGCTTGGCGCTGCACGCCCCCAAGCCGTTTTGGGTTGCTGCTCAACAAAACGGATGCGCACGATGGATTTGGCGCTCTTGAAACCATATTTCCATGGCACAACCAGGCGCACCGGTGCCCCGTTCTGGTTAGGCAGGGTTTGTCCATACAGGCCCACCGCAATAATAGTCAGCGGGTGCATGGCCTCATCCAGACGCAAACCTTCGGTGTATGGCCAGTTCAGTACGCTGGAACGCTGACCGGGCATCTGCGCTGGATCATTCAAAGTAGTGAACTCGACATACCTGGCGTTACCGGTAGGCTCTACCTGGCGAATCAGACTGGCCAGCGGAAAACCTTCCCAGGGAATGACCATCGACCAGCCTTCTACGCAACGCAAGCGATAGATGCGCTCCTCAATGGGGAATGCTTTTAACAAAGCGTCAATATCCCAGACCCTTGGGCGCTTGACCGCGCCTTCCACCGAGATAGTCCACGGACGAGTACGCAGACTCTGGGCATATTCAGCCGGGTCGGACTTGTCGGTGCCAAACTCATAATAATTGTTGTAAGTGGTAACGTCCTTATATGGTGTTTTTTCCTCGCTGGTACTGTAGGGACTGCTCACTATGCCCGACAACCGGGTAGTGGCCTCAGCTACGCCGGGCAACAGCACGCTTGCCGCCAACGCCGATCCGGCGCGCAAAAAATTACGGCGCTGCAGATAAATTTCATAAGGAGTAATATCCGCTGCTTTTAACACATCGGGTTTCTTTATCAACATAGGAACACCTCTTGGTGGGATGGTGTGGCTTGCCTCAACAGATCTTTGCCACGTTACAGATTCAGCCATGAACGCATTCTGAGCTTACATGCGCTTGGTCGTCATTCCCAGCAAAACCTTACAGACTTTTGCCACTAGTTCAGTAATCTCATGCGAATGATCTCACCGCATGGTGCCAATGATTTCTTTCCAGCAAACAGATTCGACAATACCGAATCTTGTTCCATGTTGTACCCAAGCCTTCCACTAAAGTCCATTGAAGTGTCGGGTTCTCAGCAGCGTTGCTGATTTCTCGTTTGAATTCCTATTTTGAGGATGTCATCGTTACTTCAAGTACACCTGTTTTAATAGCTGTTACGCCCAACACCCGATTGGCATGCATTGTGCAAGTGTTCAGGTAAAAACCATTCATTTAACGGGAGGTAACATCGTGATAGCACTAGATAACAGAAAGGCAGTAATCGTCAGCGTTTCCGAGCAGACGAACAGCGAAGATCGCGTGGTCATCACCCTGACCCCGGATAATTGCGTATTGGCACTCACCGCGCAGCAAGCGCGCGTACTGTCTACACAGATCATTCAGGCAGTGCAGCGCGTTGAAGTCAAAACCAGCCTTGCTCAGCCCAGACAAGCCATGCGCCGCAATCAAATACCGCCCATGCGGAACATGGATAATGTTCTGCTGGTCAAATAACTGGCGTCGCGAGGACGAGCGCAACGCTAACATGCTAATATTTAACACCGTACAGTGATTCGGCCGACCATAGCCAATTACGCTTTATCTTTCACCGCCGTTTGGAGTTTCGCATGGCCACCCTTGACCTTACCCAGGAAAATTTCGAATCTACCGTCCTGGAAAACGATTTTGTCATCATTGATTTCTGGGCACCCTGGTGCGGTCCTTGCCGCGCCTTCGCGCCGACCTATGATCAGGTGTCGGAAAACCATACGGACATTATCTTCGCCAAAGTGAATACCGAAGTTGAACAAGCCATCGCCGGCAACTTTCAGATTCGTTCCATCCCAACCCTGATGGTGTTCCGTGAAAAGGTCATTGTCTATTCGCAACCTGGCTCCCTGCCGGCTTCAGGCCTTGAAGACCTGATTGCCAAAGTGCGCGAACTGGATATGGTTCAGGTACACAAGGAAATTGCCGAGGAACAGGCGGACCAATCCTGAAACCGCCGAATTTTGTTTCAGGCAGCTTGAACAAACCAATTCCGCCGTTTTGTAAGCCGATCTCCTTCAATCACCACAAACACCCATCCTGCTGATCTTGCGCGCCATGCGTCGCCAGGTGCGTTGCAGGCATCGCGCATCCGGTTTGCGCTCGGCATTGAAGCGCGTTACCCAACGACGCTCATCTGTACCCAATGGTTGACTGGTTTTGATCTGCTGCTCCAGGACAGCGAGATTTGCCTCCGAAGCATCGCTGCCCAGATATTCTCGCAGCCGCACCCTGTGGCGAAGAGTGGATACGCTTGCGCGATAATCAACAATCATAAATGGCACGTCCAGTCTCCGCGCCAGCGCATGAAATTGATCACGCTGCCAGCGCGCAATGAAAGTAGCGTCCACGATCGCAGGAAAGCCTGCTGCGGCAATAGACCGTGCCAGCGCTTCCATATACTGGTAGGTAGCCCGGGTAACGCCACGCGAATACAGGCCGCTTTCTACTCCCGATCCGGTGCGCGCATCTGCGCGCAAGTGATGCAAACGTTTGCGCTCCACATCGGAGCGAACGCATACCGCACCCAGCGTTTCCAGCGCGGATCGGGAGAACATGGTTTTGCCGCTGCCGGACAGACCGTGATTGATGATGAGCGCCGGTTGTCCGGAGTCAAAAAATGTCTGGGCCAACTTGAGATAACGCAGGCAATCACGTAACGCACGGGTTTTTTCAGCTTTCCCAGCCCCAGGTTGACACGCACGCATGCCATTCACTTTGGCACGCACCATGGCGCGATATGCGAGATAAAATCGCAGCACCGCCATCCCCGCATAGTCGCCACTGTGCGCAAGATACGCATTGAGAAAGCCAAATGCCAACGGCTTTCGGTTATGCGCGATAATATCCATGACCAGAAATGCAACCTCGCTCATCACATCAATCCAGCGCAGATTCGGGTTGAATTCGATGCCGTCGAATACGGTAATGCGCCCTTCAACAAGCGCAATATTACCCAGATGCAAATCACCGTGACACTCGCGCACCCAGCCTGAACGACGCCGTTCGGCAAAGGTTTGCTCAAGTTGAGCGCAAGCAGATTCAGTTGCGGCTTGAATTGCGTCAAGACTTGTTTGCTGTTCGGGACTGGTCAGCAAGGGGCGTAATTGATCGATATTCTGACGCGCTGGCGCCATGATACTTTCTGTTGAGCCATATGAACTATCCAGATCTGCTGGCGGCAGATGCGTGTGAAAATCAGCAATCAATACTGCCAAGTCGTCCATATGTGCCGAGGTCAGCTCACCCCGTTTCAACATCGCATCGAATAGGCCTTGTTGATCAAAGCGCCGCATTTTTACCGCGTACTCAATGGCCGGTAGCGCACCCAGGTGCGGCGCATTGACGCTACCCCCAATGGGGACCACGTCGAGATATATGTCCGGTGCCAGACGGCGGTTGAGACGCAACTCTTCCGTGCAGTAGAAACGCCGCTGATCCAGGGAAGTAAAATCAAGGAAACCAAGATTGAGTGGTTTCTTGATTTTGTATGCGTACTCCCCTGCCAGCAGCACATGCGAGATATGGGTTTCCACTACTTGTATATTGGTGGCAGGATGCGGATAGCAGACGGATTCGCGCAATGACGATACCAATTGCGTCTGTGCTGCGCTCAGTGGTTCGGATAGTTGAGATATGGCTTGTGTGGGCATGAGGTATAGCGTCAATAGGCGATCTGAGTAACCACGCACTCTCCCGATTCTCCAGAAAGCAAGTAACATCGCTCGCGCGTGCGATCAGCCCGGTGGGATGTCGTTACTTTGTGTACCGTCCTCAGCATCGGGATCGGGGGATTCGGATTCTCCTGCCCTGCTCTCATGTGTCTTCACGTCGCCGCGCTGACGCCGGCCATAATCTTCCAGCTTGCGATTGGCCGCATCAAATGCATCGCGTAATGCGACATAAACATCCTCACTTTGATCACGGTTAATAACGATCTCGCTGCCCGGCACAGTCAGATCAATGCGCACATTGAACAACTTGCCATGCTGTTTGTGTTTATGAGGCAGTTCCACCACCACACGACAACCGACCAGCGCTGAATAAAAATGTTCGAGCTTGGCAGCTTTTTCACGGATATGGTCTTCCAAAACAGCGGAAGCCGGCATGTCGCGTAATGTAATTTGCAGAGGTATTTGCATGATTGATCCTTATTGACTGCCTAAAAAATATGCGGCCCACTATTCATCATAGACATGGAATACGCATCCGGGCAGTCATAAGGATCAATTACGCAGCGAATCTCATTCAGAGCAGTAGTGGCGGCAACTGTTTGGCCAATGTCTGACGCTGGCCAGCCTGCTTACCAGTCAATGCAAAACCAAGCAAACCTTGTTGCCCATCCTGAAACAGGACGCACACACCGTCTTCTACACAAGAGACCTGCCAGCTTCCCGCCATGCCTTCCGCGACTGTCGCAACCGCAATGGGACAGGCAGGTGTTTTTACTATTACAGGCATGGCAGGATAAACCACCTCGGTTGGCGTACCGGCGAGCGTGGCAGCCAGTACGCGCGCCTGCGCCATGAGCGGC
Organism: Sulfuriferula sp.; assembly: GCF_054605375.1. Taxonomy (NCBI): domain Bacteria; kingdom Pseudomonadati; phylum Pseudomonadota; class Betaproteobacteria; order Nitrosomonadales; family Sulfuricellaceae; genus Sulfuriferula; species Sulfuriferula sp. Next base: position 15,197 of record NZ_JBTSEG010000040.1, on the reverse strand, counting down.
AACACATAAGGCAGCACATGACCAGCCACCTCAGCACAATCACCCAAGGCGTATACGCCAGCGGCGCTGGTCTCGAGCAGGCGATTAACCTGAATTCCACGTGCAGTACGGATACCGGCGGCTTGCGCCAGCAGCACGCGCGGACGCAGGCCGATTGCAGCAAGCACCGCGTCAGCGGTGATGACCGTACCATCATTCAGGGTAACGGCATAACCTGCAGCTGCATGACTGACAGCGGTTGCCGTATGCCCAAGATGCCAGGTCACCCCCGCTTCAGCCAGGGCTCGCTGCAAATCCTGCGCGGCCGCCTCAGGGAGTAACCGGTCTAATGGATGCGGTGCCGGATGCACGATATCCACCTGATGACCCGCGTGTGATAAATCATTGGCAAATTCGCAGCCGATCAGTCCGCCGCCCAGTATCGTTATATGCTTTGCATCTATGATGCGTTCACGAAAGCGCGCATAGTCCGTCAAGTCATTGACCGACATCACACTCTCCACCGCGTCGCCTGTCAATTGCGGCCGCACCGGATCAGCCCCCAGCGCCAGCACCAGTTTGCTGTATGCGATAACCCGTTGCGCGACTCGTACGTTACAAGCCACCGGATCAATTTCTTCTACCCGGCTATACACCAGCACTTCGGCATTGATCTGCTCAGCCATGGCCGGCGCTAAAGCACCCGCCAATTGGTCGGCAGTTTTTCCTTGTGCCAGTGCGTTGGAGAGCAACGGCTTGCTGTAATAGCGACCATCATCCGCCGTGATGATGACCAGCGGTACGCTCTTGTCCAGTTTGCGCAATTCGCGCGCCAGCGTGTATCCCGCGAGACCGCTACCGATGATGACGATGGGTTCCATTTTTTTCCTTGTGTATATGTGGCGTCTGCGTCTATACCGCCACCATTTCAAAATCGGCCTTGGCGACGCCGCAATCCGGACAAGCCCAGTCATCCGGGATGTCCTGCCAGCGCGTTCCCGCAACGATTCCTTCCTCGGGCAAACCGGCCACTTCATCATAAATAAAGCCGCATACCACACATGTCCATACTTGCATTTTGTTCTCCTGAAATTCAAAGGCTGGATGATTAAATGTCTCGTTACGCCGTCACTTGTGCGAGTGTGGCGCGATAATGATTCGCATGCTTTTCTTCCACCTTGGTGAGCGCCGCGAAACGTTTTGCAGCTTTTTCCAGGATGGCCTGAAAGCGCGCCGCGTGTTCCCTTGATTCTGCGATTTGCTCGTCCATTTCCGCGACCGCCGCATGATTGCCTTCTTCAACTGCGGCATGACGAAAGTCGGGATACATTTCGGTGTACTCGTAGGTTTCGCCCTCGATCGCCATTTCCAGACAACGCGCCGGGGTCATCTCGGTCTTGGGATAAAGCAGATCAAGGTGGCCGAAGGCATGCTGAACTTCCTGGGCCGCGGTTTCCTCGAAGACTTTAGCAGCAGTCTCGTCTCCCGCAGCACGGCACGTTTTGGCGAAGTACATATATTTGATATACGCCATCGATTCGCCAGCAAACGCAGACTCGATATTTTTGATGGTAACTGATTCCGGATATTTCATTTTCATCTCCTTGATTGGCAAGGGTAGCGTTCACCCCACGCTTCACATGTTACGGAGATGCAATAGATTTATCTAATTGATTATTGATATACAATAGATAGATAAAAACTATCAATCTACGCAAGATGTTTCTGTACACAAGGCAAATCGCTTAGGCGCACTGCCTTTTGCAGCATTTTGAGCGCCTCTGGTCGAGTGAAGCTTTTTCGCCAAGCCAGCGCTACCGGTCGACTGGGTGCAGGGTCGGAAAATGGCCGGAACACCAACAGGTTTTGTTCGCTGTCACCAGAGGGTACGGCAGTGCATGGCATCACAGTAATCCCGGCACCGGAAGCCACCATGTGGCGTATGGTTTCCAGACTGCTGGATTCCAATGTCTTCTGCATGCTGCCCGGTGTAGCCGCAGTGCGACTGAGCGCCGGGCATACCTTCAGCACCTGGTCACGGAAGCAATGTCCGGAGCTCAGCAATAACAGATTTTCCTGCATCAACTCGTCTGCATTAATCGCGGGCTTCATACCCCAGGCATGCCCTGCCGGCAACGCCACCTGGAACGGCTCGGTATAGAGCATCAAGGTTTCAATTCCTGGCTCGTCGAACGGCAGCGAAATAATAATCGCATCCAGTTCGCCGCGCTTGAGCTTCTCTGCCAGCTTGGCGGTAAAATTTTCTTCCAGCAACAGCGGCATCTGCGGTGCCAGCACATGCAACTGCGGAATCAGTTTCGGCAGCAGGTAAGGTGCAATGGTATAAATCACACCCAGCCGTAACGGCCCTGCCAGCGCATCTTTTCCCTGCTGAGCCAGCATCTTGAGTTCAGTAGATAATTCCAGAATATGCGCCGCCTGCTCGACAATTCGCGCACCGATCGGCGTGACCGTCACCTCATTATTCCCTCGCTCGAACAACGCCACACCCAGCTCATCCTCAAGCTTTTTGATGCCGACGCTCAGCGTGGGCTGGGATACAAAACAGGCCTCCGCCGCCCGCCCAAAATGATGAGAACGTGCGACGGCAACGATATAACGCAATTCAGTAAGAGTCATCTGCTGAGTGTAGCCCAAGCTGGCCTGTCATCAAACGACATAACCTGAGCGGACAGATATTGCTTCATATGCCTTTAACTTCAGTCCAGGTGAACAAACAACAAAATTGGATCGCAGCCCGCATGAAAAACACTGCTTTGGCCCGGATAAATATGCCGACAATCTATATGGCACACGACCATTCAAGCTGAAAATACATATACCCGGCGCAATCGGCGTACGCAAACCGGAAAGTGGAAAAATTCAGCATTTTTGGCTACCTACAGCGCTAATGTGCTGTAACGTACAAAGTGTTCGCAAAAATTTATTGTATAATTTATAAAGAATCATGCTAGAAAGAATTAAGCAAATTCAGGATGCATGACTTGAAAGCCAATGACGCGATGGTGTTATCGGCTAAACTGGCACCAGAATATGCCAGCCCCATTTTAAACCGGAGGGAGAAGTAAATATGACTGCCGTAAAAAAACTGATTATCGCAAGCATTGCCGCTGCACTGTTGCCAAGCATGGCACTTGCCGCAAATTCGACCAACTATGGCTATGTGGTCGATTCCAGCGGAAAAGTTGTCAAGAATAACTTCGGCGAGTGCTGGCGCACCGGCTACTGGACACCAGCGATGGCAAACGAGGAATGCGATCCCAATCTGGTGAAAAAAGAAGAGCCAAAGCCTGAGCCAATGGCAGAAGCGCCAGCGCCTATGCCGGCACCTGCGCCTGCTCCCGAGCCAGTTACCCTGCAAAAGGTAAATCTGTCCGCTGATGCGCTATTCGCCTTCAACAAAGCAACGCTGAAGCCAACCGGCAAAACCACCCTCGACGATTTCGTACGTGACCTGGGCAATGCGAACTACGATGCAGTCAAAGTAGTGGGCCATGCAGACCGTATTGGCAGTCATTCGTACAACCAGAAACTGTCGGTAAAACGCGCTGAATCCGTAAAGAATTATCTGGTCAGCAAAGGTGTTCCTGCTGACAAAGTCAGCGCTTCTGGCGTAGGCGAGACCGAGCCAGTTACCAAACCGGGTGAATGTGTCGGCCGCAAGAGCCCGAAACTTATTGCCTGCCTGCAGCCTGATCGTCGCGTAGAAATTGAAGTCACTGCTACCAAACCAACTAATTAATCTGCAACCGTAGATTAATCGCTGCAAATTTACCTGCTGCTTGATGCACATTTAGCAGCAGGTAATCCTCATCTGTTTTTCGGTTATATTGTTTAGCCAAGGCAATTCAACTTTTTCTATTGGCATCCACCTGCTTCAGGCATCGGTTCTAAATGCTTGCGGCATTTCCCTGTTGTTCAATTCACGAAGGGAATCATCATGCATAAATTATCGATTGGCGCCATCGCCACTGTATTCGCAATTTCCGGCTGCGCGGACATGACGCCTACGCAACGTGGCACCGCCACGGGTGCCGGCATAGGTGCAGGTGTCGGTGCTGTGATTGGTGCCGCCACCGGTGGCGGAGGAGGACGTCGTACAGCAACGGGTGCTGCATTGGGTGGCGCGGCAGGCGCCATTGCCGGCAATATCTGGTCCAACAAAATGGAAAACCAGAAACGCGCCATGGAACAAGCTACCCAGGGGACGGGTGTACAGGTCAGCCAGACTGCAGATAACCGCCTGAAACTGGATATACCCAGCGACATTTCGTTTGACACCAATCGCGCAGACATCAAGTCAAATTTCAGACCCATACTGGATAAATTTGCCGCCAGTCTGAATGAGAATCCATCAACGGTAGTAACGATCGTTGGTCATACTGACAGCACCGGCAGCGATTCGATCAACAATCCATTATCCGTTGAACGTGCGGCCCGTACACGTGACTACCTGACCACAAGAGGCGTCGCATCCAGCCGCTTCACGATCGACGGGCGCGGTTCGCACGAACCCGTTGCTTCAAATAGCACTGAAGCCGGGCGCTCCAAAAACCGCCGCGTTGAAATTTTTGTGGCAGAGCCACAACCACGATAAATCGTTTTACTCGCGCAGCGATCACGCTGCGCGACTGTCACCGGCGTTGCTCGCACATCAGTTATCGTGACTGCTGTTTGCCTCGCTGCCGTCCCTGACTGTCTCCCGAAACCGGATTCGCAAAGCCAAATGGCCTGGGCAAGTTGACGCGTCTGTACACGACGATAGCCAATATTGATTAGCACGGTTGAAATAAACAATTGGTTAAATAGTGTTGAATAAGCTTGAATGAAGACCGTACACGCACATGAATGTTTGTACTGAATATTCATCTTGCTCCCAAGGAGATGAAAATGAGCCTACATGTCCTGGAACTGGTGGTGCGCGTCAAAAACAATGGGGTTTACCGCACATTCACAGCAACCCTAGCGGTATAAGATCGGTACTCTGACCTCAAACCGGACCGAGTCGTTGGATTCAACCTGTCAATGGAGAAACATTATGTCAACCGAAACGAAATGCCCATTCAATCACACTGCTGGCACAGGAAAATCGAACCATGACTGGTGGCCGAACCAACTCAACCTGAATATCCTGCACCAGCATTCCCCTGAATCCAATCCCATGGGTGCGGATTTCAACTACGCCGAAGAATTCAAGCACCTCGACCTGGCGGCCGTGAAGCAGGACCTCCAAATCCTGATGACTGATTCGCAGGATTGGTGGCCGGCGGATTACGGTCACTACGGCCCCTTTTTCATCCGCATGGCCTGGCATAGCGCGGGCACCTACCGCACCGGCGATGGCCGTGGCGGCTCAGGGCACGGCAACCAGCGTTTTGCACCCCTCAACAGCTGGCCCGATAACGTCAACCTTGACAAGGCGCGCAGGCTGCTCTGGCCGATCAAGCAGAAGTACGGCAGGAAAATCTCCTGGGCCGACCTCATCGTTCTCACGGGCAACGTCGCGATGGAATCGATGGGTTTCAAGACCTTCGGTTTCGCTGGCGGGCGCGAGGATGTATGGGCGCCAGAGCTGGACGTCTACTGGGGCAATGAGGACAAATGGCTGGGAGACGACGCGCGCTATTCCGGCGAACGCGATCTTGAAAATCCGCTTGCTGCCGTGCAGATGGGACTGATTTATGTCAACCCGGAAGGCCCTGGCGGCAACCCCGATCCGGTCGGGTCCGGGCGTGACGTTCGGGAAACCTTCGCGCGTATGGCGATGAACGACGAAGAAACAGTGGCGCTTACCTGCGGCGGACACACCTTTGGCAAATGCCACGGTGCGGGTGATGCGGCACTGGTCGGACCGGCACCCGAAGCAGCCGGACTCGCCGAGCAGGGCCTGGGCTGGAAAAGCAGTTATGCCAGCGGTAAAGGTGGTGATCAGATCGGTAGCGGCCTGGAAGGCTCGTGGACGCCAACCCCGACGCAGTGGGACATGAGCTATCTCGACATGCTGTTCGGCAACGAGTGGGAGCTGAGCAAGAGTCCGGCTGGCGCCAATCAGTGGACGCCAAAACAGGCAACCGACAGCAACATGGCGCCGGCTGCGGACGATGCGTCGAAAAAAGTGCCGATCATCATGACCGCTGCGGACATGGCGATGCGTATGGATCCAGTCTATGAGCCGATTGCACGGCGCTTCCACAAGGACCCGGCAGCGTTTGCTGACGCATTCGCCCGCGCCTGGTTCAAGCTGACTCACCGTGACATGGGCCCGCGTTCGCGCTATCTCGGCCCCGAAGTGCCTGCGGAAGAGCTCGTCTGGCAAGACCCCATTCCGGCTGTCGACCATGCCTTGATCGACGACAAGGACGTCACCACACTCAAGACCAAAGTACTGGCGTCCGGGCTGAGTGTTTCGGAGCTGGTCTCGACCGCCTGGGCCTCGGCGTCCACGTTCCGCGGCTCCGACAAGCGCGGCGGCGCGAACGGCGCGCGCATTCGTCTCGCGCCACAGAAGGACTGGGAGGCCAACCAGCCGGAGCAACTGGCAAAAGTACTCGGAAAACTCGAAGACATCCAGCGTGCATTCAGCAACAACGGCAAGAAGGTCTCGCTGGCCGACCTGATCGTGCTGGCAGGCTGCGCCGGTGTTGAAGAGGCTGCAAAGAAAGCGGGTCATACCGTAACGGTTCCCTTCACACCGGGCCGCATGGACGCCTCGCAGGACCAAACCGACGTGGAATCCTTCGCCGTACTCGAACCGATCGCAGATGGCTTCCGTAACTACCAGAAGGCCCAGTACACCATCTCAGCCGAGAAACTGCTGCTCGACAAGGCACAATTTCTGACGCTCTCCGCACCCGAAATGACTGTGCTGGTGGGCGGCTTGCGCGTCCTGAATGCCAACATCGGGCAGTCCCAACACGGTGTCTTCACCAAACAGCCGGGGGTGCTCACGAATGACTTTTTTGTCAACCTGCTCGACATGAGCACAAGCTGGAAGCCAGTGTCGAAGGCTGAAGATGTGTTCGAGGGGACCGATCGTGCAACAGGTGAACACAAGTGGACCGGCACCCGCATCGACCTGGTCTTCGGTTCGAATTCCGAGCTGCGGGCTTTGGCTGAAGCCTATGGCAGTTCGGACGCACAGGAGAAGTTCGTCCATGATTTTGTAGCGGCCTGGAACAAGGTGATGAACCTCGATCGCTTCGATCTCGCGTGATCCCGGGTGCACCAGCCCGGACACCGCTACAAGGCCGACCCGGATTACGGTAGTTGGGTTGCCGCCGGGCTGAGCATCAACCTTGGCGCAATCATCGGCAAGGTCGCGTAATTTTAGACTGATGCAAACCACCGCCCCGGCCTGCGCCATGCAGCCGGGGCGGTGGCGTTTCAGACGACCGGATTCTGCAACATCGCCACGACAATGTTTACCATCTGCTGCGCCCCGTTCGACCGCACCGGTGGCGGGGACGGTTGCGCCCATAGTGCAGCCAGGTCACTCGCCAGCTCACCGCTGGCGATGGTCGCTGCCGACACTTCCAGACAGCGGCCATGTCGTACCAGCCAGTCCACCAGATACGGTTCTTCCGGCCAGTCCACACGTCGCAGATAGAGCAACGGCACATCATTGACCGCCGCTTCGGTGAACAGCCCATAGCCCGGTTTACCTATTACCGCATCGCACGACGCCAGCAAATCGGTAAACGCCATGTCCAGCGGTTCCAAGGCATGCGCGTCGGCATGCTGCACGCGCCAATCCTGCTGCACCAGCCATGTCACCCCGGGCAGGCGCGGCCAGGATTCCATCGGCGGCCTGAAATGCATGCCGCCCATATTCACCAGCACCAGTTTTTCATCTGGATTCAACTCCAATTGCCTGTTGATATGCACGCGCTGCGATTGCCCGTATTGGGCCACCGGGCCCACAGCAACACGGTTCGGCAGGTCATGCATGGGCATGGCGGGTTCAAGCCGGATGAAGCGCTCCGCCCCGGCGTAGGCCGCGCGCATCTCGCCCAGTATTTCAGCGGCTTCGGGGCGCCCGCCGCAGTAATGTGCATAGATGTCCGCCCAGTTGAGCGAGCACAGCCCGACAGCAGGAATGCCTGCACGTTTGGCCGCTGCCAGCGGCAGGTAGGCAACGTTGGCGAGCACTACGTCGGGCGCGGCATGGCGCAACAGCGCGGTGTAATCCGCCACATGCCGCGCCCAGTCGCGGTGGAATGCCTGATAGCCGCGCGCGCTGGCGTCTGCGTCCACTTCCACTGCACTGACCATCGCCATGGTAACGTCGCTGGCAGACTGGATGTGGGTAAAGGGCACACGTATGCGACGCGCGATGACCTCACGCGGCGCGGCGCATTTCACCGTGAGGCGCAGATTTGGGTGACTTATCGCATAAGCATGGATGACTTCGGCGGCCTGCGATAAATGACCATAGCCGTGAAAGGAAATATCAAACCAAAGGTGCATGAAATGTTCAGGGTGTGTTGGGATAATGCGTAATTTTATCCCGGAAAACGCACCTCGACCCGCAGCCCCGCACCTGCTGGATTGTCTGTAAGCGCCACCACCGCACCGTGCTGCTCGGCAATGTTTTGCACAATCGCCAATCCCAATCCACTACCGGTCACACCGCTGCCTTCGCGCCGGTAAAAGCGGTCGAACACGCGTTCGCGTTCTTCGATGGGAATGCCCGGCCCGTTATCCAGCACGCTGAGCACAGGCTGGCAGTTCACGCTCTGCACATTCACATCCACCCGGCCGCCCGGCGGCGTGTAGCGGATGGCGTTGTCCACCAGATTGCCGAGCAGGATGCGCAAGCTGTCGGCGTCCCCCTGCGTACTCACCTCTCCGGCATCCGCGGCGACACCCAGATCAATATTGCGGCGCTCCGCCAGCGGGCTGCGGTCGGCAACCACTTGCCGGGCAAGTTCAGCCAGATTCACCGCCGCGAACTTGCGCGTCGCCATGCGCGGTTCCTGGCGTGCCAATGTGAGCAGTTGGGCGACCAGATGGGTGGCGCGATCCAGGCGTTCATGCAGTTTGGCGATGGCGGCCGTGCGCGCGACCGGGGTGTTGGCACGCTCGGCCAGTTGCAGTTGCAGCTTTAACGCGGCAAGCGGCGTGCGCAGTTCATGTGCCGCATCGGCGACAAATGCGCGCTGCGTGGCAAGTGCCTCATCGAGGCGTTCCAGCAGACTGTTCAAGGCGTCCACCAGGGGGCGTATTTCAGGCGGGAGATTGTCGTTTGGCAACGCCTGCATGGCATCGGGACTACGTCGCCGCAACGCATCGGCGACACGCTGCAGCGGCGCCAGACTCCGCCCCACCGCCACCCATATCAGCAGTGCCAGCGCCGGAATCAAAACGGCGAACGGCAGCAGCGAGCGCGCGGCCAGCCCGGCGGCCAGTTCCTGGCGCACAGAGGTCGGCTGCGCTACCTGGATAATATGGTCATGCCGTGTAACCGCGTAAACGCGCCACTGCTCATCCCGGGTCGTCACCGTATGAAACCCGTTGGGCAGATAGCGCGGCAATGCAAGCGCCCGATTGGAGGCATACAGCGGCTGTCCGTTGCGGTCCCACACCTGCATCACGATATCCTGATCTTCCTCGGGGTCCGGGCCCCATATTGGTGGCGCGGGTAAGGTGAGTTGCGCGGGCAGTGAAGCAGCCATCTGCTTGAGCTGGTAATCAAACAACTCATTGGCTTCTTCGTGTACCTGCACATACAGCGCTACTCCGGCCAGCAGCGAGCTGACCAGCATCCCGCCCAATAACCAGATCAGCAACTGCTGGCGTAATGGCCTCATGCCGAGTTGGCCACTTTGTAGCCGACGCCGCGCACATTGCGGATGAAATCGGCACCGAGTTTTTTGCGCAGGCGGTGGATATACACCTCCACCGCGTTGCTCTCGATTTCCTCATTCCAGCCGTAGAGTTTTTCCTCCAGTTGCGCCAGCGACAACACCCGGCCGGGCGGGTCGAGCAATGCCTGCAACAGCGCGAATTCACGCGCCGACAAGGTCAGCGGCTGGCCCTGAAAACTGGCCTCGTGGCTGGCCGGATCCAGCGTGAGCCCCGCGTGGCTGATGCCCGGCTGGGCGCGCCCCGCGTGACGCCGCAACAAGGCGCGCACGCGCGCGAACAACTCGTCCAGGTCGAACGGCTTGACCAGGTAATCGTCCGCGCCCGCGTCCAGCCCCTTGACCCGATCCGGGGTGGCATCGCGCGCGGTCAGAATCAGCACCGGCGCTGCGCCGCCGCGCTTGCGGTAATCCGCCAGCACCTCCAGCCCCTGCTTTTTCGGCAGCCCCAGATCCAGCAACACCAGATCGTATGCCTGTGTGCCCAGCGCCAGTTCCGCGCTACGCCCGTCGCGCGCCCAATCCACGGCGTAATTCTCGCCATGCAGACCTTCCTGCACGCTCTCGCCGATCATCGGGTCGTCTTCCACCAGCAGTATTCTCATTGATTTTCTCCCGGCCTTTGCATCTTCGCACTCTGCCCGGTTCATTCCATAGTCGCAAACCGCAAACAACCAGCGCAAAAACCCCGCCAAGAGGCGGGGCTATGCAGGCCTCGTTCATTTAGTCGGGGTTGGGGCCTTCTTCCTTGTTTTCCAGCACCTTGCCGGATTGCGCATCCACGCCAACCTCATGGGTGACTTTACCCTGACGGATATCAAACGAATAGCGCAATCCGCTGCCGCCATTTTCCTTTTCCAGCTCCTCGTCAGTGATTTTGCCGGGGTGCGCCTTGAGGGCAATGGTGCGTGCCTCGGCCATGGTGACTTTGGCATTGTGGGCCAATTTCTCACCTGTATAAGCCTGAGCGGAAACGACGCCGCCTAACAGCGCGGCGGCGATTACAATGGAAACGAAGTGAGGGCTACGAACGCTTTTAAATGCTTGCTTACTCATGATATTGCTCCTGATCCAATCAATGCGGCCAGGCGACATTGCCTTACCGGGATTGCATTCTGGACCGGGCAACTTAAGGCAAACTTAACGATCAGCCTTGTTCGTTCTGCGAGCAGCCTGATTTGATCGAAATATACTGTCGCACTCCGCCGCTCTATCTGTTTGCAATAAACTTATCCATTTCTGAGTGGTCATCACTGCAGCAAAGCGACTCTGCATAACGACCGTGAATGTGCGATGAATCTCCTCCGCACTGGCTGATCCAGCCTTGTTGACATAGGGCAGAGCACCGGCTGCATCGGATAGAAACTCTACCGCGATGCCAGCATGAAATGAGTGTCTGATGGTCGAGTCATCGCAGTGATGGGTCATGTAACCGACGACAGTCAAGGTGTTGATTTGATGCTCGCTTAACCATTCGGCGAGATCTGTCCCCGCAAATGCGCTGGGCAATTTTTTTTCAATATGATGGCTCCATGTGCGTGAGCGCACCACATCGTGCAACTCCCAGCCATCGCTTCCTGTTGCAAAAATGGGCGATTCAGCGGGCGCATATTGCTGCACGACGATGATGGGGATGCCGGCATTTGCTGCTGCATCCATGGCTCGACCAATGTTTGAAAGCGACGACTGAATATCGGGAAATTCAATCGGCAAATTGCCCGTTACATATTCATTCTGGACATCAATGACAATCAGGGCACGGCGTGGTTGATGTGTCATGGGTGTTCTCCTTGAGGTGGGTAAACAGCGATGGGGGGAATGCCCTTCTTTCTGGCGGAGGACTGATTGGCGATCAGCAATATCGCTGACGCTGAAAACAGCAGAAGGCTGACCGCAACCGAGGTTTCGACGCGTTCGTGTAAAACAAAGAAGCCCAGTGCCATTGCCACAATGGGTTGTAAAAGCTGCAGCGCAAGGGCCGTCGTTGGTGTAATGCTTCGCAGTCCGATGCTATAGCAGCCGTAGGCCAGAGCGGTTGCAGCCAGGCCAAGGTAGCCCGCCACGAGAGCGCCGCGTAATGATAAAAATACCTCCATGTCTGGCCATGCAACGGGCAGCAGTACCAGTGCGGCAAACATCAGTGCCAAGGCTGTCGAGGCAAGCCCATCCTGCCAGCGGCCCTGCACAATATTTTCCATACGTGCTGTCGAATAGGTGAAGGCCATATAAGCAACGCCGCTCAAAGTTGAGAAAAACAAGCCTTCCGCTATGGATAGTGTGAAATTCACCAGAATCAACGCAACCCCCGTTGCGCTCAACCCAAGCGCACACCACCATGCCGCCTTTGGAAGGCGGCGATGTACGGTTGCCGAGAAGGCAGCCGCAGCCAAGGGCGCGGTCGCTGTGGATACAATATTCGCGACGATAATGCCTGCTGTAGCAATGGCAGCAAAAAAACTCCACTGGAATAGTGCCAGCGCTATGGTGGCGACGAACAGATGCAGGCGCGGCAGTTTCCTCATCACACAGAGCATCCGCCGTGGGCCAACCAGCAATGCCAGGACCAGCCCGCCAATAGCCATGCGCACTTCGCCGTACGCTGCTGGCCCAATATCGGGTGGTGCAAAATGGCCCGTAATACTGACGCTGGCCCATAGCATGGCGGCTACGATGACGAGATACAGCCCAAGGGATGAAAGCCGATGCATATAGGCAAAGAAGTTAATGAGGCAGCCACCATTATTGGCACTCCCTTTCCAACGGAATAGTGGCCTGAATGACAAATTTCGATAGAATCGGGCCATTGAGTCTGGAGATGCAAAATGCGTGCAAATACTGTCGCAGTGATTGCCTTTAACGGCATCAGCCCGTTTCATCTCTCGGTTCCGTGCGCGATTTTTGGTGAGGATCGGACAAATGCCGGCATTCCCAGGTTTGAACTTCTGGTCTGTGCGGCGGAGAACGGGGTTCTACAGACAACCGCAGGCTTTTCCATCGAAACGCGCCACGGCTTGAAGGACCTGTCGAAAGCTGCGACCATCATTGTCCCAAGCTGGCGCGACCCCGCCGAGCTGCCACCACAAGCTTTGCTGGATGCGCTGCGGCAAGCCAGTCAGCAAGGTGCGCGGATTGTGGGCTTGTGTTTAGGCTCATTTGTATTGGCCGCTGCCGGGTTGCTGGATGGCCGTCCTGCGACCACCCACTGGCTTTGGGCAGATGAACTCGCCAGGCGTTACCCTCTCATTCGCGTGAATCCTGATGTGCTGTATGTCGATGACGGCGAAATCATCACATCGGCAGGCACGGCAGCCGGGATTGACTGCTGTCTGCACGTCCTGCGCCGACAGTACGGCGCCAAAATCGCGAATGACGTTGCACGGCGGATGGTCGTGCCGCCGCACCGCCAAGGCGGGCAAGCTCAATACATCCAGCAACCCGTGCGCCACATTTCAGCCATTGATCACTTTGCGGAAGTGCTGGATTGGGCAACCGGCAACCTGGATAAACCCCTCAGCCTGGATATGCTCGCCGAACGGGCACGGATGAGCCGCCGGACGTTTACGCGACGCTTCCGGCAAGTCATGGGCAACACGGTTGGGGAATGGCTGCTCAGCCAGAGATTGAGCCTGTCTCAGCAACTGCTGGAAACAACGGACAGCTCGATCGAGCTTATCGCCGAGCGGGCGGGTTTCGGATCGACCGCATCACTGCGCCAGCACTTCAATCAAACCTTCAAAATCTCGCCATCGAACTACCGAAGGGAATTCCGGGGAACATAAACATACAAATGCGCTGGCAATAAAAGCCATTGCGTATCAACAAAATACAATGGCATGATGCATGTCAGTATTTTTTTAAAACTATCCGAACGCCAGCGTCCGGCTAATAACTGTTAGGCAAGATGACAGAAGAGCGACAATCTTACCCGTTACCAACTCACTCGATTCCGGGGTTGCGACTCTCTGACCACGTTTCGGATCTTACTGAAATACAGCTATTCCTCGAATCCAGAGGGATCCAGACGCATAACACGCGAATTGATCGGTACAAAAAATATCTCGAACAAGCCGCGCGCGCTGGTCCAATCAACGAAGCACAGATATTCAAAAACACATCCGATGCCCGTTTTCAAAGTGACATTGATTGGATGCTCTATGTTCTTCGAGAAGTGCACGAACTTATGTGGATTCTTAAAGGCCTCAAGGCTTATATCCCAGAGGGCGTTGACAAAAAGCTTCTAAAAATTGTCAGTGGAAGTGACTTTGCCGCATTGGATACCAATACAGAGTCACGAAACACCCAGTTCGAACTACGAATAGCGAGCTATTTCTGTCAAGCCGGGTGCGAGGTCGATCTTTCAACTGATACTGATGTGATCGCAATTACTCAAGACTACGCGTTCTACTTAGAGTGCAAGAGAGTTGCTAGCAATAACAATCTTCAACAAAACTTGATAAAAGCCAGGAATCAACTGATCGAAAGAATGCCAAGCAGACATGGTAATAAAAAAGTCTATGGTTTCATTGTGGCAGATGTTACCAAGGTCGCGTTCACTCATAATGGCCTGACCATCGGACTTACGAATGATCATTCAAGAGATGTGGTCCAGGAAAAGCTGATAAGCATCGCATCATCAACAATGAATATGCCGATATTTACCGGTTGTCGTGATTTGCTTCAGTGCTGGCTGCAAATCCATATTCCGTCGTTGATAATGCATCCACCGAAAACGATAACAAGGTTTTCATCTTTCGGAATTCAAGCTTCTAACCTAAATCGAAAGTCACAAAAGGTACTCAGGATATTTCGGGAGATTAGTGAGATTGGAAATCGCCCTGACGCTAGAGAGGTACCACCCGAGAAACTGATCCCGAGGACATTAGTGACTCTACCGACTGGAACTGCCTTCAGGCTTGACGAGCATTTGTTGGTGGAGTTTCTTAAAGGCGGCAATAACTACGGCAAGATGAGAGAGGAAGTGATCGCGGAACTTCATTTTGATGGAGTCAAACACGAGTTCACATTCCTTGAATTTGAAATGCTAGTCGCTAATATCCCCACGTCTGTGCGAAAACAATACGCTGCAAGTCCAGATACCGCACGCCCAGCTCTCATTATTGAAATGTACATACAAAGGTACCCATATGAAAACGGTGGCTCAGTCTCGGACGGACTGAGCCCAAAGGATCGAAGAGATGCCTAACATATGTTGAACTAAACCGCTATCGCGGTGGCTCCCGAACCCACCGACCCTCTCCGCACACCTGCTGCACCTGACGTAAAAATCTCCGATCCTTGATCGCGGGGGATGTCCCCGACACACTCAAGGAGACG
>NZ_JBTSEG010000039.1:0-21571 GCF_054605375.1 Sulfuriferula sp. | reverse complement strand
CGTGGCCGGATTTGTAATCCAGTACCCAGATGGCATCTGCCAGACCGACCAGGCGGTCAATACGGCGTAGCTCACCGTTGGCATTGAGGTAGGCCAGTTCATTGTGGGCAAAGCGGTATTGGGCCGGGTCGAAAAAGCGCGCCAGCAATGGCGTGTCGAGCAGGCGTTGGGCGTGTTGCCAGGCGCTGTCGAATTCTGCCGGGTTGCCGAGTTCGGTTTTCAGTGCGGCGGGAACCGGTGCAATGGCGGGCGGGGCGATGCGCTCCAGTATCGCGTGCAGCACGATGCCGTAGCTGATTTCATCGCTGCCGACCATGGCGATACGGCGCCCGGTAGGGCGCGGTTGATTGATGCCCGCGGGCAGGGTAATCGATAGAGCCGGCGGTGGCACGACGGGCGTTGACGCAGGTAGTAGCGCGTCGAGATCGGCACCGAAGATGGCGCTGTCCTTATCGGCATCGGTACGCAGGGCGTTCAGTATCTGGCCGTGCCAGTTCTCGTTTTGCGACTTGCTGGTTGCGCCGCTGACGATGAGTGCCTGACGGGCACGCGTCATCGCGACATACAGCAGATTGAAATTTTCGCGCTGGGCGTGGCGCGCTTCTGCATCGAAAAAATCGCTCTGGAATGCCGCGCGCAGAGTTTTGTCCCCGTACACCGAAAAATGCGCAGGCCGCGCTGCGCCGGGCGGCCAGTCGGTCAGCACGGTGTAGGTGTCGCCCCTGGCTTTGCGCGCCCCGGCATCGAGCAGCCAGACGATGGGCGACTCCAGCCCCTTGGCGCCGTGGATGGTGTGCAGGGTGACGGCGTTGTCCAGTTGCGCGGTTTTGCCTTCGTCCGGGCTGGCGTCGTTGCCGGGTTGCAGCAGCAGATCAAGCTCATGCAAAAAGCGCGGCAGGCTCGGGTAACGCCCGCCATCAATGGACAGCGCCAGCTCGATGAACGCATCCAGATTGGCGTGGATGCCGGGGATCAGCGCGGCAGGTGCAGCGGCGGCATAGCGCGCCTGCACTTCGCCGGTAAAGTAGATGTTGTCGAGCAAGTCATGCACCGGCAGGCGCCCGGCCTGGGTGTGCCAGTCGGCCAATAGCGCGGCGGCGCGCTGCAATGCCGGACTCGGATTGCCAGTGTTGGCGAGCACGTGCAGACGCTGCCACCAGGTATCGCCGTCAGTGCCGGCCAGTTTCAGCAAATCGGCATCGGAGCAATCAAACAAGGGCGAACGCAGCACGCGCGCCAGATGCAGATCGGCGTTGGGAGTTACCAGAAACGCCAGCAGGCTGAGCAGGTCGCCCACTTCCAGCGCATCCAGCAGACCGCCGCGGCGTGTGGTGGAGAATGGAATGCGCGCCGCCTTGAGGGCGCGCTCGTATACCGGCAAGTGGGTGCGGCTGCGTACCAGGATCATCACATCGCGGTATTCGGCCGGGCGCGCGCCGGTTTTTTCGTCGTCGATCTGCCAATGGCCGACGATCTGGTTCAGGCGCTGCGCGAGTTGCTGTGCTTCCAGTTCACGCATCTGCGTGTCGGCATCGGTGAACGATGTCGTCAGCGGATTGCGGTAGCCGTGATCGACGCTGACTTGCTCGGGCGGCTGCGCCAATGGCAAGACTTCGACCCGGCCACTGCGTTGCGTATCGTGCGCCGCATGGGGTTGAAACAGGCTGTATTCGTTCGCGACGGCGGCAAAGGTCTGGTTCACCGTCTGCACTACCGGCGGGGCACTGCGGCGCGTGGTGTGTTGAGTGAGGTAGGCCGCACCGCGACCGGTCAGGTACTTGCCGGCCAGATCAAACAGCTGCGCTTCGGCTCCGCGAAACCGGTAAATCGACTGCTTGGGGTCGCCCACCAGAAATACCGTGGGCATGCGGTCGGCCTGTTCTGCGGCAGCAAACCAGCTTTGCAGCACGCGCCATTGCAAGGGGTTGGTGTCCTGAAACTCATCCAGCAGGATATGCCGGTAACGCGCGTCGAGTTTGTATTGCAAGTATTCAGCCTGATCCGAATCACTCAGCAACTGGGCGACTTGCCATTCCACATCGGCAAAATCCAGTACCCGGCGGGTTTGCTTCAAGGCCTGATAATGCTCCAGCAATGCATCACTTACTTGCAATGCCTGGCAGTTGAACCGGAACACCTGCTGTGCCTGGCGTGCGGCTTGAACGGCGAGCAGACGGGTGCCGATGATTTGGTGCAGTTCCACCAGCCGCAACAATACCGGTTCGCCCATTTTTTTGGCTTGCGCGGCGCTATGGGAGACAGTCTTCCTGATCTCGCCTTGCTGGGTCAGCAAAGTACTACATAATTTATCGAAACACGCATTCGCATCGGCGTTGGCCGATAAGACAAGCTCGCAGGTTTGCGCCATTTTGATGCTGGTGGCAGTGTGCAGTCCGAGTAGCTTCAGGTATTCCCACAGCAATGTTATCCAGCTTGCATCGTCCAACAACTCGCTTGCCACATCGGCATCGGGAGCCACCGGCATGATCATCTCCAGTTGCGCGATGGCGTAGGTGACACGATCGGGCTGACTTTCGGTAAATGCCCACCACTCGCCGCGCCGGGCCAGGAACGCCGACAAGAGTGCGCGAGTGTTGTGCAAGCCGATATCGGCCAGCAAGTTCTGCATGGCGACAGCCAGCGGCCCGGTCGGCGCGCGCGCCAGATCATCGGCCAGCGCATCCCAGGCTTCGGCTTCCAGCGCGTGGGTTTGTTCGGCCAGCGTGAAACCGGCTAGTCCGGCTTCCAGCGGTGCGCGCTCGATCACAGTCAGGAACCAGGCGTGGAAGGTGCTGATGGTGATACCCGGTTGTGCACTGAGGACAGCTTCAAACAAACCGCGGGCGCGAGGTAGCAAGGCTTCAGCCTCATCCGGCGGCACTGCGCGTTCGACCAGAAAGGCGCGCACCGCATCGTCTTCGGCAATCGCCATGAAGCGCAGCCAGTCGTCCAGACGCGCGCGCATCTCGCGTGCCGCCTTGCGGGTAAAGGTGATGGCCAGAATTTCCGACGCGGGTACGCCATCCAGCAACAGTCGCAGCATGCGTGATACCAGCAGCCAGGTCTTGCCGCTGCCGGCACAGGCCTCGACCACCACGGCCTGACCGGGATTAAGCGCGGTGTGGTTGAATTCGCCGGGTGTCATGATTGCGTCTCCGGCCAATAATCCTTGCGGCACAGACCGCGCATTTCGCACCACGCACATACTTTGTCGGCACCTTGAGCGGGCAGCGGGGCGCGCGAGTGCAATTGCCCGAACATCGCTATCAGACGAACGCCAGTGGCATCGGCAGCGGCATCCGGTTCGGCATCCAGCGGCACTGTTTCGATTTTTTGTTTACCGTCGAGCGCGATGAATGCAGCCTGACCGACATCGTCGCCCAGTAGCAGCGCATAGGCGGACAGTTGCGCATCTTCGCCGGGGTTTTTGGCTTTGTCCTTGAGCCCTGCGGTATTGCCGGTCTTGTAGTCGAGCACGGCGCGGCTCATCTGCAGGCTGTCCACCCGGTCGAGCCGTCCGTACAGGGTGATATGTTCGCCGTTATCAAGGTCGAATGTGCGCGTCGCGTCAATCTCCCCGGCCTGCCAGCGCCAGCCTTCCTGTTCGCGCGCCAGTTGCCATGCCACGTAATGCGGAATCTGCGCCGTCCATCGGTGCTGCCAGGCATGGGCGAAGTAGTCGTCCGCCAGCACCGGGGCGAAAGCTTCCTCGGTGAGCTCCCGCAAATCAGATGTGAGCACTTCGGCTGCGGTGCCGGTAGCGACTGGGTGCATCTGGTGGAAGCGATGCAGAATGGCGTGAACCAGCTGGCCGTAATCGGCTTTGGCCAGTTCACTGCTGATTTCATCGAGTGCATTCAGGCGCAATACCTGGCGCGCGAAATACTGATACGGGCAATCCAGCAGGCTGTTGTAGGCGCTGACGCTGATGCGACTGGGCACTTGCGTCGTGTCGAGGGCAGGACGCGGTACGCCCGTCGGCACGGGAAGCGGCGCAGGGGCGGGCGCGATGACTTGGGCATGCGGCAGTAGTTCGGCCAGGCAAGTGTCGGCCAGATCGTCATGCCAGGCGAGTTGGTGCAGGGTTTGCAAACGCTCGAACCACGGGCTGATCGGGTTGTGCTCGCCATCCTGTCGGGCGCGCCACAGCACACGTATCTGCGCCACATTGGCGATAAGCTGGATCAGGTCGTACTGGCTTTGCTGCACGCTGTCGTCCTGCGTGGGCAGGCCCAGCTCCCAGCGTACGCGCTGGTTAAAAAATACCGATGCGCTGGTATTGCCGGGCAGGTGCGCGGCGTCGGCACCGAGAATGAGCGCGGCGTCAAAATCGCGCAGACGCGTGGCGGCCAGATGCGTGAAGACCACCGGGCTGTCGATGCTGGTGTCGACAAATACCGCTCGTTCCAGTTCGCCGGCCAGCCAGCGCCGGAACTCGGCGAGCTGAAAGCGGCCGTTATCGGGAAGCAGTTCCTGTTCGCGCCGGGCCAGTAGCGCCAGCACTTGCTGGCCTGCAGCATCGCGCAACAGGCGATCATACGCACCCAGTGCGTTCAGGCTGTTGGCCAGCCGCGCCAGCCAGTCGGCCAGGGTGAGTTCGGTGCGTTGCGGCAATACCGTGGCAGCTTGTTGCAGGTGTTCCAATGCGTTGAGCGCAGCGCTGTGTTCAGCCAGGCTGCGCACCCGTGTTTTGAGACCGTTCAAACCGGTTGCCGGACCGTGGCGGCGCAGCGCGGATTCCAGCTGCCATGCTGCCTGGCGGCGCGAGCTTGCATCCTGGTCGGCCAACAGGTAAGGCGATTTCAACAGGTCGAGCACATCTTCGAAGCGAAAGCCGCCGGTGAGTGCTTCCAGCCAACGCATCAGTATCGTGCTGGCAGCGGTGGTGGCGAGGGTCCAGCCGGTTTCGTCGGCGACCAGAATTTGCGCGCGTTCCAGCAAGGCGCGGGCACGACGTGCGCTGAGTCGATCCTGCACGATGACCGTGATGCGCTGTTTGCCTTCAGCCAGCCACAGCCGTACCTGGGTGGCGCAGGCCTGCGCTTCCTGTTCCAGACTGACTGCGCCGAAGCAGGCAAGCCGTCCGCTCAGCGGGCTGATGGGCTGGGTGTTGCGTAGTGCTTGCGCGCGTTGTTTGATAGGAAGGGCATGCGGATCGGCTGGCCACGCGGCTTCGAGCACATCAAGAACCGCGCTGTGGGTGTCGGGCGTTAAATAAACCAGCGCCTGACGCTGGGCATAGCGGTCGAGGCAAGCTTGTTCCAGCGGCGAATAACCCGGCAGCCCTACGACGAACAATGGCCTGGCAGCGGTTTCGGCCAGTGCCGCCAGTTGCAAGGCGTAACGTGCAGCGGCATCCTGCGCACCGCGGGCATCGTCGGCCAGTGCATACCATAATTCGTGGATCAGGCGCGCTTCGAAATCCAGCCCGCGTCCGCGCCTGGCCTGGTAAGCGGCGCGCAACTGTTCGGTAAATGCAGTCAGGCTATCGGGCAGATGCACTGCATGCAGGGTGAGTTCGTCGAACAGGCGCAGCAGCTCGTCGCACACGCCCCACAGATCGGCGCTATCGAAGCGCCCGCTGGCCTTGAGGGCCTGATACAGCAAAGCAGCGCGATGGCTGTCCGGCAGGAGG
The DNA here is from genome assembly GCF_054605375.1 of Sulfuriferula sp. Taxonomy (NCBI): domain Bacteria; kingdom Pseudomonadati; phylum Pseudomonadota; class Betaproteobacteria; order Nitrosomonadales; family Sulfuricellaceae; genus Sulfuriferula; species Sulfuriferula sp. Next base: position 15,936 of record NZ_JBTSEG010000039.1, on the reverse strand, counting down.
GGGGCGCTGATCGGTACTGTCGCGGCCCAAGCCGGGAAAGTGGTGATGCGTGGCGGAATCAGAAAAGGCAGTCTGCCATGCATAGCGAGCGCCTGTTCGAGCCGCCGCGCGGCATGGAAGTTGGGGACGAGGACGCAGGCGTGCGACAGATCGGGCAGGTTATCCGCCAGCTGCGCCAGGATGCGCTGGGCGGCGTGTTGAATCAGGTCGGACACACGCGGGGGTGTTTAACGTTCCAGCAGCGGCAGTTTGTCGGGTTTGCCATTCCATTCATCGGCATCCGCAGGCGGCTCCTTGCGTTCGATGATGGGCTTCCAGCCGACGGCCAGTTCGGCATTGAGGGCGGTGCAATGCTGCTGGTCTGCGGGCACGTCATCCTCGGCGAAAATGGCTTCGGCCGGACACTCAGCCACACACAGGGTACAATCGATGCATTCGTCAGGGTCGATGACCAGAAAATTCGGACCTTCACGAAAGCAATCCACGGGACAAACATCTACGCAATCAGTATATTTACACTTGATGCAATTTTCGGTGACGACGTAAGTCATGGCAACGTTCCTAGCAATATCAAATACAGGGTGCGGGCATTTTACCAGCAAGCGTGAATCGACGTTGGCTTCACATCCTGCGTTTTTTTCGCTAGCATGTGCAAATAAACCCTTAGAATTGCGTTGACCTGCAATTTACCCCCTACATCAAGAAGCGAGGATTCCATGAGCGAGCACATTCACTACGTTACTGACGACTCCTTTGAGCAAGAGGTGTTGCAGTCCACCCTGCCGGTATTGGTGGATTACTGGGCAGACTGGTGCGGCCCATGCAAAATGATTGCGCCGATACTGGATGAGGTGGCCAAGGAATATTCAGGCCGTCTCAAAATTGCCAAACTCAATATTGACGAGAACCAGGCCACGCCGCCAAAATTTGGTATCCGCGGCATTCCAACGCTGATGATTTTCAAGAATGGCAATATCGAGGCGACCAAAGTCGGCGCGTTGTCAAAATCACAATTAACTGCTTTTGTTGACAGCAATATCTAGTTCCGTTATGGTGCGTCTGAGCCTGTCCATTTATTAAAACATCACCCGGACATCAGGCGCACTTTCCTCTTCTACCGCTGTTCCCCGCCTTCCATGCAAGGCACATGACACGACCTCACTAAAATAAATGCATCTATCCGACCTGAAACAGCTACACGTCACCCAACTGGTGGAAATGGCCGTCGAGAATTCGATCGAAGGCGCCAATCGCTTACGCAAACAAGAGCTCATCTTTGCCCTGCTCAAAAACCAGGCCAAAAAAGGAGTGAGCATTTTCGGCGAAGGTACGCTGGAAGTGCTACCGGACGGCTTCGGTTTCCTGCGATCGCCGGACACCTCCTACCTTGCCAGCCCAGATGACATCTACATTTCGCCTTCGCAAATCCGCCGCTTCAATCTGCATACCGGCGATAGTATTGAAGGCGAGATCCGCATCCCCAAGGACGGCGAACGCTACTTTGCACTGGTCAAGGTAGACAAGGTCAACGGCGAACCGCCGGAAAACTCCAAAAACAAAATCCTGTTTGAAAACCTGACCCCGCTATTTCCGACCCGGCCGTTGTTACTGGAACGCGAAATCAAGGCCGAGGAAAATATCACCGGCCGCATTATCGACATGATTGCCCCAATAGGCTTGGGACAGCGTGGTTTGCTGGTGGCCAGCCCGAAATCCGGCAAGACAGTGATGCTGCAGCATATTGCGCATTCCATCGCTGCCAATCATCCGGATGTGGTCATGATCGTGCTGCTGATTGACGAGCGTCCAGAGGAAGTCACCGAAATGACGCGCTCGGTGCGCGGCGAAGTGGTTGCCTCGACCTTCGACGAGCCTGCCACCCGCCACGTACAGGTGGCGGAAATGGTGATCGAAAAAGCCAAGCGGCTTGTCGAGCACAAAAAGGACGTCGTCATCCTGCTGGATTCCATCACCCGTCTGGCACGTGCCTACAATACCGTCATCCCGTCATCCGGCAAGGTGCTTACCGGCGGTGTCGATGCCAATGCGCTGCAACGCCCCAAGCGTTTTTTCGGTGCGGCCCGTAATATCGAAGAAGGCGGTTCGCTGACTATTATCGCCACTGCGCTGATCGATACCGGCAGCCGTATGGACGATGTGATCTACGAGGAATTCAAGGGTACCGGCAACATGGAAATCCACCTCGACCGGCGCATGGCTGAAAAACGCCTGTACCCGGCGATCAACGTCAACCGTTCCGGCACGCGTCGTGAGGAATTGCTGATCAAGGCCGATGTGCTGCAAAAAATCTGGGTGTTGCGGAAATTGCTCTATCCGATGGACGACCTCGAAGCGATGGAATTCCTGCTCGACAAAGTCAAAGCCACCAAAAACAATGCCGATTTCTTTGATTCAATGCGCAGCGGGCGCTGATTCTGCGCTAAACCCTTGCGACAGCAAGGATTTTACTGGATAATACCGCCTTTCCGCGTACACGCCGCGGCAACTGAGGACAGATCATGAAAGCCGAAATTCACCCGAATTACCCCGAAGTTACTATCGTATGCAGTTGCGGTAACAAGTTCACCACGCGCTCTACCATGGCAAAAGACCTGCATGTTGAAGTATGCTCGGAATGCCATCCGTTCTATACCGGCAAGCAGAAGATTGTTGACACTGCCGGTCGCGTCGAGAAATTCCGCCAGAAATACGGTATTAAATAAACGCGTCAGGCTTAATCGCTTAACGGAATCAAGACAAGGCAGCCTCGGCTGCCTTGTTTGTTTTTGCGGTAGAATCTGCGCATGAAATTTTTCATCTGCCCAAGCCGAACTCACGGCGCACACCATTTTGCAGAACGCACGCTGGCATAACGCCATCCCTTCCTTGCTCACCCTGTTGCTGGTACTGGCCTGGCTGCTACCGGGGTTGGTGGGGCATGATCCGTGGAAGGGAGACGAGTCGCGCAGCATCGGCTTCGTTCATAGCGAGCTGTCTGGCGAACCGGCCGTCATTCCCGCCCTGGCTGGCATGCCGCTGCCTGTCCATCCACCGTTATTTACCTGGGTTGCGGCCAGTGCGGCGCAAGGCTTGTCCGACTGGTTGCCGGTACATGATGCAACCCGTCTTACCGCCGGGATGTTTGTGTTGCTGGCGCTGATTTTCACCGGCCTGACCAGCCGTTTGCTGTATGGCAGTGAACACGGGCGTCTGGCGATACTGATCCTGGTCGGCAGTGTAGGGCTGCTGGTGCGGGCACACGAAGCGATTCCGCAAAGTGCATTGCTGGCAGCCTATGCGCTGGCCGGTTTCGGCTTTGCCCTGAACCTTAGACGTCCGCTCATGGGCGCTGTTGTGGCGGGTACCGGCATCGGCATGGCATTCATGAGTGTCGGCGCGCTGGAGGCGCTGGCATTGCTGTTGACAGCCCTGTTGCTGCCGGTGATGGCGCCAGCCTGGCGCAAGCGCATTAACCTGGCGGCCGCGCTTGTGCTGGTGGTGAGCGCGTTGCCCTGGTTGCTGATCTGGCCGTGGATGCTGTATCAGCAGGCACCGGCCGTGTTTCACGAATGGTGGCATGTCGACACTCTGGGACGACTAGCGTCTCTCTCGCAACATGGCGGTATGGGTACGCTGTATTACCTGACATTTCTGCCCTGGTTCGCGTGGCCAGCCTGGCCATTGGCGCTGTGGGCACTATGGAAGGCACGCCGGCGCGGGTTGACCGAACCGGGCATCGCCCTGCCGCTGTTAATATTCTTGTGCTTGCTGGCCGTTCTCTCGCTGACCAACGATCCGCGCGAAGTCCACGGACTGCCTCTGTTGCTGCCCTTGGCATGGCTGGCCGCGGGCAGTACCTACACTTTGCGCAGGGGTGCAGCAAACGCACTGTACTGGTTTGCAATGATGACTTTCCTGGTGGTGATTGCCGCAGCCTGGGTGTACTGGGGCGCTTTTGATGTGGGCATCCCTGCACAGCTGGCCACCCATGTGCATAAAATCCAGCCGGGTTATACGGGCGAATTCCGGCCGCTTATGGTGGCGTTGGCACTGGCTTACTGTTTTGCCTGGATAACGCTGCTGCTGTTGCTCAAGCGTACCCCGCAGCGCCCGCTCATTGCCTGGGCAGCAGGAATTACCCTGGCGTGGGGGCTGGCGGCGAGCCTGTTCATGTATCCGGTCAATGCACGGATGAGTTATCGCAGCATGATCAGCAGCATGGAGCCGGCATTGCCCAGTCATGGTTGTGTCGCCAGCCGGAATTTGAACGAGGCAATGCGCGCCATGCTCGACTACTGGATCGACTTGCGTACGCTGCCGGTGAGCACAGCTGCCCATAGTCATTGTCCGGCATTGCTGGTGCAATATGACGAAAATTTCCCGCCCGAATTGAATGCAGGCTGGCGCAAAGTGTGGGAGGGCAACCGCCCCGGTAATCGCTCCGAGCGCTTTGCGCTATATCGGCGCATGCGGGCAAAGCACTGAATGACGGCGTCGCCGATCAGCGCGATTATTCTCGCCGGCGGGGCCGGGCAGCGCATGGGCGGTCAAGACAAGGGTCTGGTTAAATTTCACGACCGGCCGCTGGTGGCGCATGTGCTGGCGCGCATCCAGCCCCAGGTGGACGAAATCCTGATCAGCGCCAACCGCAATCTGGAAGACTATCGGGCGTTGGGCTACGGCGTGGTGAAAGACGCCTTTGATGGCTTTGAGGGTCCGCTGGCGGGTGTGCTGGCCGGCTTGAATTCGGTGCGCCATGACTGGGTGCTCACCGTGCCTTGCGATACCCCGCAACTACCTGCGGATCTGGTGCAACGGCTTGTTGCACCGTTGCTGGCAGGTCAGGCTGAGATTGCCATAGCCAGTGCCGGCGGGCGAACCCATCCGGTCATCATGATGTGCGCGCGGCATCTGAAGGATGACCTCAACCAGTATCTTGCTGAAGGCGGCCGTGCGGTGCATGCCTGGCAGTCGCGCCATATGACCGCCACGATTGAATTTGCCGATGCAGCAGCATTCGTCAACCTGAACCAGCCCGAAGATTTGTCGAATCCGGAGGGCTAAACGCAGGGTTCAATGCAGGCGCGGCAAGGCCACGATGTAATCGGCCGGCACATGCCAGGCGCGCGCGATTCCCAACGCGCGCGCCTGATCCTCGGGGTGGACGAAGACCATCATTTGCGCGTCGTGCAGTCGCACCCAAGCCTCTAGCGCCTGCCAGCGCCGCCCGCAGGATTCCTCGCCCAGATCGCTGCTGACCTCCACCAGCGCCAGGGTTTCATTGCCGGTATCCAGTTGCCTGGCCTGGATATCGGGCCGCACGTGGGTGTTGAGTACAGGAATGGTGAACTCATCCGGCTCGCGAAACCCGGCCAGATCCTGCACCGAAAACGCTTCGTTGCCCATGGTTTTCAATGTTTCAATTCCGGATTCCAACATGCTTTCGCGCTCGTGCTGAATTGCGTCCGGTAACATGGATAGGGACATGGCGTGCTCCTGAAATCATCAATGATGATTTCTGAATATAGACCAGATCACTGATTTGTCCGATGTCAAAAACTGTCGAACGTTTTTACAGGGCTGATGAAATATGGGTGACGAATTTCCGTAACAAATTGATTCTGCTAATCGAGGCGTGAATGGCATGGAGTTTGCTCATGGTATGTTCGTGATGACGGCTGCGTTATTGCGATCGGATTATTGAGGTGGCACACCATGTACCTTGTTATGAGCATTACCTTCAGCAGCCTGGCAGTATTTCTCTATGTACCCAATTTTCTGGATATCCCGTTCGGCGTGATGACTGCACGGCTGCTGTTCGAACAGGCTGGATTCATCATTGCTGTATTGGCCGGTTTGGCAACCTTCGCGCACTCGGTGGAAAAAGAGAGAATCTGGCCGTGGAACCGGCGCCACACTGCGGCTCGTCAAGCACAACCGGCAAAACGTGACTGACGCACACTGACCCCCTTCCGGGGTAAAATGGCTGCTTTGCAACTTGCGTATAGCCGCCATGCCCGTCAACCTGCTTCCCCCCCAGTCTGAACAACTTTTACCTGTTGCAGGCGTCAATATCGGCATCGCCAGCGCCGGCATCAAAAACCCCGGCAGGCGCGATGTGACCGTCATGCAGCTTGCTCCCGGCAGCCGCGTGGCCGGCGTGTTCACGCAAAACTGCTTCTGCGCTGCACCGGTGACGGTCGCCAAACGTCACCTGCAAAAAGCGGCGCCGCGCGTATTGGTCATCAATACCGGCAACGCCAATGCAGGAACCGGCGAGGCCGGCATGCAGGCGGCCAAGGCAGTGTGCGAAGCGCTGGCCGGTCTGACCGGCTGTGCCGAGCGCGAAGTGCTGCCATTCTCCACCGGCGTGATCATGGAGCCGCTGCCCGCCGACAAGATCATCGCGGCACTGCCCGCCGCCCTGGCCGATTGCCGCGCCGATAACTGGTTCGCCGCCGCCCACGCCATCATGACCACCGATATCGTCGCCAAGGCACTGTCCAGGCAAGTGCAGGTTGGCGGGAAGACGGTGACCATCACCGGCATCGCCAAGGGCTCCGGCATGATCCATCCCAACATGGCGACCCTGCTCGGCTACGTGGCGACCGACGCCGCCGTGGGCCAGGACGCGCTGCAGACAATGGTCAAGCACGCTGCCGACCATTCCTTCAATTGCATCACCGTGGACGGCGACACCTCCACCAACGACTCGTTCATGCTGATCGCCACCGGCCAGGCGGGCAACGCCGAAATCATCGACACTGCCAGCGCCGATTACGCTGCGCTGGCTGCTGCGGTGACGGAGGTATCCACATGGCTCGCCCAGGCTATCGTGCGGGACGGTGAAGGCGCGACCAAATTCATGACTATCCGCGTTGAAGGCGGCCGCAGCCAAGAGGAATGCCGCCAGATCGGCTACGCCATCGCCCATTCGCCGCTGGTGAAAACCGCGTTTTTCGCTTCCGACCCCAACCTCGGACGCATCCTTGCCGCCATCGGCTATGCGGGCGTGGATGACCTCGATGTGAATACGCTGCAGCTCTACCTCGACGACGTACTGGTGGCGGAAAACGGCGGCCGCGCAGCAAGCTACCAGGAAGCAGACGGCCAGCGCGTGATGAAGCAGCCGGAAATCACCGTGCGCGTGGCGCTCAACCGGGGCGATGCCGCCGCCACCCTGTGGACCTGCGATTTCTCCTACGACTACGTGAAAATCAATGCCGAATACCGCAGCTGACCTGGCGCAGTTACTGGATCGCGCCGAGCGTGTGCTGGCGCGGCTGGAAGCCTGGCTGCCGGCGGTGCCGCCGGCCACCGGCTGGGACGCAGCGGTTGCTTTCAGATGGCGCAAACGCGGCGATAGCGGCTGGATCGAAGCCGTGCCGCATCCGCACAAAATCGAGCTGGCACACCTCACCGGCATTGACGAACAAAAACAGCGCATCGAGCAGAACACGCGCCAGTTCCTGGCCGGCCGCCCGGCCAACAATGTGTTGCTGACCGGCGCGCGCGGAACCGGTAAATCCTCGCTGGTGAAAGCGCTGCTGAACCAGTTTGCATCCAAGGGCCTGCGCCTGATCGAAGTGGACAAGGCCCACCTGGTGGACCTGGCGGATATCGCCGAACAGCTGGTCGGGCGGCGCGAGCGCTTTATCGTGTTTTGCGACGACCTCTCGTTCGAATCCGGCGAGCCCGGCTACAAGGCGCTCAAGGCCGTGCTCGACGGTGCCATCTCAGCGCCGCCGGACAATGTGCTGATCTACGCCACCTCCAACCGCCGCCACCTGATGCCCGAATACATGGCAGAAAACGAACTCACCCGCCACGTTGGCAATGAGGTACATCCTTTCGAGGCGGTGGAAGAAAAAATTTCGCTGTCGGAACGCTTTGGTCTATGGCTGTCGTTTTACCCGTTCGACCAGGATGTCTATCTGGCCATCGTGCAAACCTGGCTCGATGCCCTCGGCGTAACGGTTAAGGATTCCGATGCGATGCGCCGCGCTGCGCTGCAATGGTCGCTGGAGCGTGGCGCCCGCTCGGGCAGGGTGGCGTGGCAGTTTGCCCGGGACTTTGCCGGGCGGCAGCGAGGCGGCAGGCGCAGATAACGCGACGAAAACCGCGACAAGGCAGTGACGATCAAGCCTGCGCACGTCGCCCGGATGACCCACTCATCCAGGTTTTTTTACCCAAGGTGTGCGCTTTAAGTCTGCGTTAATAATCCCCAGCGTAATCTCTCCATCATGCTCACGTAAACCGCGTGGGTGGAGCGCATGAAGGGGAAAAATCATGAATAAGCTGTTGAACAGAGTGCCGGAAGTGACGTTGTTTTTCTGGCTGATCAAGATCATGGCCACCACGGTGGGTGAAACGGCGGCTGATTTTCTGTCGGCAACACTGAATCTTGGTTTGGGTATTACCTCCTACATTATGGGCGGCCTGTTGGTTGTCGCTCTGTTGATCCAGTTCAAGCTGAAACGTTATATCCCCTCAAGTTATTGGCTGGTGGTGGTTCTGGTCAGTATCGTCGGCACGCTGATTACCGACAGGCTGGTCGATGAAGCGGGCGTGAGCCTGGTGACCACCAGTATTATTTTCGGCGCCGCATTAATAGTGACATTTTCGCTCTGGTACGCCAGCGAAAAAACCCTGTCCATACACTCGATCTTCACTGCTAAAAGGGAGCTGTTCTATTGGGCCGCCATCCTGTTTACCTTTGCCCTGGGCACCGCCGCAGGCGACCTGTTTGCCGAGGGCATGCATCTGGGCTACGCACCTTCCGCATTCATTTTTGGCGGGGCCATTGCGGCGATTACCTTCGCGCATTATGTCTTCAAGTTGAACGCGGTACTGGCATTCTGGCTGGCCTACATCCTCACGCGTCCGCTGGGTGCATCCATGGGCGATTTGCTGTCCCAACCGGTGATCAATGGCGGCATCGGTCTGGGCACTGTCGGCACCAGCGCGATTTTCATGGTGGTGATCATGAGCCTGGTGAGTTACATCAGTTTGCAGCGGAAGCGGCAGTTGCTTCCCGCATCCACTACGAAATAAGCGTTTACCCAAGTCCTATCATCATCGGCCAGGGCGGCGACAAGCCGCCCTGCATTGACCATGCTGGAACATTTCAATACGCAGTTGTTTTTATTGCTCAATGCGCCCGCAGGCTTGCACGGCATCTTGTTGTGGACGGTCACCGCCATTGCCGAGTGGTTGATCTGGCTGGTACCGGCTGGTTTGACCGTATTGTGGCTGTCCGGCAAGCTTGAGGATCAGCGCGCCGCAGTCAAAGCGCTCGTTGCCGGGCTGATCGCGCTGGGCGTGAATCAACTGATTGCAATGCTGTGGTTCCATCCGCGGCCATTCATGGCAGGTATCGGTCATACCTATCTGCCGCATGTTGCAGATAGCTCATTTCCCAGCGATCACGTGACGTTGTTGCTCACAGTGGGGTTGGCATTATGGGCAAGCGACTCGATCTGGGCGCGTCGTCTTGCTGGTGTGTTACTAGCCATCAGTCCGCTCGTGGCATGGGCACGGATTTATCTTGGGGTTCATTTTCCGCTCGATATGGTTGGAGCATTTGGCGTGGCGACCGGCGTGCTAATGTTGGTCAACACCATAAAAGGGCAAAATGCCTGTTATAAATTGGCGGAAATGATTGAAGGCATGTTTGCCATGGCGTTTGGCCGGAAACGTTCTTGAAACATCAAAAGGAAACCCATGCAGCTTAAAACTTCTGTGCTGATTTTGCTGCTGGGCGCATTTTCGGGCTGCGCCACTTATGCACCCAAGCCGCTGCCCGATCGGGTGAATTTGCCGCAGTCGGCGGCATCGATCACGCTCGACCCGGCGCGCTTGCCATTCCGCAATCTGTCCAGCCACATTTTCAACCCCGCCGACGGGCTGGACATGGACGAAGTGGCGATGCTGGCTGTCGCCAACAACCCGCAACTTCGGCAGGCAAGAGATGCGCTCGGCATTGCCCGCGCGCAGTCCTTTGCCGCCGGATTGCTGCCCGATCCGCAACTGGGCGTCACCGCCGATCACCCCACCAATGGCACCGCAGGCAATACCAATGCCTTCAACTTCAATCTGAACTACGACGTCAACGCGTTGTTGCTGCGCTCCTCGCGCAAAGGCGCTGCACAGGCGGAAACACAGCGGGTGGACCTGGATCTGCTGTGGCAGGAATGGCAGGTGGTGAGCCAGGCGCGTCTGCTGTTCACCCAGCTCACTGCGCAGGAAGCGCTGATGGCGCAGTTGCAAACGGCGCGCAAGCTACTGGACGACCGTTATCAAAAAAGTCAGCAGGCGCTGGCGGCGGGCAATGTCACCCTCGATATGGCCAGCGCAGACCTGATCGCGTTGCAAAATGTCGAGCGTCAAATCAACGATCTGGAACGCGGCCGCCTGAAAAATCAGGCCAGTTTGAATAGCCTGTTGGGACTGTTGTCCACCACGCATCTGTCGTTGGTAGGCGAGCCGCACGCTACGCTGATGGACGCCGCAGCGGTACACAAGGATTTGCTCGCACGACTCAATCAGCGCCCGGATATGCGGGCGATGCAAGCGGGTTATCATTCCCGGGAAGAAAAATTTCGCGGCGCGGTATTGGCGCAATTCCCGGCGCTCAACGTCGGGCTGACGCGGGCGCGCGACACCAGCGGCCTGTATACCATGGGTTTTGGCATGACCCTGAGCCTGCCGGTTTTCAACCGCAATCGCGGCAATATCGCGATTGAAAATGCCACGCGTACACAATTGTTCGATGCATACCAGGATCGGCTCAACAGCGCCTACAGCGAAGTCGCCATCGCGCTGGAAAATCAGCCCTTGCTGCAAAGCCAGTTACAACGCACACGCGCAGGCGAGCAACAACTGCAAGTCGTTGCCCGGCGCGCTCAGGCAGCGTTTCAAGCGGGCAATCTGGCCGCTGCCGATTATGTGCGCTTGCAAACCGCATTGCTGGATAAACAAACCGAAGCCATCAATTTGCAGGAAGCCTTGATGGAACAACAGATCGCGCTGGAAACCCTGCTGGGTCCCGACCTTCCCGCGCAAGCCAAATAACAGGAGAACGAATCATGCGCCGTGAATTGATTTTGCTGGGCTGGCTGCTTGCCGTCAGCCCGGTGTGGGCAGCCGATCCCCCCAGCGTTGCAGTGCAAACCGTGGCGCTGAAACAGCAGATGATGACCGACACGATATCCGGCTACGGCGTGGTGTCGCCGGATACGCGCAGCCTGCAGAACATCAATTTGCCGCGAGCCGGGCAAGTCGTCAGCCTGCTGGTGAATGCCGGACAAGTGGTGAAAAAAGGCACCCCACTGCTGGAGTTTGGCACCGGCACGGATGCCGCGCTGAGCTATCAGCAGGCCGTTGTGGCCGTGCGTTTTGCCGCAGGCGAAGTGGCGCGTATCGAGCAACTGGTGAGCCAGCAATTCGCCACCCAATCACAATTGGGGGCGGCGAAAAAATCCCTGGCGGATGCCCAGGCAGCCTTGCAGGCCCAGCAAAAAATGGGCAACGGGCGCAGTCTGGAACGCGTTGCGGCGCCGTTTGACGGCGTGGTGGCGAGCATTTCGGCCGCGCAGGGCGACCGACTGGCCGCAGGTGCGCCAGTGCTGCAGATGGCGCGTGACGGCGGCCAGCGCGTGGTGTTGGGTGTAGAGCCGGAAGACGTGACGCGCGTACATCCGGGTCAGACCGTGAGCGTGGCGTCGGTATTCAATGACACGCGCCGGGTCATGGGACGAGTGACCCAGGTGTTTGGCATGGTCAATCCGCAAACCCAGTTTGTCGACGTGCTGGTGGAAGTGCCGAATGGCGGCTTGATTGCCGGCACGCGCGTGCGCGCCAACATTCAGCTCGGCCAGCAGCCAGCCTGGGTGGTGCCGCGCTCCGCCGTGCTGCGCGATGTGCAGGGTGCTTATCTGTTTCAGGTACAAGCGGGTAAAGCACACCGGGTAAACGTGCACACAGGATTGGAGCAGGGCGGGGTGGTGGCAGTGAGCGGCAGTTTTAATACGCGCCAGCCGGTGGTCAGCCTGGGCAATTATGAATTACAGGATGGGATGGCGGTTCGCGGGAGCGGCCAATGAACTTCACCCAGTGGATGCAGGGGCATCGGCGCTCAATACTGTTTCTGCTGGTTTTGCTGGCGCTGGCGGGCGCGCTGGCTGCATTCAGGTTGCCGGTAACCCTGTTCCCCAACGTGGATTTTCCGCGCGTGCTGGTATCGCTGGATGCGGGCGACCGCCCGGCGGACCTGATGATGCTGTCGGTAACCCAGCCAGTGGAGGAGGCGGTGCGGCGCGTGCCCGGCGTGCGCGATGTGCGCTCCACCACCAGCCGGGGTACGGCGGAGGTGTCGATCAGCTTCGACTGGGGCATCGACATGGGCTTGGCAACCTCGCAGGTAAATGAAGCGATTACCCAGATCCTGCCGAACCTGCCGACGGGAACCCAGATGTCGACCAAGCGTATGGACCCGACGGTATTCCCGATTCTGGCGTACAGCCTGACCTCGAAAACGCAATCGCAAACGGCGCTCTACGATCTGGCGCGTTATCAGTTGCGTCCGCTGCTCTCCAGCGTCAACGGTGTGGCGCGCATCGAGGTGATCGGCGGCGCGCAGGAGGAGTACGAAGTCACCGTGGATCCGGCACGCCTGCTGGCGTATGGATTGACGCTGACGGACGTGGCGCAGGCCTTGAGCGCGGCCAATGTGGTCACCGCCGTAGGGCGGCTGGAGGATCATTACAAGCTGTATCTGGCGATTGCCGATGCACGCCTGAAAAATGTAAAACAGATCGGCAGTACGGTCATCAAGAGCGGGACCAGCGGGATAGTGCGTCTGGAAGATGTGGCGCAGGTGAGCGATGGTGTCGTGCCGCAATGGATCAAGGTGAATGCGGATGGCCGTCCGGCGGTGCTGTTCAACATCTACCAGCAGCCCGGCAGCAACAGCGTGCAGATTGCGCGCGACGTGCAGGCCAAACTCGCAGCCTATCACTCGCAACTGCCGGCGGGGGTGAAACTCGCCAACTGGTACGACCAGAGCGTGCTGGTGCTGGACTCGGCCGCCAGCGTGCGCGATGCGATCATGATCGGCACCGGGCTGGCGGTGCTGGTGCTGTTCGCCTTTCTGCGCAACATCAAAATCACCCTGATCGCCGCCGTGGTCGTGCCCACCGTGCTGGCGGCGACGGTGGTGTTGCTGTACGTCCTGGGCATGAGCTTCAACATCATGACCCTGGGCGGCATGGCGGCGGCGGTGGGGCTGATTATCGACGATGCGATCGTGATGATCGAGCACATTGTGCGGCGGCTGCGCGGTGCGACCGGCGAGCATCACGGCCGGGTGATGGCGGCAGCGATGGAATTCATGCGCCCGCTGGCGGGTTCGTCTGCTTCCACCATCATCATCTTTTTGCCGCTGGCGTTTCTGACCGGCGTGACCGGCGCGTTTTTCAAGGCGCTGTCGCTGACCATGGCGTCGGGGCTGATCATTTCCTTTCTGGTGACGTGGCTGGCAGTGCCGCTGCTGGCGGATCATTTCCTCACTGAAAAAGACGCCAACCAGAAGGAAGGCGGGCGCCTGACCGAATGGATGCACCGCCGCTATGCCGCGCTGATGCAACGCGTGCTGGCGCGGCCGGTGTTGATACTGCTGCTGGTCGTGCCCTTGCTCGGCGTGGGTGTACTGGCATATACCCAGGTCGGTTCCGGTTTCATGCCGTCCATGGACGAAGGCGGCTTCATTCTCGACTACCGCGCCGCACCCGGCACCTCGCTCACCGAGACCGACCGCCTGTTGCAGCAGGTGGAAGCGATCATCAAGGCCAATCCGAATGTGGACACCTATTCGCGCCGCACCGGCACGCAATTGGGCGGAGGCCTGACCGAAGCCAACGAAGGCGACTTTTTTATCCGCCTGAAAGCCGGCAAACGCCCGCCGATCGAGACGGTGATGGACGACATCCGCAGCCAGGTCGAACAGCAGGTACCCGGTCTCAAAATCGAACTGGCGCAGCTGATGGAAGACGTCATCGGCGATCTTACCTCGGTGCCGCAGCCGATCGAAATCAAGCTGTTTTCCGATAACCCGGACGAGCTCTCGGCGAGCGCGAAAAAAGTGCAGGCAGCGATCAACAAGGTAGCCGGCGTGGTGGATACGCGCGACGGCATCAACCCGGCCGGCGACGCGCTGGAAATCCGCGTGGACCGGGTCAAGGCGGCGCTGGAGGGGATGAACCCGGACAGCATCACGCAGACCCTGAGCGGCTATCTGTCCGGCGTGGTCACCACGCAAATGCAGAAAGGTCCGAAACTGGTTGGCGTGCGCGTGTGGATACCGCAGGATCAGCGCGCCATCACCCCGGACGTCGGCAAGCTGTTGATCCGCGCGCCCGACGGGCACGTGTTCCCGCTCAGCCGCGTGGCGCAGATTGTGCCGGTCAGCGGCCAGCCGCAAATCCGGCGCGAGAACCTCAAGCGCATGGTGGCCGTGACCGGGCGCATCAGCGGGCGTTCCATGGGGCCGGTCATCGCCGATATCCAGAAAATCATGGCGCAGCCGAACCTGCTGCCCAAAGGCATGTACTTCGAGCTGGGCGGCGTTTACAAGCAGCAGCAAATCGCTTTCAAGGGCCTGATGGCGGTATTCGTCGCGGCGATCGGACTGGTGTTCCTGCTGCTGCTGTTTCTGTACGAAAGCTTCCAAATGGCGCTGTCGATACTGGCGATCCCGCTGCTGGCGGTATCGGCGGTGTTTATCGGGCTGTGGGTGACCGGCATCGAGCTCAATATCTCGGCGATGATGGGCATGACCATGATTATCGGCATCGTCACCGAGGTCGCGATATTCTACTTTTCCGAGTACCGCGATCTGATCCGCGAAATGCCGTTTCCGCAAGCGCTGATCGAGGCCGGAAAAAACCGCATGCGCCCCATCGCCATGACCACCTTTGCCGCCATCCTCACGCTGCTGCCGTTGGCGTTTGCCATCGGCCAGGGCTCCGCCATGCAGCAGCCGCTGGCGGTGGCCATCATCGCCGGGCTGGCGGTGCAGTTGCCGCTGGTGCTGCTGGTGATGCCGGTGCTGTACTGGCTGCTGGCAGGCAAAAACGACGAATCAGCCGGGTAACACACTGTTACAGTTTGACTGCACTCGGAAATGGCGCAGAAACGCCTGCCGGTCATGATGCAAGCGTGGATTCGAAAACGAATCGCCACATCACGACAAGGAGATGAATCATGCGTACAACCCAACTGACTGCCGGCGCAATTGCCCTGATGACGCTGAGCACGGCTGCGCTGGCAGACCGCCCGGAATATTTCAACGACCGTGCACGCGTTCTTTCCTCCACGCCTATCTATCAACAGGTGAACCAGCCGCGCCGCGAATGCTGGACCGAAACGGTGGACGGCGGATACAGGAATGCGCCACGCTCCTACGGCGGCGCCCTCATCGGCGGCCTGGTAGGTGGCCTGCTCGGCAATAATGTGGGTGGCGGCAACGGGCGTACGGCGGCGACTGCAGTAGGCGCGGTAGCCGGTGCGCTGGTCGGCGACAATATCAGCAACAATGGCCGCCGTGATAATGGTTCCTATCAGCCGCGCCAGGTGGAGCGTTGCCAGACCCGCGACAACTATCGTCAAGTGGTGGCTGGATACAATGTGGTATACCGCTACCGTGGCCGCAACATGAGCACCACGCTGCCCTACAACCCGGGCCGCTTCATCGACGTGAATGTGGCTGTTGCTGAAAATCGGGGCGGTTACGGCGGCGACTATCGCGGCGGTTACCGGCAAGTACGCCAGCACCGCGACTGGAACGACGACAATGACGATTGATGGTTTGCGTCATGGCTGCACTATGTAAGTTTGCCTATCTACGGATCAGAGGCGACTGTAAAGTGACATACGAAC
>NZ_JBTSEG010000038.1:0-22718 GCF_054605375.1 Sulfuriferula sp. | reverse complement strand
CGCTTTAGTTATTTCTGGAGCACAAAAAAAGCGAGTGGCGCTTTATGCACCACTCGGTAAACATGATCAAAATCTCATGTGGATCTGGCTTTAGGCCGACCTACGATCGTGCGGCAATATGCTGCACATTATGTGCCGGTCGCGGGATCTTTGCCCTTCACTTCCCGGATCGCGTCATGGTAGATCGCGATCAACTGCTGATAATTGCGTTCCGCCGTAAATTCGGTCTCGTAAAGGGTGCGGGCATTACGCCCCATCTGCGCCATCTGTTGCGGATGTTGCTGCGCCCAACGCATCTTTACGGCCAGATCTTGCGCATTACCCGGCTCAAACAGCAGACCCGTCACGCCATCCTCAACCAGATCGGCTAATGCCCCAATACGGCTGGCAATTACCGGCAAGCCACAGCCAAATGCCTCAACCAGCGTGCGCGGAAAGTTTTCATACCAGATGCTTGGCAATATCAGCACCATAGCTCGGTTCATTTCTCCGCGCACAGCTTCGCCAGACACAGCACCCAGCGCATGAATACCGGCAACGCCCTCAAGCAAAGTTTCTTCAGGTCCGCTGCCTGCCACCCGGACGGGGGCGTTAATGAGATGCCCGGCGGCAGCCACGAGTACATCGACCCCCTTTTCAGCCGACAGGCGCCCAACAAATAAAAATCCGTCACGAGGACCCTCGACGGGCGCGGCAAAGTCAACGAAATTAGGCTTGATCACAAAGCGTTCGGCAGGCAACCCCCCTTCAATAAATTTGCGCCGGCAAAAATCGTTCAGTGCGATATAGCGCGTGACCTTGTTGCGCCAGGTTCCCATGGCCCGATGCACCGTTACCATGCTCGACAATACAGCGCTCTGCACCTTCGATCCGCGGTAACAGCCCCGCACCACGCCGCGCCAGGGCACGCTGCCCAGACAATCCTCACAAACACGCCCTTCGCGCAAAAACATCGCCTGCGGGCACAACAAGCGGAAATTGTGCAAGGTCTGCACCACCGGCACAGCCAGGCGATCGGCAACCCAATAAATGGCAGGGGAGATCAAAGGAAAAGTGTTATGGACATGGATCAAGTCGGGCTTGAAATCCATGATGCGCGCTGCTACATCGTCACGCGTCTTGAATGACCATGCGGTCTGAACGGCGGTTTTAATGCGCGACGCCTGCTTGATCTCATCGTTATGGCGAAAATACGTTTCCACCACATGCCCCCTGGATCGTAACAACGCCAGCTCATCCTCTACCACGGCATCCTCACCGCCGCGTTGCTGGTATGCATTGTGTGCCAGTAATATACGTAAAGAACTCATTTCGCCCCGCTTCCTGCATAAATCTGGCGCGCCGGATTACCTGCTACAGTCACGCCAGGCGGTACGTCATCCACCACCACGGATCCGGGCCCGACAGTGGCGCCAGCTCCGATTGTTATCTGGCCGATCACCACCGCGTTCGGAAAAATGCAGACATCATCCCCGATAACCGGCGCTCCTGCCTTTCGCCCATTGCGCTTACTGCCGATTGTCACGCCTTGGAACACAGTGACGTTTTTACCCAATTGCACGTTTGAATTAATAATACTTCCGTATGGATGATTCATGCGCAGCGGGTATTTAAGAACTGGCAATTCCACATGAAACACAATCGACACCAGTTTTCTCAAAATTTTTGGCTTCCAGCCTCCCCCACTGAAAACCCAATTTATAAACCGGTTGACCGGACCAATCGGGTCGCATCGAACATCCGTCATATACATCCCCTCCGCGCACTCTTACGCGTTGGCCAAATTAACTTTCAAGAAACTGCGTAAGCCGCTTTGCCGCGACGCCACTGGAATATTCCTTAAGAAAGCGCTCGCGCGCAGCGAGGCCGGCAGCAGCCATCCAGTCTGGATTACTCAAGGCATCGGCCACAATCTGTGCCGCCACATTGGCATCGTGCAACGGTAGTGCTATGCCAACTGTGCCATCGCCTAGTACTTCCGGAACGCCACCCACGGGTGCGGCAAATACCGACCGCCCACGCGCCATCGCTTCAATCAAAGTGATCCCGAAGCTCTCCAGCTTGGCCACATGGATGCAGGCGCGGTGCCGTCCAATGTGCTCGGCAGCATTACTGACGAATCCGGCAAAATGCACCAGCTCGTCGATTTTCAAGATCCGCGCCTTGTCTTCCAGTACCCTGCGATCCGGACCATCACCTACTACAGTCAGCGACAATGGCCGTCCCATATCGCGTAACGCCGCGACAATCTCCAGCAGATATTGCTGATTCTTACGCGCTTCAAGCGTGCCAATATTAATCAGGTCAGCCACAGCCGTTTGCACTTTCGGCAAGCCTGGATCCGGTAAAAAATTCGGCACCACGGTGGCAGGAACTTTCGTAATGGCCGGGATGCGCTCGACCAACTCGCGCCGCATAAAGTCGGATACAAATACCAGTCCGTCCAGCCGCGGCAACACCTTGGCTTCGAAAGCCTGGATCGCGCAATAAAATCGCCCGCCGTTCGGTATCAAGCCCTTGCCGGCCCACTCGTCGGCTTGCGAGATATTGAAGTGCGTCACCATCACTACCCGCTGGTTTTTCGACACCCGCGCACTGAGCGCAGCTTGTGCAGATAGCGGACATTGCGCATAGACCACGCACGAGACACCCGTTTGCAGGCGGTGTTTCAACGCCTGCCGCAGAAAATAAGCGTGCCAGTAACGATACCACCAGACACTGGCCGCTCCATTAAGCAGATCGACCAGTTTGCGCAGACCGAATACCGGATATACCTGCCAAAGGGGTGCACTGTAAGGAGTGACCAGATCACATCGCCGACCTATCTCGCCCAAGTACCCCATGTATGCACGAAAGTGAGTCTGAACGCCCGTGTCACCCTCGGGCCGCATTATGGTCGCGATCAGGATTTGTTGAGACATGCGAGCACCCCCTGTGCGTAGTTATCCACCATGCATTCCAATCCAAAGGCCTCGGATGCTTCGCGAGCCGACTGACGCATGCGTCCAAGTGTGACAGGGTCATGGAAACAAGCGGACACAACCTCGGCATAGCTTCGGGGATCAAAGTCGGTCATGGCGCCATTGACCGAATCGGTTAAGTAGTCAATTTCCGGGGAATGCACAGGGATATTGGTGGTAAACAGCGGCAGGCCGGCTGAGAAAGCCTCAAGTACAGCAAGCCCTACCAGGCCGGGGCACAAAAAAATGTCGGCAATTGCGAAATAAGCGGCCTTATCAACCCCGAATCGTGGGCCGACGTAATGAATCCATTCGTGAGTGGCTGCAGCCCCACGAGCCACCGACTCCTCCGGGCCAGCCCCAACCAGAACGAGGTGAAAGCCCGGCACCCGCGCATGAATGTCGAGTGCAGCCCGGACCAGAAAATCCAGTTTTTTAGAGGCATGCATGCTGCCACAAAACAGACCAACTGACGCTTCAGCAGATATGCCCAGGCTACCCCTAAGCGCCAATCTCCGCTGGTCATCGAAAGTCCCAAGCTCTTTTTTGAAAGACTCCAGGTCGACGCTGTTCTGTACAACGGTAACGCAATCCGATGCAAAGCCATTGTCCACCACGTACTGTGCAACTCTTGCCGTGTACGCAAACCACCAATCCGCCCTGCGCAACAAAACACGCTTAACGGGCTCCATCCATTGCGATCCATCTTGCTGCCAGTTGCGGCCATGACCCCAATAGGCCATCCGCACAAGCCCAAAACCACGCAGGACAACAAACATATAATTGAGCAAGTGCTTGGATGCCTGCTCGACAATAACGAGATCGGCTGCAATAGCCTGGCCGAGACATGGCTGATACAGCAGCCGGTAGCCGGCAAACCAGTATGCTCGCACCTTGTGGCCGTATGTGGTCGGCAAATCAAGCGCGTCTTTGCGCAACGCTTCCATGTCATTAGGCTTGCTATACACGACCTTTAACGCTATCCCCTCTGATTGCAACCGCTCATGCAGCAAATCGAAGAAAGGGCGCCGGTATTGCTTGGCAACCGCCTGGATGATGCAAACTGTACGCACGCTCAAAGCACCAGTCTCCCTGTCCCGCTTTTCATAATTCCTCGTTTGTACATCATTACAACACTCCCAAAATGAACGAGCTCGGAGTGTTCATCGCGAATTTTCATCATCAATGATCACTGGCCGACCATCCAGCGCAATTTCGTGTCCTGCCGGCAGGATCTCGGGTACGCGACCCCAGCGTGTTGCGTTGTGGTCGAACACGATGAGGAGTGGCTTAACATTTTTTCCTGCCAACCAGACCACCTTGAATCGGCGCCCAGCGGTACGCACACGACATTGCCACAAGCTCCCTGTAGGCTGGCAACTCGCTGCTTCAAACTGGTCGAACAGGTGAACGGCTGCCGAAGCAGCTGCGCTGCCAAAATCAAAGTGAGTGCCCGACTCAAAGAAACCGAGGTTTTTGTTATCCCACGCGTACCAGTAAACCCGCGACACCCCCTCGGACGCATTAAGCAGGTAGGTGCGCAACGTCAGGGCATACACCAGATCTTCCACCGACAGCCCGGGCCACTGCTTCGCCTTCGCTGCAAATGCCACACCGACCTCGGTGTTCCAGATCGGCACATGACTGAGCCCATGCTTTGCCAGCACCTGCCGCATTGCACGGATGGTTGGCACTGTTTGCTCAGGTTCTTCAGAAAAATAAAAATGCTGGCTGACGACATCGAAATACTGCCCGCCTCCAGCCGCAAGATAACGATCGAACTTCTCTGCCCAATGACCGGAAGAATGGAACGACGGTGAGAGTACGCACGCCTGAGGATCGGCACGCTTGATCTCCTCGTAGGCCACCCGCGCGAGGCTAACCATGGCATCGACAGAACCGGTAAAGAACTGCGCGGGAGCCCCACCTGCCCCAGGCTGCTTGAAAGCCGGGTCGCTCGGGAAGCTCGCCTCGTTCCAGGGTTCGTAGCACTCGATACGGCCGCGAAACGTGGTCGCAATAGTGCGGACATAGCGCCGCCAGTTCTCAATGTTCGCCGGCTCGGCGGCACATCCAAACCCGTAAGCACATTTTTCATCAGGCCGCGCAGACGCCCAACGCGGTGTATTGCCGATGGTCCAGAGAATTTTCAGATGGGTTTTTTCACTGGCCGCAAGGTACGAGTCGATGCGGTCAAACTTCCATAGATGCGGTTGCGGCTCCAGGCTTGACCAGCCGGTACCCGTATCCCACAGGCGAATGGCGCTGTACCCCGTGCTGGCCGCTGCCTCAATATGCGCCGGGTCGTGCACATGAATTCCCAACGTCATGACACCACCCGCGGCAGCGGCTACATTCCAAACAGTCAGCGCTAACAAAGCACATATCTGAGTTAATCGCTTTTTCATGATGGCGAACCCAGTTGCTTGTGCTGATCCGTGACGCTCGACAATCCGCGTAAAGCCAGGAGCACCATGACCAGGGGCCAGGTCTTGGTGGCAAATGTCGACACCACGGTCGTCAAACCTTGAAGAATAAAAAACAATAATGCCACCGCCCCCGTGCCGCGCGCCCATTTCGGCATATCCGGGTTATGTGACATGCGGAACATCTTGATCCAGAGTACCGTATAGAATATCGAGCCGAAAATGCCCTCGGTGGCCAAGAGGTGAAGCATCTCGTTATGCGCATTATGAATATCTTCAGCGCGCAAGCTATTTTCAACAGCAAGCACAATATCGCCGGACAAGCCTCGTCCAAACAACCACTCAAGCGGCGAGAAGTTTGTTATGCCAACTATCAGATTCGTCCAGATATCACTGCGCCCCTGGGTAAATGCGCGCTCGTTACTGGTATCGAAGCCAAGCAGCTTGGTCGGGTCGTATACCAGCATGACAATCAAGGCCAGCACTCCGAACAGCAGACCAAAACGGATAATCATACGAAAGCTGATGCCACCTTTGAAGACTATAAAAATCAGTGCGATCAGAAAAGTAAAATAATTGAGCCGCGAATTGGAAAGAATAATTTGTACGGCTGCCATCGCCATCAATAAGGCCAGAACAGGTGTGATTCTGTTGTGCGAATACAGGGCATAAATCAACGTGGCAAAACATAGTGCATAAGCCAGATCGGTCTTGAAGAAATAATACCCTTTGAATGTGCGAACCGATCCCCATTGAACCCAGCCAAAATCGAATGGCAGTAACGCTGCATTGACGCAAATGGTCAACACTGCCCCGGCTACCAAAGCATAGATCATCCAACGATCCGCCGCATAGGCCACCAGTACGAAAAACACGAACGGGCTGACGATCTTGAATATTTCCGACAGTGAGCCCCCATAAACAATTGCTAGTCCAAACAGGAAAAAGAAGTACAGGACAATCAACCCGATATAGGCGAGCAATGATTTGTTGCGGTGGTCCACTGCAGCCCCCTGAAATGCCATGCCGTATCTTGCGAATAGCGAAGCAAATCCGAGTAATAAGATGTAGCCATATTTCACCGCTCCCACTTCGTAGAAAGCATCGGCGAGGGGCTTGACCATCACCAGGAAAAGCAGCGGCACTGAGGAAAACAGCGGCAGGTCCGACTTCCCGTGTCCAGCTGGAGGCGGTAGTAGCGAAATTGGCCGCCCGGCCTGAATTGAGTTGCCGCTATTTGAAACAACAGGGTTCTTCAATACTTTCCCCTTTCTAGCCAGACAATGAAAGGACCAAAACGGCCTGCCGAAAATTTTGTATGAACCATCGTTGCCAGCGGTACGCCCAGAAACCAGGTGAATCCGAACGCAAACAACAACACGATGGCACTGCAACCAGCCAAAAGTGGCAGTACATCCATGCCTATTACTGTTACTGGTGGTAAACCATGCACCAACACAGTCACACATACACCCGCCACAGCCAACACGAATGCACCTCGGAATGGCGCCAGCAGGTCCACAACGCGCAGTTCGAGATGTTCGCGAATCGCGGCCAACAACAACAGGAGCCGCACAAGATAAGCCAGGGGCACCACCCAAACGGCCAGTGCTAACGAGACGCTTTGCAAAATCAGGAAGCCGCTAAAAAGGACAACAGCAGTGGCCATCTGGATACGCAGTTCGGTCCCTACACTACCGGTGCCGCGCAATATGGCCGCAGTAATCGCCCCCATGGAGATCAATGGGACGGAAATTGCCAACGCTGCCATATAAGGTGCCGCCTTGACCCACTTGGCACCATAAACGATATGCAACACGCTCGCAGACTCTAACGCCACGAGCGCAAAAAGCGGCAATGTGACCAGCGCTATGGCTGCCAAGACCACCAGAAAACCCTTGCGCACAGCCGCCAAATTGCCATGCAAACGCGACGCGCTGGCAAAGGCAACACTTTGCGCAACAGAAACCAGCAAACCTGAGGGCGCTTTGGAGAGATTGAAGGCGACAGAATAAAGACCGAGCGAATACAAGCCCCAAAACTTCCCGACCAGGAATCGATCAAGATTATCCATGGACCATCTGGTGAGTTCGGTTGCCAGCGACTTCACGCCAAAATGAATCATCACCCTGTCTCCGCTCAGACGCGGCCGTAACGTATGTCTGGAAATCGAATAGGTTGCAACCAGTGAAAAAATCGTTTGGGCAGCAAAGCCACCAACCAGGCTCCAGACACCCCACCCCATAATTGCCATCGTAGTTGAGACGCCCCCAAAGCAGACGATGTAGGCAATCAGTTGGATAATCTGGATACCCTTCATGTGCAGATCGCGGCGCAACAAGCTGGATGAGATGTTCGAAACTATTTGAAAAGGAATAAAAATTGCGCACACCCTGAACACCAGCTCCAGCGATGCATCACCAAATTGATGGGCTAATAAGGGTGCCAAAAGGAAAATAAGCAAGGCCATCGCGCTGGCGAACGCCAGGGACCAGCCCAGCGCCAGGCTCACATCGGCGGAACTCAATTCCTTTTTGTGTACGAGCGAGGAGCCAAAGCCGCCATCTGCAAGTATGTAGCCCAGGCCAAAGACCGCGAGCATAGCCGCATATTGTCCAAACACGACCGGATCGAGGATTCGTGCCAGCGTGATTTGAACAACCAGTTGACCCGCGACTCTCCCAACCGCTCCTGCCACTCCCCAGGAAAACGCTTTGGTACTGCGTGATGAAATACTATCGGTAGTCACTGGGTGAAATCCAATCATCAAGCCGGAGTTTTGTACACATCAAGTGGCCGGCCATGGGCGATAGCATTTAACGGTACCCAGCAAGCTGGATATCAGCTAGCGCAATCATCCGGCCAAAGCCCTTGGCACTGATGACCCAACTGCGCACAGTACGATGAAATCCAATCGGGAAAATACACAGGCCCAAAACAGCAAACCCGATCCCAATACCCCCACCAAGTAAAGCTTCAACAAAAGCTCTGGGTTTACTTCTGTTCCTATTGATGTTTTGCCAGTAGGTTGTCGACGTGCGTAAACCCCGTTCCAGCATAAAACTCAAGGTTTGCCGGGTAAGCGGCACTTCCTCCCGCACCTCAGCTGAATCGCACCAAATAAATTTTCCTCCTTGCTCTTCAAGCCATTTGAAAAGATCAAAATCTTCGCCACCCGATTGCGCGAGACGCTCGTCAAAAGGTAGTGGCTGGCGCGATTTCACCCAGCTTGCCTTGACCATGGCATTACCCGTACGACACGCTTCACTCCCGATGAACGTGCCAGTCGTAAACCTGGGGCGCTCAAAAAACCGGCCTCTGATCACCCACGAAGGGGTGCGCGCAGGATACTCCGGAATAACCGGACCCAGGACGGCATCGACTTCCTTTCTCGCCATGTTCTCAACCATGTCCGATAGCCAGTGACTGACCGCCCACTCATCATCGTCAATGAACGCGAGCAGTTCACCGGCTGCGAGCGCGACAGTCTTATTGCGTGCGTATGCTATTCCCTGGGTTGGCTCTACTTCATAACGGATAGCAAGTGTTGGATAACGTTGGATAGTCTCCATGATTATTTGCTGGGCGGAGGCCGATTGATCATTATCGACGACAATGACTTCGAAGCTTGCAAGTGGAAACGTCTGCTTGGCCAGGCTTTCAAGCAATATCAACAACAACGCCGGGCGCTTATAGGTGCAGACACAAACGCTCACTTCAGGTGGGTTTTGCTTCCTCATACTGCTTCTTCCCGTTCGGGGCGAGTCGCCCTAGCCGATTTACCGGGCAATAGCCCGACCTACTCCCACGAGTGAAACTCGCCTGCTACTAATCCAATGCCCAACACTAACGTTGTTGTGTTACAGGAAGTCTGTTCTGAAAATCGCCATAAGCGAGCAACAAGCCTTTGCTCAAACTTGTTGATGCATTCCAGCCTGTATTTTTTAGACGCGTAACGTCCATCAGCTTTCTTGGCGTTCCATCAGGCTTGCTCGAGTCAAAATCAATCGTTCCTGAAAAACCCACGACCTGTTTTACTGCTTCCGCCAGCTCCGCGATCGTCAAATCTTCCCCCATTCCGATATTGACTACGGGCGGCTCGAACGTTCCGGTCGTCGATTCGTCGCTTCCGAGAAACTGGTTGTATTTCTCATCCGGCAAATTCATCAGGAAGACGCAGGCATCAGCCATATCCTCGTTGTAGAGAAACTCCCGTTTCGGGGTGCCGGTGCCCCAGACGGTGACAGTAGGGCTGTTGCACATTTTGGCTTCGTGAAACTTGCGAATCAGCGCGGGGATGACGTGGCTGTTTTCCGGGTGATAGTTATCTCCGGGACCATAAAGATTGGTGGGCATGACAGCGATGTACCGGGTACCGTACTGGCGGTTGTAGCTCCAGCACATCTCGATGCCGGCGATCTTGGCCAGGGCATAGGGACGATTGGTCGGCTCCAGCGGGCCGGTGAGCAAGCTCGCTTCCTTCATTGGCTGCGCAGCCAGCTTGGGATAAATGCAGCTGGAGCCCAAAAACATCAGCCGCTTTGCATTATTCTTGTATGCCGCATCGATGATGTTGGTCTGGATGACGAGGTTGTCGCGAATGAACTCGGCCGGATAGAGGTCATTCGCAAGAATGCCTCCGACCTTGGCGGCTGCCAGAAAAACGTAGTCGGGCTTCTCCCCGGCGAAAAAAGCTTCAGTGGCTTTCTGGTCGGTGAGATCGAGTTCGGCATGGGTGTGTGTCAACAGGTTGGTATAACCCTTCTCCTGAAGGTTGCGCACGATGGCACCACCCACTAGCCCGCGATGTCCGGCGATGTATATCTTCGCGGTCTTGTCCATCGAAGGATTACTCATGGTAGTCGTAAGCGGCAAAGCCATGCTTTTTGACCAGCTCGTCGCGTTCGGCACTCTTGAGATCTTCGCGCACCATTTCAGCCACCAGGTCTTCAAAACTGGTTTTCGGTGTCCAGCCGAGCTTTTCCTTGGCCTTGGTGGGGTCGCCGAGGAGCGTTTCTACTTCGGTCGGGCGGAAGTAACGCGGATCCACCTTGACGATTATTTTGCCGCTACAGTCAGTGCCTGTTTCATCTTTGCCGTTGCCTTGCCAGGTGATATGCATGCCCAGCTCCTTGGCGGCAGCGTTGACGAAATCGCGCACGCTGTACTGCACGCCAGTGGCAATGACGAAGTCTTCCGGTTGCTCCTGCTGCAGCATGAGCCACTGCATTTCAATATAGTCTGCCGCATGGCCCCAGTCACGCAAGGAGTCCATGTTGCCAAGGTAGAGACAGTCTTGCAGGCCAAGCTTGATACGGGCAAGCGCACGGGTGATCTTGCGGGTGACGAAGGTCTCGCCCCGAACCGGGGATTCATGGTTGAACAGGATGCCGTTACATGCATAGAGACCATAGGCTTCGCGATAGTTGACCGTTATCCAGTAGGCATAGAGCTTGGCGACGGCATACGGGCTGCGTGGGTAAAACGGGGTAGTTTCTTTCTGCGGAGTTTCTTGCACCAGCCCAAAGAGTTCGGAGGTAGAGGCCTGATAAAACCGGGTTTTCTTTTCCAGCCCGAGTATGCGGATGGCCTCAAGAATCCGCAGCGTGCCAATACCATCGGCATTGGCAGTATATTCTGGCGTATCAAAACTGACTGCAACGTGACTCATGGCGGCGAGATTATAGACCTCGTCGGGCTGGACTTTCTGGATAATACGAATGAGATTGGTGGAATCCGTCAGGTCGCCATAGTGCAGAACAAAATTACGGTTGGAGACGTGAGGATCCTGATACAGGTTGTCAATACGATCGGTATTGAACAAGGAAGCGCGACGCTTGATGCCGTGGACAATGTAACCTTTTTTGAGCAGGAAATCCGCCAAGTAGGCGCCGTCCTGCCCTGTGATGCCGGTGATGAGAGCGACTTTATTCATATATCCATAGTCCAATAAATGTTGCTGATAAATCGGGGCAGTTTCGCCGCACAATTGCAGGTCTGCCTTGAGGCCGACATGTCGAGCTGAAGCCCGACCTACATAGGATTTCCTGTGTGTGGCTGGCTTATATCAATACACGCTAAGTTCGCCTGGCTTGCCTAACTTTCCGATTAAACGAGCCTGGCCAGCACTATTGAGCGCATCCATCAAATCATTCACAAAGCGATCCTGCAAAGCAAAGGCACGCGTATCATCCGGGTCAATGGAAGAAATCCTAAACAGCAAACCGTCCGGAATATTGCCAGTCAACCCATACTTCAATTGCGCCAGCCTCCATTGCAATCCATCAAGCGCCACCTGGTCACCCACAGTCGTCCAGTAGGTAATGGGCTCATGCCGTGCACCTTGCGTTGCAACCAGCCGTTTTACAGGAATTGCCTCATTGATTTTGTCGAGAGGCAAAGCCCCTTTGGCCGTATTGAATATTTGAAAGCCTTGTGCCGGATAGCAGACCTCAGGCTTATGCACTTGCAACCCATCACTCTGGTTACCTCCATATGCAATGGAAAGCATGATTCGCTCACCCTTGCCATTGACATAGGTGCGCGCCAGCGTTTGGCTATAAATTTTGTCTATCACTGCCTGCAACTCTGGATTGGTCACTACCGGCATAGCCTTTTCATCCAGACGCCAATCACCGAATTGCTTGGGGACCAGCGTTTCCAGGTTGATTTTCGAATTGTCGTCGGCAATTTTGTGGGTCGGTTTCATCGCCCAGGCCAAGCCCGCGCCCAGCAAAAGTACCAGACTGATAATCAGGGATTTAATGGAAATGGATTTCATGCCCGCACACCTCTTGGGCGATCCGGGAGGAAATAACCCAGCAAACCGTCCAGCCCAATCAGAAATAATAAACCGGCTATAAACAGCATGATGCCGGCAAAACCATGGAGAAAGCCCTGACCGGCTTCGTCACCGAGGTAGTAAGTGATCAGGCTCAATATCAGTACCCTCAGCATATTGGCGAGAAAGGCAACAGGCCAGATGGATAGCAGCAGCAGTACGATGCGCAGCTTGCTGGTGTGCTGCATGATGTAGAGGTAAAGAATCCCCATCGCAGACAGCGAGAACATGGAGTTAAGCCCGGAGCAGGCGTCCGCGACCAGCAACTGATAGGTACCGATGGTAAGCACAACGCCGTTACGTGCGACCGGGTAACCCGCTACATAAAGCAGTTGTTCCACCAGCACAGAAATGTAATATTTAAGCGGCCCGGTGGCAGCATCCACAATAGAGCTGGGAAGCGGGATCATGAAAACCATGAACAACAGCGGAAACCAGAGCTTTACAACCGCCTGGCCGCCTCGCATTAGCTGCAACACGCCAATCAGAATGATGATTTCCGAGCCAATTTCAAACAACAGAATATTTTGGGAACGCCCCACTGCATAAATCAGTACGCCCAGAACCAGGACACCTGTGCCGAGCACGGGCTGAGTAACGATCGCCTCTGTTAGCAGTACTTCCCTTTTTTTCCAGAAAAACCACAGCGTGACTAACAATACGATCGGGCCGTGGGCACCCTCTTCGCTCTTCCACAGCGTGCGATCGAGATCGTAGTAAGTGGGTAAAAACAAGACCAGAATGCCGGTCAGGATAGGCAACCACTCAAACAGCCGAGCCTGCCAGTCCGGATTACGCCGATGCGGCGCTGTCGATGAAGGTGCGTGCATGGTTAGCGCTCGTTAAGAAGCGTACCGACGATTTGCGCGCCGCTACCAAATAACGCATCACGGATTTGCTCGATTTCATGGTAGCGCGTTTGATGGGGTTGGGCGACGACCAGCACACCGCCCGCCAGCACTGACAAGGTCGCCGCATCGGTATGGGTATCAAACGGTGGGGTGTCGATCAGCACTACGTCGTAGTCCTGGCCGATGCTGTCCAGCAATACGCGCGTGCTGCCACGGCCTATGAGTTCCGCCGGGTTGGGTGGAATGGTGCCGGCCGGCAAAATGGACAAGCTGACAAAATCATCCATACGCACAATCGTTGATTGGTCGCCTCTGCCCGCCAGAATATCAGCAAGACCAGTACGCTGCTTTTCCAAACCGAATATGTTGTGCTGGCGCGGATCGTGCAGGTTGGCGTCGATCAGCAGGGTGCGCTGGCCAAGCTGCGAGAATACAATGGCCAGATTGGCGGTGACGTAGCTGGCGCCCATACCCTTGAGCGGTGCAATGATTGCCAGCCGCCGCCCCCCCAAACCAAACCAGCGCTGCATTAATTGATTGCGCAGTGCGCGAAACTGCTCCGCCATCGGACTTAAAGGCCGATATGCAGCAACCAGCTCATCACTGTAGCCGCCTTCACCCGGCAGTAGATGGTCGCAGTCGAACTGGCTGGCGACTGCGTGCCGTATATCAACTTCGGTGACCAAACCCAGCTTGATGGCAGCCTCACCAAAACGAAGATTTTCCCGAACCTGAAGCTCCAGTACCCGGTCGACATCGGCCAGTTTGAGTTTGCCTGCCTGAAACAGCAGCCTGCCGATTGAGCCATTGAGGTCATCATTGTTTGTAAGTACGCTGGCGGGATTGGTTTGAGCCATATCCACCATATTTCCATGCAGGATATTCATCGCCATTCCTTAAGTCTGTCCGGGTAACAAAACACGGAGATGGCCCATGCGAGACAGCCGGCTACGCCGCTGACTATCTGATGCTGGCTTGAGGGCCGCCAACACCGGGGCACCCAATATATCGACAAAATCTTCCTCGGATCGAAGACGCCGATCCAGCAATTCCGCCAGCAAGGCAAACGCCATCGCCAACAGCATTCCGCCTGCCATCGCCAAAACGACATTCAGCAACATCTTTGGACTAGACGCCTTTAGCGGAGGGATAGCCGGATTCAGAACAGCCACATCAGTTTGGTCTGATTTACTTTCCATGCGTGTCTGTGTCGCACGCTGCAAGGCCATGTCGTAAGCGCGTTGAGCACTTTCCACATCACGCGCCAGCACCGAACCTTCATCACGTTGCTGCTTGAGCGCCAGCACCTTGGCTTTTTGTGCGGCCAGTGAAGCACGCAAATCACCCTCGCGTTGCTGCGAGACGCGCATGGTGGTATTAACGCCGGTTCGGGCGTTACTCATTTCATGCGCAAGTTTTTTGCGCAATACATCCAGGTCAGCTTGGGCACGCAGGTACTCAGGGTGATTTTTACCCAGTTTTTCGGAAAGCTGTGCCAGCCTGCTTTCTCCTTGGGCAATATTTCCCTTCAACCCTTGAATCAGTGGATTGCTCACCACATCGGATAATTGATCGCCGGAACGATGATTGCGCGATTGGCTATCATAGGTTTGCGCCTGTGCCACAACCAGCTGACTGGAAAGTTCGGCCAAGCGCGTGTTTTCCACATCCAGGCGCTCATCCACGGCGACGATCCCTTTTTTACGCTGGTAGTCCGAGAGCCGTGTCTGTGCACTCTCCAGCTTGTCGCGCAGCACTTTGATCTGCCCTTCGTACCACAAGTTGGTCTGATGTGCCGGCTCGGTACGCAAATCCAGACTTGTCTTGATGTATGCCTCTACAAACGCGTTGGCGATCACAGCTGCAAATTCTGGATTATTAGCTACATAAGAGACGTCAATCAGATTACTTTCACGCGAAGGCGTAATTTTCAATTTGGCAATTAAAATACCCGCCAACCATTCGCGAATATCACCCTGCCCATGGGTTGCCTCAAGGAACTGCTGCTGCACCACCGGACTCTGGACAAGCTTAAGGTTATCCACCACTTTTAGACCGACATTCTGGCTGGACATAATACCTACCTGCGTTGCCAGATAACCGGGCATTAACTGAGCCGGCATTACGCTACCCGTCAAAGGATCGCTGGCTTTCGAATTGACCACCAAGGTACTGGTGGCGGTGTATTGCTTGGGTAGCATTACGCTGATGATGATCGCCGCAGTCACCGTCACACCGAAGGTTGCCAGCATGAGCCATTTGCGCGCCCACAGTACCCGTAAAAATTGCATCATCGTCATTTTATTTATCGTCCGGCAAGTTTAAAGCAGGCTTTCTTTGACATAAATAACATCGTCAGGATGCACGCTATCCGATAGAGAAGGTTCAATGGTGATCTCCTTCCCATCCGTTCCGCGCCGGCGTATCTCTATGCCGCGCCGGGTGCCGCGTAGCGTCACGCCGCCTCCGACGGACAGTGCCTGCATCACACTCATCCCTCTTTCCAGCCGGAACGAACCAGGGCGCTGAACCTCGCCATAAATGTAAAATATGGGGGCACGTGGCACATAAATAATGTCACCGTCAGTTACCGCCATATCCAGATTCGCCTTGCCATCCATATAAAGCGCAAGCGTATCAATATTTATGTACACGGCCTTACCCGATTGTTTATGGATCAATACCAGCGTATCTGAACCAGTGGGACTGATCCCACCCGCCTGTGCCAGAATGTCCGTCAGCGTACTGGTATTTTCAAGCGGGTATTTGCCGGGACGATTCACCTGTCCCAGCACGGATATCTGCTTACTGCGGTATTGCGTGACAATCAAATTAACCTGCGGATTTTTGACAAAACCACCTTTAAGCAGCATATCTGCAATGCGATTTTGCGCAGCAGTGGCTGTGCCTCCTGCAACATGCACATCGCCAATCAGCGGAAAACTGATGGCGCCACTTTCATTGACTCGCGTATCAAGCGTCAGATCAGGTTGGTCATACACTGTGATATGCAAAATATCTCCGCTGCCTAAAAGATATTCCTTGGCTGAAGCCGGCATGGCAACACCAATTGCCAATAGAAGTAAGAAAACCAGAAATGTGCGCATACAGCTCTTACCGAATTACTTCAAGAAGTGAGTGACTGTATCCAATATTTATGACGGGCTGATTGCTTGCACATGACAAATATTTGTTCAAAACACACCTCGCATGCCGACCTGCGCACTGTTGTAGCGATATCCAAACGATTCTCCTCGACTGGAAGTACGCTCACCGGTCTGCAGAGCTCCGGTTACCGTCATTTTGCGTGTCGCCAGATACTTGAGGCTTACCTGCAGACCAGTCACAGTGTCTTGCCGAACGGGTCCTGTGCTGGGAATAAATCCGGGGTCGCCGTCATACTCGAGCACATCGCGACTGACACTGAAATTCAGAGTGGTTTTGGCCGACCCAAACCAGGTAACGCCAATCGCCATGCCGTTGTTTAGTGTGTAGCTGGTATTGCTGTCGTCATAGGCACCGATGTCACGGTATAAAGCCAGATTCAATGCGGTCTTGCCAGTAGGAAACCAATCAGTGGACAGACGTCCGGTAATGCCGGAAAAATTGCGTCGCGGTACATCGCTGTAGGTGCGCTGGGTGTAGCCAAATTTTGTCTGCAGCCGGATTTTTCCGGTGGGTTGCAAAGTAACACCGATGCTTGGCGTCATCTGCTTATAGCTATTGTCCACCGGGGTCGTGCCGACGATCTGGCGATTCGGGTAATCCCCCTTACTGACATTGTTACTCATCTCGAACAGAGTGCCCATGCGGGTCTGATATTGCAGCCCCAGCCCAAGGCTGTCTTCGGTGAAATCGAGGACATTCTGGGTAGGTGTGGTATTAAACGTGTGAGCAGCCACAGCATTGACCTGCCAGTGGCTGTCGAGCTTGACCGTACCGTTGAAAAACCGGCGGCGCTGGGTGCGGACGTTATTCACCTGCTGATTCAAACCGTACAATGATCCCTGCGAGCGTACCTCGCTGACGCCGACGTCGCCATGCGCATTGTTCCCCACCAGCCAGCTCCACTGAAGGAGCAGATCACGACCGTCGTAGTTCAATTGTTTATAGGTATCGAAACGCGTCTGGCTGAGCTCGGCGCGCGCGCGGATTACCTGGCGGCTGAGCGGCAAATCGACGTTCATGCCCGCAGTGAGCGTGTGATATTGCTCGGCCGTGCTGCCGTTGCCAGGGGTAATAACGTCGTTTGCTACGCGAAACAGATTGCTGTCATGAACATAGTTGACGCTCGCATAGGGCTTGAATGTGTCGCCATCATCGGCATGCGCCGTCAATGACAGCAGCATGCACAGGCCGAGTGCCGGATAGTAGCCGCGAGTATGTTTCACCAGAATTCCCAATGCCCGGTGTTCACAACCCAGAAGCCCAACACGCCATTGGTCACGGCATGGGCGATGATGGGCACCCATAGCCGGGCGGTATACATGTACAGCGCACCATAAACGAGGCCCGCGAGCAATCCCGCAAGCAGTAGCGTGTGTTCCGAGGCAAACAATGCAGCGCTGATGACGAACGCGCTCATACCCACGGCTCGAGGCGAAACAGAGAGAAAATCCTTGTCCTTGATCCAGCGCATGATGAAGGATCGCCAGAACAACTCTTCGATAACAGGCACGATCAGGGCGGCGCCGGCGATACGCATGACGACTAGCGGCATATCCAACCGCCCCGACGCATCGATCGGTTTGAATCCGCTGGACGCCCCTAGGCTCGCCCACGGCTGATCCAGGTTAATCCACAGCAAGAACACAATCACGCCGCAGCCCAAGGCCAATGCCCAGTCGCGCAAGCTCAACCTACCAATGCCATCAAGTTCACGGTAATGACGCCAGCAATAGACCAGACCTGCGCCTGCCGCCAGGATACGTAACGGGTATAGCCAGCGCGTATCAAAAACGGCAATCCAGCCGTGGTCGGTGAGGAAGGCGACCCCGCTCTCCCCAGCCAGTACCAGCATGTACAGGGCGAACGGAAGACTGCGGCAGTATGCTGGCGAGTGGATAAAACGCATGTCGTGTTTGAAGCGTCAATGCCTCGCTTACTTCAGCCCGGACAAGCCTTTTTCCATGGCATCTGAAGCGGCTGCGGCTGGTTTCGCAGGCGTATTTTTCACCGCTCCGGCAATCGGAGCAGGCACTGTCGAGGGAGCCGCAACAGGTTTGGCTACCGCCGATTTTCCAACATAGGCAAAGGTACCTACATACTCGATTTTGGCTTTGTCATGCAGCTTCTTGAGCATCGCAGTAGTCGCATCGCGTCGTTTGCTGTTAGCCAGGTAAGCTGCAATGACTGGTTTGGCGGCCTCTATCGCCATGGGTTGCTGTTGGGAGGCAACCAGCTGCACAATTAATACACTGGAACCGTTCACTGTCACCATCGCTTGGCCATCCTGCATCTTGCTCAAGCGCGGTAACAGATTAAGGGGGACCTCTTCCGCTTTTTTAATTCCGTTATTAATATTAAATGGAATTTTCTCTGCCTTGAGCCACTCGACAAATGCATCGATTTGTTTGGTCAACCCGATCTCTTTACGAATCTCCGGAACGCGCCCACCACTTCCATCTATCGTCAATTCCTGAAAGCGATACAGTCGCCGATTGGCAAACAGCTCGGGATGCTGGGTGTAATAATCCTTGATTTCATGATCTGTTGGTTGAGGTAATTTGGAAAGTTCCTGATCCAGGTAGGCCTGAGTCAAAATCTGGGCATGAGCACTTTCGTAAGCCGCCACGACTTGTGGATTTCGATCCAGTTTATCTTTCTTGGCTTGTTCGATCAGCAGTTGTTGATCCACCAACCCATGCAACACATCAGCAGCAGCTTGCTTGGCTTGCTCAGGTTTGAGATTCGGTGCGTGCGACAAAACCTGGTTGATCTGATGCACAGTAATTTCGTCACCATTCACTTTGGCAGCAACCTGGGTATCTTTATCTTTGTGGTCGGACTGATTGCCACAGCCAGCCAGGAATACGGGCACAAGGGTCACCGCAAGCAAACTGGAAAATTTAGTATGAAACATAATTCGTATGGAGATTGCCAAGTGATCGGATAAGGATTGGATACTATCGTTTCTGCATGTATTTTTAATGACGTGGTTATGACGCGCTCGCGACAACTCCTGAAACTATTTTCGATTTTCTGAGGAAATAAGTTTCTGCGCGTCTAGCTTGTCGCGATATTCCTCCAGCATGTTTTCGATCTCCACATGCCCGATTCCCGTCACCGGTTCAAGGCGCAGAATCACATCCGTCGCGCTGTGATCACGGCACTGCTTGATCAAATCCCGTCCATACTGGTACAGCTTAAGATTTTTGTCCTCGCAGCCTGTAACCTGCCTCTCGCGCATACTCAGGTTAGATTCGACCTGTTTATTCTCACCCTGTAGCATCGTCAGTTGCCGCGCACTTTCGGCCTGTTGGGCCGTCATCGCAGCCAAACGTTTTTCTACTTCCGATTTCTGCTCCTGCAATGCCTGCTTATCCTTACGCGCTGCTTCCAGTTCCTGCTCCAGGCTACGACTCTTCCTGCTCTCTGTAGTAGCGCGTGATTCGGCGCTTTGGAGTTTTTTTGCCAGCGCACCCTTCTCGTTGGAGAGAGTGGATTTTTCCTGTTCAAAACCTGTCAGCTGCTGCTGCAACGCAGCCTTTTCTTGCTCGACTTGCTGCATTTGCAGCTGGACACGCCGCAGCAGCGCACGCTCGTGCTTATCATCGGCCATGGCACTATTGCCTAACAAGGCCATCCCTGCCAATACCAAGGCCAGCAGTCTGAATGATTGCGCCATCAAAATTCTCCGTTGTCGTAAGCCCGGCCTTCAAGGATTTTCACATGAGTGCGCGCTGGATCCGCCCCGGCCGCCTGCAGGAGCTGTTCCAGCTCAGGTCGTTGAAAATAATCTGCCCAATACAACGCAGTCAGGCCGTTGGTATCGGTCATGTTTGGATTCAGTCCACGCCGGAGTAATAAATCCAGCATACCAGGAGAATTTTGATTCACTGCAAGTGTCAGCAGGTTGTCGCCACTACTGAAACGTACCGCACCATTTGCTCCTGCATCCAATAACAGGCCAGCCATCGTTAGACGATTGAGCCTCACAGCAGTCATCAATGGAGTCTGACCAGACTTGTCTCGCATGTTGACATCCGCGCCGTTCTGGATCAGCAGTTTCACCAGTTTGCTGTATCCCAGCAGTACCGCTGCCCCCAGAGGAGATAATGCGCCGTCACGGCCATTCACGTCGGCTCCTTCGTTTATCAACAAATGCACACTTTCTACATTGCCTGATTGCGCTGCCCGCAACAGAGGTGTGTTGCCCCAGTCGTCCGTTGCATTCGCATGGGCGCCCTCCTGCAACAACTTTTTCATCTTCTCGGTATTGCCTTCGCCCGCCGCAACCATTAATGCCTGGTCTAGAGGCGTAGTACTGCGCGGTAAAATATCCCTGGCAGCAGCATCCAATTTAAGCTGCTGAGCATTCGGAGTCCGGAAATGCCGATAGTCGTCCGGGGTAGTGAAACCAAGTTCCAGGCGCTGTCGATATGCGAGCTGTTGCGGAGACAGGGCACACCCCCCCAACAACAGTACCAAACCAAGTACGAGGATAAGTCTAGAATTTGGCATTTAAATCAAACTGGAATACATCAATTGCCAGCGGCAGGCCACTGATCTGATTGCTGGAAAGCCAGCGTGCGCTCAGCCAGGTATTTTTATCCAGTCCGTATTGACCACCCAGGATAAAACCTTTGTTATTAGTACCGCCCAGATGAAAGTCCGAATCGGTGAAGGCGTCCAGCGCAGCATCCGCTTCCAGATGACGGTAAGCGAGGAATACCTGCCAATCATTTTTCAGCAACATGGTTGGCATGCCGACCGCCACGCGGGCCATGTAACCTGTTGTTTGCGGTTGCACATCCTGCCCGGTACGCGCCAGGATTTCGCTACGATTAAAGCCCATATTTTTTACGTAATCGCCGGTCAACATGATGTGTACCGGGTCATACACATTCACATCGGCCATCGCAGTCAGATTGAGCAGTTGGTAATCTGCCGCCAACGCCCAAAGTGCCGTGGGCTCACCGGGTGCCGAGATATCAAACAGCGTATTGCCCTTTTGCCTGAAAGCGGGTGCCGTCTGGTCATACACATTGCGTGCGGTCGCTGAATTCGGGATGCCGTGAATATTGCGGTAATCATAGTAAGCCAGACCGATTTTGGCCCGGGTGTTGGTATCTTTTATCCACTCGATACCCGTCTGCGCACCGAACAGCCATTTGTTGCTGGCGCTTACGGTTAACGAGCGTTCCACAGACTGAAGCGGGAAGGCACCCAGCGTGACAAATGGACGCAGCTGTTTGGAGCTCTGTGCATTTGGATCGACATGCAACGCCGCGCCTTCAAAATTCAGATTGTCATTCCATACCAGATCGGTGCTGAACCAGGGATTGGGGATGCGCCCTGCTGAAACAGTCAGCCACGGTAAAGTCTCATCAGAGTGCACCTTGAGAAAGGCACGATCCAGCACCAGGCTATATTTATTTTCGTATTGTCCCAGTGTCTGGGTGGTCGAAACCGGATTATTCGTGTTACCAGTGGTCAGCTGGAAACCTGCAGAAATCGCGGGAGTAACTTTGGCATTCAGCCCCAGCCTGGCGCGCAAACGGAATGCCTGATTATTTTGAGTTGTGTCGGTGATATTCTGACCATAACCTAGGCTGAATAAATATTCCGGGGCATTGCCAGCCGGAAACCTGTTCGCCTGATAACGCAGCCGAAGATCACCCGTCCATTGCAAACGATCCACCCACTCCGGCACAGCGTTGACATCCCCCCAGCGCTCGGCCTTGGCTTGCGCCACCACCTCCTGCTCAATCTGTTGGCGAATCTCGCGTTTAACCGTTTCCGGAATATAGGGTACGCGCACCACCTTGTCTTGTGCAGCCTTGGTTTCGGCAACTTTCTTGCGAGCCGCATCTTCCGCCTGCTTGACCATCGCCTGAGCCGCATCCTGGCTCAGCACACCCTTTTCCACAAGCGCATTGATCAAATTCATCGTGGTTTGACGCACCACTTCCAAATCTTCCCGTTCATCCCCCCACGCTGGCCCTCCAGCTAGTGCCAGTACTGTGAACAGGGTTAACGCCGCACGCGTACGTCGATTCATAACAATCCTTTTGTAATTCATGACAATTCTTTTACCTTTCCAAAATCAACTGCGCGGCCGGAATCGGTACCAGATTGGTTGTTCGATGCCATCAGGTGACTCCTGCACCGTTAGAGCCATCAATTGTTCACGTAGGGTTTGCTCGACACCAGCGGGCACAGCGCCTTTATCCCACTCCACACGTTCCACGTGCCCACCATTTCCGATCCATATCCGCACTACGATGCGCTTAGCTTTCAGGTCATCCAGCAACTTGGTATCACGATTGAGTGCCTGCTCAATACGATCACCAAGCAAACCGGCATACCAGCGCGCACGGCTGCCACCTCCGCCGCCCAGCGTGATGTCGCGTCCGCCCTTGTTCGAACCTAATCCAAATCCATCGCTGCCTGCGCTCGCATCTGCATCCAGTCCGAG